>JBEEIJ010000090.1:0-12421 GCA_041169905.1 Pseudomonadota bacterium | reverse complement strand
GGAAAGCCATCAACGAATCCGACATGATCCTGAAGCCTGATCTTGATGCCGTGTACGTAGATCCATTCTCCGCCACGCCAATGATGATCATCTTCTGCGATATCGTCGAGCCATCAACGGGAGAACTTTACAGCCGCGACCCGCGCTCGACCGCAAAGCGCGCTGAAGCCTATTTGAAAACCACAGGCATCGGCGACACCGTATATGTCGGCCCAGAAGCCGAGTTTTTCATGTTCGACGATGTGCGTTTCGAAAACAGCTATAACACGTCATATTACAAGATCGACGATATTGAGCTGCCAACGAACAGCGGCACGAAATATGAAAACGGCAATATGGGCCATCGCCCCCGTGCAAAGGGTGGTTATTTCCCAGTCGCGCCGGTGGACAGCGCAATGGACATCCGTGGCGAAATGGTTTCGACCATGCTCGAAATGGGTCTGCCTTGCGACAAGCATCACCATGAAGTTGCCGCAGCCCAGCATGAGCTTGGCCTGACTTTCGGTACGCTGACACAGACCGCTGACCGTATGCAGATCTACAAATATGTCGTGCATCAGGTTGCACATGCATATGGCAAGACCGCAACGTTCATGCCGAAGCCAATCAAGGAAGACAATGGTTCGGGTATGCACACCCACCTTTCGATCTGGGAAGGCAAGACCCCGCTTTTCGCAGGTGACGGCTATGCCGGCCTTTCGGACATGTGCCTGTATTTCATCGGCGGCATCATCAAGCATGCCAAGGCCGTGAACGCATTCACAAACCCGACCACAAACAGCTACAAGCGTTTGGTGCCCGGCTACGAAGCACCTGTGTTGCTAGCCTATTCGGCGCGCAACCGTTCGGCTTCATGCCGTATTCCATATGGTGCGGGTGCCAAGGCCAAGCGCGTTGAAGTCCGCTTCCCTGACGCAATGGCAAACCCATATCTGTGCTATGCGGCTTTGTTCATGGCTGGCCTCGACGGCATCCAGAATAAGATTCACCCCGGTGAGGCCATGGACAAGAATCTCTATGACTTGCCACCAGCAGAGCTTGCTGAAGTGCCAACCGTAGCCGGATCGCTGCGTGAAGCGCTGGAGAGCTTGGCTGCGGATCACGACTTCCTGTTGAAGGGTGACGTGTTCTCGAAGGACCAGATTGACAGCTATATCGAATTGAAGATGGAAGACGTCGCCCGTTGGGAAATGACGCCAAGCCCAGTCGAATTCGACATGTACTATAGCTACTGATCCCACGCATCGGATCATTAGCTAAAGGCCCGGCGGTTGGGGGACTGCCGGGCCTTTTTATTTGGTGTTTAGGAGTTGCGTCCCTGACGCCATGTCTTATCGAGGCGGCTCGTGAGCCGCCGTGACAGCAAATGCGCAGATTAAAGCCCGGCCTCTACTGCAATGCGAATAGCGTCGGCCGTACTCGCTGCGCCCAAGCGGTCCATTAACAACGCGCGGTGCATTTTGACCGTTTGCTCGCTGAGCCCAAGCCGGAACGCAATTTGCTTGTTCAAGTGGCCAAGCGCCATTTCGGCCAACACTTCGCGCTGCCGCCGAGATAATGCCTTCACCGCCATCGCGGCCGCAGCATGACGGCTCTCGTAAGACGCTGGCGCGCTGGGCTCAATTTCCACCTGAGAGCCAAGAAAGAACTCTAGCTCACCTTCTTCGTCAAACAACGGCGCGACCAACACTGCATTGCGAAAGGGTGTGCCATCGCGTTTGTAGTTCAAAATTTCGACCATGACCGGGGCATGACGTTGAACGCCATTGCTAATCGTGTCGGTTAACCACGGCTCCGTTGCTGGACCGGCCAAAAATTTGCAGTTTCGCCCAATGATTTCATGTTCCGAATAGCCCGTCAGTTCAAGAAACGCAGCATTACAGGCGATGATGGGATTACCGTTTTGACGCGGGTCGCTTATCACGGACGCTATCGGGCTATTCGCGATCAGCGCATCTAGTTTCTCGTTAGACCGGCCCAAAACGTCCAAATTACAGTGCCTCCCGCGCACCCCCCCATAGGCGCATTTCAGCGTTAACCATTATATGTGCCAGTTCCGCGATGTCGAGAGCAATATCACAAAAACATGGTATAAAGGTTAGGTTGTTGTCCCCAGGTCAGCGTTTAAGAGAAATGCCCCGTCATCTGAAATGATGTCGTAAAGGGGGAGAATAACGTGGAAAATCTAACTTTTGGCCAATATTCATTGGTCTATAATGCATTCTCATTTACATTTGCCACCATGGCAGCAGCAACGCTGTTTTTGTGGCTCGGCCGCTCGCAAGTGGGCCCAGCCTACAAGACAGCGCTCACCATTTCCGGCTTGGTTACCGCCATTGCCGCATATCACTATTTCCGTATTTTCGAGAGCTGGGAAGGCGCATATTCCGTTAAAGACGGCATAGTGACCGCAAGCGGCTATGCGTTTAACGATGCCTATCGTTATGTCGACTGGTTGCTGACGGTGCCATTGCTTCTCATCGAACTCATCCTCGTGATGCGTCTGAGCCAGGAAGAAACCGTCTCGAAGTCGTTCAAGCTTGGCGGCGCAGCGGCATTGATGATCATCTTGGGTTACCCAGGTGAAATCGCAACGGACATTCCAACCCGCGTATTGTGGGGCACATTATCGGCAATCCCGTTTGTCTACATCATGTGGCAGCTGTTCGCCGGCCTCGGTGCATCGATCAACAACCAACCAGAAAATGTACGTGAACTGGTGAAGAAGGCACGTTTGCTGACCTTCGCATCATGGGGTTTCTACCCGATCGTATATATGATCCCGTACACCAATCTGAGCGGTTCGGACGTAACCGTCGGCGTACAAGTCGGCTACACAATCGCCGATTTGATCGCAAAGGCTGGCGTCGGCGTTCTGATTTACATGATCGCCGTGCGCAAGTCGCAAGCCGAATATGGCTAAGGCCTTCGGATAAACACTGGACGTACGCCGCTCCGGCGGCGTACATTCCTGTATGAATGTAATTTCATATCCGCATTTTGCAGGCGCAGCATTTTCCAAAATGTTGCGCCTGTTTGCGTTACCGGCAGCTACCTTGCTGCTGATTGCCGTGGACCGCCTTCTGGGCGGCATGGACAGCGTTGAGGCTAATATGTTGGCTGCTCTGGCCATCGTCCTTGCAGGCATTCCCCACGGCACGCTGGATGTCGAAATAGCCGCCGCCCATTTTGGGCAGAATGGGCTCGCCGGCAGGGCCAAGATTATCGGCGGCTATGTGGGATGCGCGGCGGCCATGGTCGTCTTATGGCTGCAGCTACCTGAACTGGCGCTCATTTCATTCCTGCTCATTTCAATTGTGCATTTCAGCGGTGATTGGCGCGGCGGCGTAGATCCGTTTCTGGCCATGATGGTGGGGTGGGCATTGGTCGCCTTGCCTGCGCTGGCCAGCCCCGACGATGTCGCCATGATATTCGCCGCGCTAACGGGCAACCAAAACGGCGCAGTGATAGCCGCGCTGCTTGGCGCCGCATCCGTTCCTGCTGCGCTGGGCAGCCTTGTCTTTGCTTATTGGGCGTTCCGGCATGAGGATGCGCAAAGCGCGCTTGAAGTGCTCGCCTGCATCACAGCCGCCTTGTTCCTGCCGCCGCTCGTGGCATTTGCCGTTTTCTTTTGCGGGTTGCACTCGCCTCGGCACATGGCGGACGCGCTGCGTGAAACAGGCGGTCTGTCCAAATTCAAAAAGGCAGCCATTGTCGCCGCCGTGTCCGCGCTTTCATTAGGGTTAGGCGTCTTGATGTTCCTGTACCAAGGCGACGTCCCTTCGGACATGGGCATTGTCCGGTCTGCGTTCATTCTGATATCAACGTTGACGGTGCCGCATTTCATTCTTGAACACATCCTTGCGAAAAAGCCGGCCGCATAAGTTCCGCATCAACGCCCTTGCCCGAACGCACAAAGCGCGGCACATCATCGCTATAGTTTTCAGGAGTATGTCATGAAATTCCAAGCCCTGTCTTTGATGAGCAGCGTTGCGCTCTTGGCGCTTTCAACGCCAGCTTTTGCCCAGCTTTCAAAGCTCGAAGCCAAGATGGCCGCAACCGTTGACGCGGAATATGAACGCTCGGTTGCCTTGCTTGAACGGATGGTCAACCAGAATTCGGGAACGATGAATTTCGCAGGCGTCAAAACCGTCGGAGATATGATGCGCGCTGAGCTCGAACCGCTTGGGTTCAAGGTTGCATGGCTCGATATGGCCAAGGCTGGGCGCGCAGGGCACCTGGTCGCGACAAAGGCGGGCAAGAAGGGCACAAAGAAGCTTTTACTGATTGCGCATCTCGACACTGTCTTTGAGGCCGATAGCCCTTTCCAAAAATTCGTCCGTCGTGGTGATGAAGCCGTTGGCCCGGGCGCTGGCGACGACAAGGGTGGCATGGTTGTTATCGTGTCGGCTTTGCGTGCCATGCAGGCCGCAGGCACGCTGAAGAACGCGCATATCGAAATTCATATGACTGGTGATGAGGAGGATGCGGGCGACCCCATAGACATCACACGCGCGCCATTAATCGCTGCCGGCAAATCCGCAGATGTGGCACTCGATTTCGAAGGCCTGTCGATTGAGGATGGCAAGGACATGGGCGTTATCGCGCGCCGGTCATCGAATAGTTGGAAGTTGGAGGTTTCCGGCGTCACCGGGCATAGCTCGCTGATTTTTGATTCCACCTATGGCGATGGCGCAGCGTTTGAACTGGCGCGCATAATCCATCAATTCCGCACAGAGCTGCCTGAGCCGAACCTGACATTTAACGTCGGGTTGATTGCGGCGGGGCAAGAGGCAGGCCTCGACAATGACGGCGTCCGCGCAAGTGCCAAAGGAAAGACCAACATCATTCCGGGCATAGCCATAGCGCGCGGAGACTTCCGAACCTTATCTGAAGAGCAAAGCGCGCGGGTCCGGCAGAAGATGCAGGCCATCGTGTCGGCATCTGCACCAAAGACCAGCGCCAAGATTAGCTTTGACCCCGGCGGATATCCCGCGATGGCGCCGACGGAGGGCAACAAGGCGTTGTTGGCGCAACTGAATGTTGTAAACCGGGATCTGGGACTGGACGCCCAGCCGCCGCTCGATCCATTGAAACGTGGCGCAGGAGACATCAGCTTCGTCGCCAATGACGTCGACGGTCTCGTCGGCCTTGGTGTCTATAGCAAAGGCGACCACGCCCCCGGGGAGACAGTCGACCTTGCCAGCATCAAACGGCAGGCAAAGCGCGCGGCAATTTTGATGAGCCGACTGTCCGTCAGCAAATAAAGCAAATCCAACAGCGATCAATGGACCGGATTGTGCGTTGGCCGTCACCGCAGACAATAAAAAAGGCGGCGCATTTCTGCACCGCCTTTTAAATGTCGATTTAACGGAAGGTTCGGAAACTACCGACCCTCACGCGAAGCCTTGCCGAAAACGCGGTATTGTTCGTTGCCGACAAAACCGAATTTCGAAATGCCACTGCGCTTTACAGCAACCAGTGCCTTATCAACGGTATCATATGGCGCCGTTGGGGCTGGTTGGAACTGAAGCTCAGGCTCCGGATTCATGGACGTTGTCCGAACCAGATACTGCTCCATCTGCTGAAGCGACACTGGCGTGCCGTTCCACTGGATTGTGCTGTTTGGAAGAATGATGATCTTGTTGATAACAGGATCGATCGGAACTTCCGGTGGTGGCGCATTTGGATCATTGACCGGAAGGTCAATGTTAACGGCGTGCGAAACCGGGGGGATGGTGATCATCAGCATGATGAGGAGAACGAGCATAACGTCGATTAACGGCGTTGTGTTCATTTCCATCATCGGCTGGCCATCATCTTTACCGCCACTCATTGCCATGATGATTGCTCCTTAAATTACTTACTGCGCGTTCGCAGTTTCGAACGGCGATGAAATGAAGCCAACACGCGCAAAACCAGCCATCTGCATGGTGTAAATTGCACCACCGATGCAACGATAAGGTGTGTTGATATCACCACGAATGTGCGCCTCTGGCAGCATGTCAGGCTCGATCAGACCAGCGGCGGCGGCTTCTGGGCCACCCAGCTTTTCAAATTCTGCCTTCAAATGCTTCGCTGCACGGTCCACCAACTCAGTTGAGTCAACAGGCGTTACGTTCCAGTAAATGCGGCACTCGCCATTCGGGTTTGCACCTTCATAAGCGGGGTCACCGGGGTCACGACCACCGGTATCTGTTGTTGTCACCGACAGCAGAACATTTTCACGCTTTGCCTTTGTTGGTTCAAACTTGATGACCGGAATGTCCATCTTCACTGTCTGGATAGCGACAGGGATTGCGATGAGGAATACGATGAGGAGCACCAGCATGACGTCGACGAGCGGCGTCGTGTTGATGTCAGACATTGGCGCATCATCGCCGCCGCCTCCTGAACTGATTGCCATTGGCCAATCCTCTCTAAATAAATTGGGTCGAAAAAGGCGCGCCAGCAGATGCTGGCATATGGGCCGCGCAGAAGCGCGGCCCTAACCCAATATTACTTCTTAGCTGCAGCAGGTGCTGGCTTACCAGCTGGTGCAGCGGCAGGAACAGCAGGCTTAACGCGGCCACCCGAAGAGATGTAACCAAGCACATCGTTCGAGAAGGTCGAAAGGCTACGTGCGATTGTCTTGTTACGAGCCTGAAGCCAGTTGTAAGCAAGAACAGCAGGAACAGCAACGAACAGACCAATTGCGGTCATGATCAGTGCTTCACCAACTGGACCAGCGATCTTGCCGATGTCAGCCTGACCAGCGATACCGATTTTGATCAGCGCCGAGTAGATGCCGATAACCGTACCGAGCAGACCGACGAAAGGAGCAGTTGCACCAACCGTTGCGAGGAACGGCAGGCCGCTTCCAAGCTTGTTGTTGATGGAATCTTCCGAACGGGCCATCGCGCCGTGCAGCCAATCATGTGCTTCAATAGGGTCGGTCAAAAGGCTATGCTGTTTTTGAGCCGCAATGCCGTCGTCAACGACTTGCCGATATGCACTGTTCTTCTCGAGCTTTGCTGCGCCTTCTTCAAGCGTTGCAGCGCGCCAGAATTGTGCACGAACTTGCTTATACTGGTTCAGAACCTTTTGCTGTTCAAAAAGCTTCGTGAACATGATGTAGAATGAGAAAACCGACATGATGACCATCACGGAGAAAATCGCGATGGAGATTGGTCCGCCTTCTTTAAGCGCGGGGATAAGACCGAATTGTGCGGCGGCCTCAGGTGCGGCACCGGCCGCGGTCAGAAACAAAATCGACATTTTAACTACCTCTCAAAAAATATTACTATCTGCAAATGAGGCCCGGAACCAAGGATCCCCCCATCCCGGGCCAGAAAAATTATTTCGGTATCTGCCACCGTACGCGGTTTGAATACGAACCTTGAACTTTTTCGCCATTGCGAACGGCGGGTTCAAAGCGCGCACGACGCTTCACGTTGGTGCAGGTCGCCGCATCAAGATCCGCATGGCCGCTTGACTGCGTAACTTGGCAATCAATGACACGACCATCGACGCCGATAGTAACGCGGAAGCCAGTGGTACCCTCACGCTCCTGCTGCAAAGCACGCGACGGATAGTCATTCGTGTTTGCCCAGTTACCTGGGTTGCCCCGTGGCTTCGCTTCAGCAGTAGGACCTGCTGGCGGCGGCGGGGGCGCTGGTGGCGCGGCTGTTGGCACGATTGGCGCCGCAGGTGGCGGCGTATCAACTGTGCGAACAGTTGGTGGCGGAGCCACCGTAACCACCATTGGCGGAGGCGAAACGACCGGAGGCTCGATTTGCTTCTCTGGCTCTGGTGGCGGTTCTTCTTCTTCGGGTGGTTCTTCTTCTTTCACGTCGACCACGGTCATCTTTTCCTTGATCGCGACGACCGCATCATATGCGAGGCCAGTCACCAAGGCATAACCGAGGAAAGCGTGAAGAAGGAGTACAATGACGACAGAAACCAAACGGTTTGTGCTCATCCCATCTTGATCAGCATATGCCATGCGGAAACAACTCTCCTACCTTCAAAACAAAATAGTACACTAAGGACGCACATTTCACCGTGCCCCCAAAGTACCCTCGCGATATCGAAATCTATCTTTTTTTTTACTCGATTCATCGACGCATTAGCCAACCCTAACAGGCCAAGCAATCCGGATTCTGCGATTCAGACGCAATTCATGGACAGGTTCACATTATGCTACAATGTGATACACGTAAAACTGGCGACGAAAGTCGGTTTCAGGAAGGGTTGTTTAATGCGAATTTCGCAAGCGAAAGTGATTTTATGCTTGGTTTTGATGGGTTTGGGGAATGCCGCATCTGCCCAACCCGTGGCCACCCTGCCACCTGCACTTGCCATTGAAGCCGAAACGGCAAGTTATTCGGATATTGCCGATTTGGTCGTCATATCGTCTTTGATCGTTGATGTAACTGTCCGCAAAGCTGCTAAAATTGCCCCGGAACAAGCCATCGGCGTCCCCACATCCCTACAACGCATGTTGATCGAAGCGGACGTTATGGCGTTGATTCGCGGCGACGGCGGCATTGCCGACCGCGTCCGCTTTGTGCTGGATGTGCCCAAGGATGCGAAGGGCAAAGTGCCCAAATTGAAAAAGCAGCGGTTATTCCTATTTGGTAGCCCCGTTGCAGGCCGAACGGGCGAAATCCGTTTGTCGCGACCCAACGCGCTCGCAAATTTTAGCCCGACAAATGATGCTGTGGTCCGCCGAATCACGCAAGAGGCTGTCCTGCGTGATGCACCGCAACGCATCATAGGTGTCGCCAGTGCTTTCCATAGCGCCGGAACGGTGCTCGGTGAGGGCGAAACACAGATTTTCCTGAAAACGGAGAAGGACCAGCCAGTGTCACTTACCGTACTTAGTCGGCCAAATCAGCAAAAACAGTGGGCGGTCTCGACAGCTGAAGTCATCGATTCATCTGCGACAGCGCCGGAACGATCCACGCTGCTGTGGTATCGCCTCGCCTGTGGCCTACCGCGCAGCCTTCCCACCGACCGCATCGAAACAGCGGGCGATCAAGACGCAGCGCGCGCGCAAGCTGACTATAAGTTTGTTATCGATTCGCTTGGGCCATGTGGCCGTAAGCGGTAGGGCTGCAAGTCGGGGTCGACGCCTCCGTACTCACCGCGATGCGCCCGGCACCCACATGATATCACCACCGCGCGTCGAATTGATCAGGCGGCACAGCACGAACAGATAGTCCGACAGGCGGTTGATGTAGTTCAACGCTTGCGGATTTATCGAAACATCCAGCGATGCCGCAACCAGCGCCCGTTCGGCACGGCGTGAAATGGCACGCGCCATATGCATATGCGCCGCGGCTAAGCTACCGCCTGGCAAAATGAAGCTGGTCAACGGTGGAAGCTGTTCGTTGGCTTTATCGATCGCCGCCTCAAGCCATTCCACTTGGGATGACACAATGCGCAATTCCATCGGCGATGGTTCAAAGCTTTCGCCGGGCGTTGCGATATCGGCACCCAGATCAAACAGGTCATTCTGAATACGCCGCAACTCAGCGGCCAAAGGCGTTTCACCCTCATCCGCCGCAAGCGCCTGAACCGCTACGCCGAGCGCGCTGTTGGTCTCATCGACTTCGCCGATGGCGTGTAAGCGCGCATTGGTCTTTGACACGCGCGAGCCATCGACCAAGCCCGTAGTCCCGTCGTCGCCGGTACGCGTGTAAATCTTGTTGAGCTTGACCATGTCTGGCGCCGCCCGCTTATTGCGAGCCGGCGACCAAGACGAGCACAGCAAGCAAACCGATCGTAATGGCCTGCCATTTGACGCGGGCAAACATCATCTTGTTCTGCACGGTGAGCGATTTGGGCAGCCCCGCTTCGTCGACATCGGCTGGTCGCAAATTGGCGAACGCATGAAGGCCACGGATAAGTGCAAATGCCACAGCACCAGCTGCGCCAATGGTGAGAAGAACCAACAAAATAGTCATCGGGAGAAATCCTTGTCCGGGGCCAATACCCCGCTGCGTCTATTTAGGCGTGAGATAGCAAGATTCCAAGCGGTAGCGTTCCCTGACGCAAATTATTAATAAGTCCATCGCCGCATTCGCCCGCCAACCGCCGGTCCGCCAGCGCAGGTGAGGATTTGCTCTTCGCCAGTTTTTCGCCGCTCGTGTCCAAAAACAGCGGATGGTGCCAGTATGTGGGTTCAGGCAAATCCAACAGTTTCTGAAGCAGCCTGTGGATCGCGGTATATCCGAAAAGGTCTTGGCCCCGCACAACATGCGACACGCCATCGGCAGCATCGTCGATGGTTGCGGCCAGATGGTATGACGCCGGCGCATCTTTGCGCCACAGAACAACATCGCCAAATGCCATTGGGTCCGCAAATTGCGGCCCTGCGGCCAAATCGACCCACCCCAACAGCCCCGCCCGCGCAGCCGCTTTGGCCATATTAATCCGCCAGCTGTGCGGCACGGCAGGATCAATGTCGCTGTCGCGGCACGATCCGGGATAATGGGGGCCGTCCGGACCATGCGGCACAGGCTTGTGCTGGAGCGCATTGGCAATATCGCTTCGTGTACAGACGCAGCGATATAACAGCCCGTCCGCGATCAACCGGTCACGCGCCGCTTCATATCGGGCCATGTTCTGCGATTGAAATTGCACCGCGCCGTCATGATGAAGCCCAAGCCAGTCCATATCCGATTTGATCGCCGCGACATGCTCGGCACGGCTACGTGTTCCGTCGATATCTTCAATCCGCAGGTGGAACTGACCATCCAAAGCACGCGCAAAATCATGTGCGCATAATGCCGAAAAGGCATGCCCCAAATGCAATCGCCCATTTGGACTCGGCGCGAACCGTGTCACCACTGCACCTTCGTATTGCGGCAGCGCCGGCAGATATTGCTTCAAAAATTCATCCGCGCTCAAAAAACATATCCCCAAAAAATACCATATGCGGTGCCTTTGCCCTCTTGACGTCACCATATGTGCAAATAGGTTGATGACTGTCAGATTGCTGTAACGTTGTTACGCTTAAAGCATGTATGACATAAAGGGAGTAGGGTTCGACTTATGTTGCATACCGGAACTTTCGAAGCAGCGGGCCGGGCAAGGCACCCGGAAAACTGCCCGGCATTGGTGCTTAATGCCGATTATACGCCATTGAGCTATTATCCATTAAGCTTATGGCCGTGGCAAACCGCCATTAAGGCGGTGTTCCTCGATAAGGTCGACATTGTCTCCAACTATGATCGGCATGTCCATAGCCCAAGACTGGACATGAAAATCCCGTCTGTTATCGCGCTGCGCCAATATGTGAAGCCATCGGAATATCCTGCATTCACCCGCTTCAACCTGTTCTTGCGTGACAAGTTTGAATGCCAATATTGCGGATCGGGCGACAATTTAACCTTTGACCATATCGTTCCGCGCCGTTTGGGCGGCATCACCAGCTGGGAAAATGTCACCACGGCATGCCTTCACTGCAACCTGAAAAAAGGTGGCCGGACGCCAAAGCAAGCGCATATGCAGCTGAACATGGCCGCGATCCGCCCCACGAGCTGGCAATTGCAAGACAGGGGCCGTGCGTTCCCGCCAAACCATCTGCACGAAACATGGCACGACTGGTTATATTGGGATATTGAGCTGCAGGGTTAGGCTCAATCGGTAACCGTCAACGCAGGCACCGCCCGCGCGGCATCTTCAGGTGTAATTCCCGGCGGTGGCGCAGCCGCGATGCGTTCTTCACCGCGCATGACACGCCCGGCCCGTTTGATGGCGTCGCGCAGACGTGGATACACGCCGCAACGGCACAAATTCGTAATCGCCGCGTCGATTTCTTCATCGGTTGGATTGTTGCTTTTCTTCAGCAACACCGCGCCAGCCATGATGATACCCGGAATGCAAAAGCCGCATTGCGGCACATTGCTGGCGACAAACGACTGTTGCAGCGGATGGCTGCGGTCACGGCTGAGGCCTTCGATGGTCGTGACAAAACGTCCTTCGGCTTCGGCAATCGTGACCAGGCAAGACCGTATCGCCTCCCCGTCGACTTCCACAATGCACGCACCGCAATCTCCATTGCCGCAACCATATTTGGTTCCGGTCAAGTTCGACGCATCACGCAAAGCCCACAAAAGCGGGGTTTGCGGATCCATTTTATACTGGACCGGCCGATCATTGACGGTGAATTTGGTCATGCAGCCCCATTATCGCCATGCTGAACCTGTTTCAGCATCTTATTTGAGACCCCGAAACACAGTCACCAACGGAGAGCCGCATTCAGGGGGCGGAGTGTTTAATCCCGCCAGCTTTTATCGATCTGGTCAACCTTGCGCACCATTGCGTCAAATTCAACGCGGCCCGAACCGCCAGGGGGCGATGCCATATACAGATCGCGCTGGTGCACAGCGATGACTTCAGGCGGCACCGTGATTGGTTTGCCCATTTGCAT
>JBEEIJ010000089.1:0-3446 GCA_041169905.1 Pseudomonadota bacterium | reverse complement strand
CCGGCGGCGATGGCCGCGCTGCTGCAACGGCGGATGCCGGTCTATGACAAGGACCGCGAAGGCCATTACAATCTGATATCCGCGCTGCACAAAAGCTTGCGTGGCTCTGATCCACAAGCTGCGCTCTATTGGATGGCGCGGATGTTGGTGGCGGGCGAAGAGCCCTTATATGTCCTGCGCCGCCTCGTCCGTTTCGCTAGCGAAGATATCGGCCTCGCCGACCCGCAAGCGCTCGTCCAATGTCTCGCGGCCAAGGACGCCTATGAATTTTTGGGCAGCCCCGAAGGGGAAGTCGCCATTGTTCAGGCTTGTCTCTATCTTGCGACCGCGCCAAAATCGAACGCTGCGTATAAAGCGCAAAAATCCGCGTGGAAGCTGGCACGCGATACCGGATCGTTAATGCCGCCCGCGCACATATTGAACGCACCAACCAAGCTGATGAAAGACATCGGCTATGGCGCGGGATATGCATATGACCATGACAGCGCAGACGGATTTTCCGGCGCGAATTACTGGCCGGACCAAGTTCCGCCGACGCAGCTATATCAACCCGTCGAACGCGGCTTTGAACGCAAAATCATAGAACGGCTGCAATATTGGGACCGTCTGCGCGCCCGCAAAGCCGATCCAGACGCGACATGACGTCCGCCCACTGCCCAAACGCCTGATGCGGCCCTTTACGCGTTTTGCCTGTGCCGATTGGTCGGGGGCGAAGGGCAGCCGCCATCCCGGTATCGCCCTTGCCGTCTGCGAAGCCGGCAATGAAGCCCCGCGCCTTGTTCCTGCACCTGCCGGCATTTGGTCGCGTCAGGCGGTTGCCGATTGGCTGCTCGCACAAGATGATGATTTGCTGATTGGCTTCGACTTCAGCTTCGCGCCCCCCATGATTGCGCGCGGCGCCTATTTACCCGGCGATGCATTGCCCACATCTGCCAAACCTTTTTGGGCCTATGTTGACGACATCTGCGATGATGTCGATTTGGGCGCAGCTTCATTCCTTGAAAAGCACCATCGCCGCCATTTTTACTTCGGTGCTGCCGATGGCGTGAAATCCACCTTTCTTCATTGGCGGCAATGCGAGTTGTTGAACAAGAACAGCAGCGGGAAGATCTCGACCGTGTTCGACGCCATCGGCGCGTCACAAGTTGCCAAGGCGAGCTTTGCCGGCATGCGCTTTCTAAACCATGTCCGCGACCATGTCGCCATATGGCCGTTTGATCCATTGCCCGAACGCGGGCCTGTCGTGGTGGAAATATATACAACAATCGCTGCACGCGCTGCAGGTGTTGCCAAAGGCCGCAGCAAGATTCGCGACGCAAACGGGCTGGACGATGCTCTCAGAGCGTTGGATTCCCTGCCCCACACACCGCTCGAACGCTACACCGACCATGTAACAGATGCCCTGCTCACCGCCGCATGGCTACGCAAAACCGCGTCAAATCCACAATTTTGGACGCCAACCGCATTAAATTGCGAAATAGCTGCAACTGAGGGCTGGACCTTTGGGATCATTTGAGGCAATGGGCGCCACAGTGCCGGCTTAGCTCAGTTGGTAGAGCACCTGATTTGTAATCAGGGGGTCACGAGTTCGAACCTTGTAGCCGGCACCATTTTTTCAAACAGTTGAATGCCAATGTCGGTGCAAGCCGAGGCTTCTTTCAATTTCCAGCAATCACATAGCAATCATCGGGCGACGCTGCGTTGCCTGTTCGCGGGCAGCTCGGTCATTCACGCGTTCCAAGCAAATCGCGGGCGACCACCCAATTGTGGATCTCGCTTGGCCCGTCGTAAATCCGCATCGTCCGCAGCTTGTTTGACAACAGATATAGCGGCATTTCGCGTGTCATGCCCATGCCACCGAACATCTGCATCGCATGATCGACGATGTCATATGCAGCTTCGGTACAATAGGATTTGATCATCGAAATTTCCTGCCGCGTGTCGCGCCCTTCATCGATTTTCCACGCGCAGTCATAGGTCATCAAACGCATGGCATGAATGCGCGTGGCGGCATCGGCGATCCAATTTTGAACCGTCTGACGCGAAGACAAAGGTTTCCCGAATGTGACGCGCTGTGGTGCATATTCAACCATCATATCCAATGCGCGCTGCGCCATGCCGATAGACCAGGACGCCATTTCAATACGCCGCGTGCCAAGCCGCACCTGCATGGGCAGAAAACCCTGCCCGCGCGTGCCGAGCAATTTCCAACCCGGAACACGGCAATCGTCCAGCGCGATTTCATAGGTCGCGGTGCCGTCAATCATCGGGATTTTACGTAACACGTTGAACCCGGGCGTATCGCGGTCCACCAAAAATGCCGACATGCCATTGCGTCCATTGGCATTCTTGTCGGTTACGGCCATCAAGATCGTAAAATCGGCTTCATCCGCTTTGGTAATCCAGATTTTGCGGCCGTTAATGACCCAGTCGTCGCCATCTTGGACGGCGGTGGTTTTCATCAATTGCGGGTCAGCACCAGCACCAGGCTCCGAAATGCCAATGGCAGAAATGGTTTCACCGCGCACATAAGGCGCAAGATAATGTTCGCGTTGCTTTTCGTCCGCAGCGGCCATCATCATACGCAAATTCGGAGAGTCTGGCGGCAATGTATATGGCGTCGCAGTCCGACCTAATTCCTCACCGACCCCAACCATCGCCACCATCGGCAAATTCATGCCGCCGACTTCTTCAGGTGCATCCAGCCCCCACAGGCCCAGATCTTTCGAGACAGCATCAACCTTGGCCTGTTCATCCTTGGTCAGATAGCTGCCTTTGCCTGCGGTATCGCGCGCCAGAACCTCAGCTTCGAGCGGCACCAGTTGGGTGTCCACAAATTTGCGGACCAGATCTTTTAACATCCGATGTTCTTCAGCGAGTTCAAAATTCATCCATGGGGCCTTTATTGACTGATGTGGCGGCAGTATTGTCGATTTTCATGTCCGAGATCATGTCGATCAATAGCTGCGGGGAAGACCGAGAACATGCTCGGCAAGATAGCTTAGGATCAGGTTGGTGCTGATCGGCGCCACGGTATAGAGGCGTGCTTCACGGAACTTGCGTTCGACGTCATATTCTTCAGCAAAGCCAAAGCCGCCGTGCGTTTGGACGCACATGTCGGCGGCGGCCCAGCTGGCTTCTGACGCAAGGAGCTTGGCCATATTCGCCTCCGCGCCCGGGTTACCTCCGGCGTCAAATGCCTGCGCCGCATGATGCACCATCAGTTCCGCTGCGCACATTTGGGCGTAGCAACGCGCGATCGGGAACTGCACGCCTTGGTTCTGGCCAATGGCGCGGCCAAAGACGTTGCGCTCGCTGGCATAATCGCTGGCTTTTTTGATAAACCATTTGGCGTCCCCAATGCACTCGGCGGCAATGAGGATACGCTCGGCATTCATGCCCGACAGAATGTAGCGGAAACCCTTGCCTTCTTCGCCGACCAAGGC
>JBEEIJ010000088.1:0-13278 GCA_041169905.1 Pseudomonadota bacterium | reverse complement strand
CAATATGAGCTCGAGATTTCGGTTGGCCGCAGCCAACAGGAAATTCCCTTTCCTTATGTTCTCGACGGGTCTGCCGATTTGGAATTGGGCACAGTCAGCCCCAGCGAGCTTGCACGCCACTTCCCGACGACCGAGCTTGCCGATATTGGCGACGAAATCGCCGACGGATTGCTTCGGATCAAGGGCAATGCCAGCGCACCGCTCGCTTTGTTTGACGGGCTGCGCACCGATTTCTCGCTCGCGCGTCTTCGGCATTATACCGGCGCGCCTGCCGAGGATGTTCAGCATTATATCCTTTTCACCAACTACCACCGTTATGTGGATGAATTTGTCAGTTGGGCATGCACACAGGTTGGCAATGGCCGCTACACCGCTTTGTCGGGCGCGGGTGGCCTGTATGTCGACAAACCGACCGACAACGCGGCGCAGCTTGTTGCCGACAGCACATGGCGGCGGCACCAGATGCCTGCCTACCATCTCATTGCACCAGACAGGTCGGGGATTACCCTTGTGAATATCGGCGTTGGGCCTTCCAACGCCAAGACCATCTGCGACCATTTGGCGGTGCTTCGCCCCGAAGCATGGCTGATGATCGGCCATTGCGGCGGTCTTCGTGAAACGCAGCGGATTGGCGATTATGTCCTGGCGCATGCCTATCTGCGCGATGACCATATTCTCGATGACGTACTGCCACCCGAAATTCCCATTCCGCCCATCGCCGAAGTGCAGCAGGCATTGGCCAGCGCGGCAGAGCATGTTTCGGGGACCAGCGGCGCCAATCTAAAACGGCGCATGCGCACCGGCACGGTTGTCACGACAGACGACCGCAATTGGGAACTGCGTTATTCGGCATCCGCCCTGCGCTTTTCGCAAAGCCGTGCGATTGCCATCGACATGGAGTCCGCGACTATCGCAGCGCAAGGATATCGTTTCCGCGTACCTTATGGCACATTGCTGTGCGTGTCCGACAAGCCGCTGCACGGCGAAATCAAACTGCCGGGCCAAGCCAACCGTTTTTATGAAGAAGCGATCGCTGCCCATTTGCAAATCGGCATCCAGACTTGTGAACTGCTTCGGGAGGCAGGAAATAGCCTGCACAGTCGCAAACTTCGCGCCTTTAACGAACCACCCTTCAGATAGGGTTAGGAACGAATACTGAACCAATTGATTATCCCTAAAGCATAACCAAGGAGGTACGGCCCATGCCGAAGAAACCCGAAAACACCGGACCGCTCAACAAGCTGCTGAATAGATTCCGCGCATTCGCCGACAGTTTGACTGGCGGCGCGCGTTCGGTCGCGCAATCCGCGTCGACAACTGCAAAATCCGCAGTCGATCATGCGTCCACCGCAGCTGCGACCGCTGGATCCGTGATAAAGGAAAACCCTGGCAAATCTGCTGCCGTCGCAGGTGCGGTCATCGCAACTGCCGCAGCAGCGGTCGCTGGCAAAAAGGTTTATGACCGTAAAGCAGGCGCAAAAAAGGCTCCGGCAAAGAAGCCAGCGGCCAAAACACCCGTCGCCAAAAAACCTGCGGTAAAGAAGCCCGCCCCGAAAACGGCTGCGAAACCGGCGACAGCAAAGGCGGCGAAGCCAACTGCCGCGGCAAAGCCTGCACCGAAAAAGGCGGCACCCGCTAAAACGCCACCTAAGACTGCAGCTTAATCAAAAACCAAATGGGCCCCGCCTATGACGGCAGGGCCCATTTTAGTTACCAGCCCTTTTTCGCGCCCTTGTTTTGGGCCTTGAGCCATTTCATGAGCGGGGCGAAATATTCCAGCATTGGCTTGCCCGACATTTCGCGTGTTCCGGTGAATGCTTGCAACGCATCTGGCCACGGCTTTGATGCACCCATCTGCAGCATTGCATTCAATCGCGAACCAACTTCCTTATTCCCATAGAATGAGCAACGATGAAGAGGGCCTTTCCAGCCCGAAATGTCGCACGCAGCCTTGTAGAATTGGAACTGCAAAATCCGCGCAAGGAAATATCGGGTATATGGCGTGTTGCCGGGAATATGATATTTCGCACCGGCATCGAAACGATCCGCTGGACGCTCCACAGGCGGGACAATGCCCTGATATTGCAAACGCAAGTCTGTCCAGCCCTTGTTGTAATTGGCTGGCGTGATGGAGCCATTGAAGACGCCCCAGCGCCATTTGTCGATCAGCAGTCCAAATGGCAGGAACGCGACCTTATCCATGGCTTGGCGCAGCAATAGTCCATTGTCCTTGTCCGCCCCGGGAACCTTGCTGGCATCCAACAGGCCGATCTGCACTAGATAATTTGGCGTAATGGACAAAGCGACGGCGTCACCGATCGCTTCATGGAAACCATCATTCGCGCCATTCAAATATAAATATGGCTGCTTGTTATAAGCGCGCTGGTAATAATTATGCCCAAGCTCGTGATGGATAGTCACGAAGTCATCGGATTTAACCTTGATGCACATCTTGATGCGCAGATCGTCGACATTATCGATATCCCATGCAGAGGCATGGCAGACAACTTCACGGTCGGCTGGCTTGATAAACTGCGCGCGATCCCAAAAGGTTTTTGGCAGCGGGGCAAAGCCAAGCGACGAGAAAAAGCCTTCGCCGACCTTTACCATTTCCTTTTCCGCCTTTCCGCGATTGGCGCTGAAATCGCCGGCTTCGGTTTGCTTATAACCCTTGGCAACCAGCAACGCGCCAATATCATATCCGATATCGCCAGCCCCCGGAGGTGCAACGACGTCATAAATGTTGCCCCATTCCTGCGCCCACATATTGCCCAACAGATCCGCGCGAATGGGCCCTGTCTTTGATTGGACCGCATCACCATATTTCTTGTTCAACTGCGTGCGGACATAGGTGTGCAATTCGTCATAGAGCGGCTTCACCTCAAGCCACAATTTGTCCGTCAGTTTGGCAAAGTCATCGGCTGGCATATCATAGCCTGAACGCCACATCGCGCCGACATCGGCATAGCCCAGCTCGGCCGCGCCTTGATTGGCGATCTCGACCATTCGGGCATAATCCTTGCCCATGGGCGCGCCAACATTGTCATGCCAGCTCACCCACATTTCTTTCAATTCTTCGGGGTTGCGGCTTAACCCCATCGCAGCCTCAATATCGGAACCGTTGATTTCTTTGCCATTAAGCGTGCCACGCCCTTTGCCATAAGCCGACTGCAGCTTGGTGGTGATGGTCGCAAGTTCAGCCGCTGCACCCGCTGTTGTCGGTGCGGGCAGCACGATTCCACCGCGTAAGATATCAAGCTTGCGCTTCGTGTCGTAAGATAGGCCGGGGAGCGCCTGATACTTCGCCGCGTCCAACGCGTAACGGACTGCTTTCTCGGTTCCAGTTTCGCCATAGCGTGCCGCAAGTGCATCGGTGTCGTCGGTAATATGGGTTGAGTTAATCCATGCAACGCGCCCCGCCTCAATCGAAAAATCAAACAGGTCCTTTTCCGCAGCGGCGACGAAGGCATCTGCCTCAGCCACAGTCGGTGCAGATGACGCCGCAGCGGAATCCTGTGCCATGACGACGGTTGGAATGGAAAGTGAGGCAAATGCCAGTGCGGCGATTGATACTAGATTTTTCATAAAGGTTTCCCGGAAAACAATATGTGCCGTTGGTGAAACTTTCATGCAGCGGCGTCAACCCGTGCGGCGCGTTGTTCGTCGAATGTATAACGCCATCAGCAGACCAAAAAACGTCACGAGAAATGCGATCGTTTTAACCGGCTGCGCAGTGGCTGCGACTCCAGCTAAAAGATCGCTGCCTTTAAGCATCATTATCTGCGCAAATTGGCATGATGTTTCGATGGCGTCAGCCGCGCCGCCGATAATGGCTGTCGCAACAATGACCCAACCCAGCCGCCGCAAAGCAGGCTTTGATGATTGCGAAAACAGCCGCCCGCCGCAATAGGCCCCGAAAGCATAAATCGCGATGTAGAACAGATCGATGGCCATGCCAAATCTCGCCAGATTCAATACTCCGGCTGCTTGCCAGCCGCGTTGAATAACATCCACCCGCAAGGCATTTCCTGCGGTTTGGTGGTCCCGCATTCCCAATGGTGAAATCTCGTTCGAAAATGCCGGATCCATCGCGATCATCACCGCAAGCAGCAACAGACCACTCAACCAAAACCGCCAGAAGCGGCGTTCCAATTTGCTTTCAACCATTATGCGTCGATTCCAACAGCATGTCCGCCGCTTCGGCCTCAGCGCGGCTTATACGGTAAATGACATGCGGCACTGGCGGCACGCCATTGATCGCTTCCGGCACATATTCTCCATCCAAGCGCGCGCCGATTTTCTCAATGGCGCGGCGCGAGCGCACATTTGTTGCACCAATATTGAACCGAACGCTGTCGAAAAATTGGAAAGCGTGGAACAGCATCAGCGCCTTCATCTCGCGGTTATAGGCTCCGCCCCAATATGCGCGCGCGAGAAAGCTCCAACCAATTTCAATCTCATTCCGATCGGGTACGTAATTTGCATATCGGCTGCCGCCTATGATGCTGTTGGTCGCGCGGTCGATCACAGCCAACGCTCCCCGCGATGCCATCGCGCCCACAAAATATTCACGGAACACCGGTTCTTTATATCGGTCCCATGCGGGGTGCACCTCCCACACCAACGGGTCAGACGCCACTGCAAACATCCCGTCCCAGTCGTTTTCGGTCAGTGGACGCAGCAATAGTTTTTCGCCAACCAATGTTGGTTGCAAATCGGCGTGGTCGGGCATCACCATGTCGTCGTCAACGCCGCAACAAACGCCTGACCCAGTTCGGGCTTGGTAACTGCACTCATGTGGTTGCCGGGTACCGTGAACAGCTTCCCGTGGCGAAGGAGTGCAGCAAGATCCGCGGCAGACCCGTTGTCATCATCTTGCTCGCCACACACTATGCCCACCGACAGATCCCAGCTGGCAATCTCGGCTTCGCTGGTGTCGACAAAGGTCTCCAATATATTGCGCAACGCCAATGGGTCGCCGCCCGTTGTCTTGAGAAATGCCTCGGCCATCCACGCTGCCGTCCCTTTTTCATGATGCCCCAAATTGTCGAAGACCTCACGAAAATGCGCGCCGCGATTTCCGGTTTGCGTGAGCCCTTGAAGACCCATTCCCGAAATGATTGCCTTCGCGGGCTGCGCGCCGCGCGCCAACATCCGCGCCACGGTTCGCCCACCCAATGAATAACCGCCAAGGTCATAATCTTCGATCCCCAAATGCGCGAGCAATGCGAATTGGTCATCCGCGAGGATATCGGCGCGGTAACAGCTTGGCGCATGCGGCTTACCGCTGAGGCCATGGGCACGCAGATCCGGCATGATGACACGATACCCTGCGTCCGCCAAAGCCGTTGCATGGCCATATTTGATCCAATTGGTGTCGGCTTCCGACATGAACCCATGGATGAGCAATAAGGGCCGCCCCTGCCCCATCTCACGCCAGGCGATTTCAATGCCGTCGTCTGTATGGAAGCTGTCGGATTCAATCATATGTTGGGTCGTTCTTCTGTCGTCAGTGGATGCCGCTGGTTTGGCACGCGCTGACTAATCGGGAAAGTGTTTTCCATATGATGTGCGCCCCACCCCAAAATCATTGCACATAATAAGCATAGCTACTATATTGACGGCATGAGCGATGATTTAGGCTTTCTATTGGGTGATGCGGCACGTTTGCTGCGGCGTTCTTTCGATGAGCGCGCACGCGCCGTTGGCGTCACACGGCCCCAATGGCGGGTGCTGGCGCTGCTGAAGCGCTTCGACGGAAGCGCGCAGGTTACCATGGCGGATATGCTTGATGTCGAACCGATCACGCTTGGAAGAATGGTGGATCGTCTGCAGGATGCGGGGCTTGTCGAACGCCGTGCGGACCCCAATGACCGCCGGACGTGGCGGCTGCACTTAACGGCCGAAGGCGAACAAAAAATTGAAGCTCTGCGACCGACCGCCCTTGCATTGTTTGATGATGCTTTGGCCGGCTTGGACGCAACGCAACGAACAGAATTGGAAGCAATGTTGAACATCATTCGTGCCAACTTAACCCGTAAACCGCATGAGGTGTTGAATGGCTGAAGCTGACCCAAAAATTGATGCTGGGACAACAACCAAGACAAAGTCCCAACACTTTGGCCGACTGGCGTTGATGGCTTCGGTCCCGTTGCTGCTCGTTGGTGGCGCGACCGCATATTACATTGCCAACGACCATTATGTGTCGACCGACAATGCCTATGTCCAGCAAGACAAGGTGTCCATTTCAGCCGAAGTGGGCGGACGCATCATCGATGTTGCTGTCCGTGAAAATGACTTGGTGAACGAAGGCGACCTGTTGTTCCGGATCGATCCTGAGCCGTATCGTATCGCCATAGAGCAAGCCGACGCGGCCATTGCCGCAGCGCAGGTTCGCGTTTCGTCACTTCAAACCGAATATCAGAACACGAATGTTGGCATTGACAGCGCACGTGAAGATGTCGCGTTTTATGAAAAAGAATATCAGCGGCAATCCTCTCTGATGCAGGCTGGCTTCACTACCCGCGCTAGGTTGCAGGCCGCAGAACATGCCTTGTCCGACGCAAGGAGCCGCGTGGCCTCGGCGCTAGCAGACGCGACCAAGGCGCGCGCCGCGCTCGCCACAGGATCGGCAGCGCCCGGCGTAAACCCCGCCATCAAGGCGGGTCAGGCACAACGCGAGCAGGCCCTGCTGAACCTCTCACGCACCGAAGTGCGCGCGCCTGTCTCCGGCATTGTAAGTCAGGCCGATCGTTTGCAGCCTGGCCAAATGATGGTGCAAGGATTGCCCGGTGTGACGATTGTCGCCAGCAACAAAAGCTGGATTGAAGCCAATTTCAAGGAAACCGATCTTGCGCATATGCGCGTCGGACAGCCCGCTGAAATTACATTTGACGCATATCCGGACCTAAAGGTCCGCGGTAAGGTATCAAGCATTGGCGCCGGCACGGGGTCAGAATTTTCTGTCCTTCCAGCGCAAAATGCGAATGGCAATTGGGTCAAGGTAACGCAGCGTGTCCCTGTACGGATATCGATTACCGACAAGCCGAAGCGTGCAATGATTGCAGGATTGTCGGCCCATGTCCGCATCGACACCAATAAATAATCCGCTCGATCAAGCCGCTTATCCGGTCAAAAACAAGGCGCTGCTGACGCTTGCCGTCATGGGCGCAACGATTATCCAGATTCTGGATTCGACGATTGCCAACGTCGCCATCCCGCACATGCAGACCAGCCTTGGCGCGACGATGGATACCATCACGTGGGTCCTAACAAGCTACATCGTCGCGAGCGCAGTCGCCATGCCCATTACAGGCTGGCTTGCCGACAGGATCGGTTCACGAAATCTGTTCCTTGGCGCTGTTGCCGGGTTCATTCTCGCATCTATGCTGTGCGGCATTGCGACAAGCCTGACCGAGATGGTGGCTTTCCGTGTTTTCCAAGGTGTGTGCGCCGCATTCATTGGCCCGCTTTCCCAAACGATCATGCTGGATATTAATAAGCCGTCGGAGGCACCACGGGCGATGTCCATTTGGGGTATGGGCATCATGATTGCGCCCATATTGGGCCCGATGATTGGCGGCTGGCTAACCGAAAATTACAACTGGCGTTGGGTGTTCTACATTAACTTACCCATCGGCATTCCGACGCTGGCCTTATTGTGGTGGTTACTGCCTACACGCCCCATAAATCGCCGAGAACTAGACCGTTTCGGTTTTGCAATGCTCGCCATTGGCTTGGCCACCTTGCAGTTGCTGTTGGATCGCGGCCAACAGGAAGATTGGCTGCAAAGTTGGGAAATTATCATCGAGCTGTTGGTTGTCGTGGCTGCGCTCTGGATGTTTGCGATGCATCAGATGACCACCAATCGCCCTATGTTTGAGCGGCTTTTGGTTACAGACCGGAACTTTTTTATCTCGCTGAACATGATGCTGCTGGTTGGCATGATGATGTTCGGCATCTTCGCATTGTTGCCGCCGATGCTACAGAATCTTTATGGCTATTCGGTATATGATACCGGCATATTGTTGGCACCCAGAGGTGTCGGCATCGTGTTCGCAATGTTCATCGCGGCGAAAATTGGCAGCAAGGTGGATCCGCGCATCGTTGTTTTTACCGGCTTTATAATGACCGCGGCATCGATGTGGGTCATGACGCGCTGGTCTTTGAATATGGACTGGCACTGGATTGTGTACACGGGCTTGTTTCAGGGTTTTGGTATGGGCCTTGTCTTCATTCCGCTTAATGGCGTCGCGTTTTCGACATTGCCGATGCGCCTGCGGACAGATGGCTCCAGCCTGCTGTATCTCTTCCGCAGTCTGGGCGGCAGCTTTGGCATCTCGATCATGACGACCATGTTGGCGCGCAACATGCAGACAAGCCACGAAGACCTGGCATCGCACGTCACGTCGTCGTCTATGAACGCAATTGATCCAGCGAGCGCCGACCGCCTTGGCGGGATCGGAGAGGCTGCCTTGCAAGTGATGAACCTTGAAATCAACCGGCAGGCCGCGATGATTGCCTATCTCGATGATTTCAAACTGATGATGATATTGCTGATCGTCATCAGCCCGCTGATCTTCTTTTTGAAGCCGGGTACAACCACCCCAGGGCAGCAACCCGCTATGGCCGACTGACGATAAGGCTTAGCGCGCAACAAGACCCTTTTGCTGCATCCGCCATACCGCCATATCAATGCGGTCTTGGCCAAAAAAGGGCTCGCCATCGAATACCAAAGTAGGGACACCCCAATGCCCTGATGCTTCGAGAGACGCTTGATTGGCTGCAATCTCAGCATCGAGCGTATCTGCATCACTCAGGGCTTCAGCATCTAGCTCAGAGAGGTCTAAACCCGCGCGCGTCGCTGCGCCGGCCAGATGGTCCCCTTCGTGCCAGTTTTCGGCACCGCCCCAGATCAGGCGTGATACCTCGTCACAAAATGCAAGGCTTTTCCCGCGCCGTGCAGCCGCCTGTCCCAAACGCGTCAGGCGGAAGATATAAGGCTGCTCTTCCGCAATTTTGCGGGTACGCACGTCCTGCACAATCGGATCAGGCCGTGGCGGACCGAATGGAATGCCATGAAACTGCGCCACGCGAAACATATCGGTAAAGGTATAGCGCAACCAATTCGGGTGGCTGCGTTCAAAAAAGTCCGGCTCACGCACCGCCAATGGGTACACCGGACGCAAGTTGATCGTCAGGTCATATTGTTCGGCAAGCGCGCGATAACGGCGCGTCGCCAGATAGCTATAGGGGCTGCGAAACGACCAAAAAACATCGGCTTGCAGCCCCATATATTTATCCTTTTTTCAAATGCCGCCGTCCAAGGAGTTCGGCGATTTGCACCGCGTTCAGCGCGGCCCCCTTACGCAAGTTATCGGAGACGCACCAGAACGCAAGACCATTGTCTACCGTCGGATCTTCGCGCACGCGGCTTACATAAGTCGCATCATCGCCAGCGGCTTCGACGGGCGTTGTATAACCGCCATCTTCGCGCTTATCGATTAGCATGATGCCAGGCGCCTCACGCAGGATGTTCTGCGCGGTTTCTGCAGACATTTCGCGCTCATATTCGATATTCACCGCTTCGCTGTGGCCAACAAAGACAGGAACGCGCACACAGGTCGCGCTGAGCTTGATTTTGGGATCGAGGATTTTCTTGACCTCGACCATCATCTTCCACTCCTCCTTGGTATAACCATCGTCAAGGAAGCTATCGATGTGCGGAATGACGTTAAACGCGATTTGCTTGGTGAACTTTTTCGCATCAGCGCTGTCGCCGACGAAGATATTCCGGCTCTGCTCGAACAATTCGTCCATGCCCTCTTTGCCCGCGCCAGAGACGGACTGATATGTCGAGACAACCACGCGCGTGATCTTGGCATAATCGTGCAGCGGCTTGAGCGCAACGACAAGCTGCGCTGTCGAGCAGTTCGGGTTCGCAATGATATTCTTACGCGTGTAGGTGTCGATCGCGTCTGGGTTAACCTCAGGCACGATCAAAGGAATATCGGGGTCCATGCGATGCAGTGAGCTGTTGTCGATCACAACACAGCCAGCAGCCGCAGCAATGGGTGCATATTTCTTTGTTGCTTCTGAACCAATGGCAAAAATCGCCATATCCCATCCCGACCAGTCGAAATTCTCGATATTCTGGACCTTCAGCTTCTTATCGGTATCGCCATATTCGATTTCGATGCCCTGACTGCGCGATGACGCCAGCACAGCCACTTCATCGGCAGGGAATGCGCGCTCGGCAAGAATATTGACGACCTCTCGGCCAACATTGCCCGTCGCGCCTGCAACTACGATACGATAACCCATGTTAACTTCCTTTTTGTGTTCCCCAGCGAAGGCTGGGGTCCAGCTATCGCTGGAGGACTATGCCAAAGTCTGGACCCCGGCCTGCGCCGGGGCACACACAATAAAAAAGCCGGGCTCTTTGTGGGAGCCCGGCCTTTTGTGTTTGGTTAGAAACGCAACGCGGCTCCTGCCTTATTCGGCAGCCTCGGTGGTTTTAATAGGACGCGGGTCGCGGCGTTCGGCAATACGTGCCTTCTTACCGGTCAAGCCACGCAGATAGTACAGCTTCGCGCGACGTACGACGCCCTTACGGACAACTTCGATGCTGTCGATGTTGGGGCTGTACAGTGGGAATACGCGCTCAACACCTTCGCCGAACGACATTTTGCGTACGGTGAAGTTGGAGCCCATGCCCTTGTTCGAACGTGCGATGCATACACCTTCGTAATTCTGAATACGCGTGCGCTCACCTTCGATGACCTTCACGCCCACCTTGACGGTGTCACCTGCACGGAATGCAGGAATTTTTTTGTTTTCTGACAAAGCTGCAATAGCTTCGGCTTCGAGTGTTTGGATGAGGTTCATGCCCCATTTAATCCTTATTCTTTTGTCGCACGTCAGAGGCAGGCTGAACCCGGGCGTCTTTGTAACGCCCCCAAAGGTCCGGTCTGCGTAACCGAGTATCTTCCTCCGCCCTTTGTTTCCGCCAGGTGGCTATTTTCGCATGATCCCCCGATCGCAACACTTCAGGGATCATTCGCCCTTCCCAATCATTGGGTCGGGTATAGTGCGGATATTCAAGCAACCCTTGTTCAAAGGACTCTTCATCACCGCTGGAAGTCGCGCCCATTACGCCGGGAAGCAGCCGAATGCAAGCGTCTAACAGCATTAAAGCGCCAATTTCGCCGCCCGAAAGGACGATGTCGCCCATCGAAACCTGTTCGATATGGGGTCGGGCATCAAAAATGCGCTCGTCAAAGCCCTCAAAGCGGCCACACAGCACCGTCACGCCGGGGCCTGCAGCAAGTTCGCGGATGCGGCTTTGGGTAATCGTCTTGCCACGCGGCGTCATCGCCAAAACGGGTACATTTGGTTGCTGAGCAGACGCGTGATCGACCGCTGCGGCGAGTATGTCCGCACGCAGTACCATCCCTGCCCCACCGCCAGCGGGCGTGTCGTCAACGGTCCGATGCTTGTCGGTCGCAAAGTCACGGATATGGATGGGCGCACATGACCATTTGCCCTCTTCAAGCGCACGGCCAGCCAAGGATATTCCCAGAGGACCGGGAAACATTTCGGGATAAAGCGTCAGGATTTGGGCGGCGAACGTCATATGACGAAGTCGGCATCGATGACTATGCGTCCGCCCGCTTGTGCGCCCCATTCCGGCACAGCCTCGGTGGTCATTGGAACCATGAACTTTTTGCCCGGCTTGCCATCCGCAGACGGCATCTGGATTTCCAGGACGTCGCTCGCGCCAAAATTTTCAACAGCTATGCAGCTGCCAAGGTCGGTGCCATCGGTTGAAACGCAAGGAAGCCCAAGGAGGTCGCTATAATAATATTCGCCCTCACCCAGTTCAGGCAAGGCATCGCGCGGCACGGTCAACAATGTGCTGCGCAGTTTTTCCGCTGCATTGCGATCATTTATTTCGGCAAAGCGCGCAATCGCGCCGTCTTTGGTGGGGCGGAGGGACTTAACCGTCAACGCACCATCATTAAAACTTTTGTAGCGTTTCAAGCTGTCCACATTTTCTGCGAACAGCTTGAGACGAACTTCACCCGTCACGCCGTGCGCGCCAGAAACGGCGGCAAGCGTGACGGTTGAGTCGGCCAAGGCTTAGCCCTCGGCCTTTTCTTCGGTGGCTTCTTCAGCTGCAGGTGCTTCTTCAGCAGGCGCAGCTTCTTCAGCGGCAGGCGCTTCTTCAACCGCAGGTGCGGCTTCTTCAGCGGCTACTTCTTCAACAACTTCTGGCTCAGGTGCTGGAGCGGCTGCAGCTGCTGCTGCGGCTTCTTCGGCTTCTGCAAGCTTGGCTGCCTTGTCTTCAGCGCGATCCTTGGCTTTCTGGCCTGGCTCGCCCTTGTTGGGGTTGTTCTTAGCTTTACGCTCTTTAACGCCAGCCGCGTCGAGGAAGCGTGCAACGCGGTCCGAAGGCTGCGCACCAGCGGCAAGCCAATGCTTCGCACGCTCGGTGTCGAGGATCATACGCTCTGCGCTATCCTTAGGAAGCTGTGGGTTGTAGCTACCGATACGTTCAATGAACTTACCGTCGCGTGGTGCGCGGGCGTCGGCTACGACGATTTTATAATAAGGACGCTTTTTCGAACCGCCCCGTGACAAACGCATGGATAATGCCATAAAACTAACTCACCTTTCTGAAATATTCTTAAATTAAATGTGATACTTATTTTTTTTACTAAGAAGTCTTGCGAGGTCGGGCGGCATTCCGCCGCCACCGCCCATTCCGGGCAGACCGCCGAAACCGGGTGGCAAAGCGCCGGGGGGAAGCCCGTGCATTCCCTCCTTCGCGCCACCCAAGTCGCCGCCGCCCATGCCACCTTTGCCGCCGCCGAACATGGCGGCGAGGCCTTTGAGACCGCCCATCTTGCGAATACGTTTCATGGCACTGGCCATTTCCTGATGCATTTTAATCAGCTTGTTGACGTCCTGCACGGTCATGCCCGAACCCTTGGCAATCCGGATCTTGCGCTTGGCGTTCAACAATTCAGGCTTAGCGCGCTCTTTTGGTGTCATGGAACCAATGATGGCGTCCATATGCACGAGCAATTTGTCGTTCATGCCGCCGGCGTCCATCGCCTGCTTGGCCTTTTTCATGCCGGGGATCATGCCCGCAAGCGCGCCGAGGCCGCCCATTTTGGACATTTGGCGGAACTGCATGCGCAGGTCTTCCATGTCGAACTGGCCCTTGGCCATTTTGGCCGCGAGCTTATCCGCGTCCTCTTTTTCGACCATTTC
>JBEEIJ010000087.1:0-2648 GCA_041169905.1 Pseudomonadota bacterium | reverse complement strand
CAAGCATGCCAACCCCTGCGGTGTGGCGTCGGGCGAAACCTTAATCGACGCCTACCGCGCTGCGCTCGAGTGCGACAGCGTATCGGCATTTGGCGGCATTGTCGCGGTTAACCGCCCGCTGGATGGTGCCACTGCTGAAGCCATCACCGAAATTTTTACAGAAGTCGTTGCCGCGCCATCGGCGGATGATGCCGCAAAGGCGGTGTTCGCAAAGAAAAAGAATTTGCGGCTTTTGTTGACGGGCGATTTGCCTGATCCAAAGCGTGGCGGCTTGTCGATTAAGCCGATCACAGGCGGTCTGCTGGTGCAGTCGCGGGATAACGGCCATGTTGCCGACAGCGATTTTAAGGTTGTGACCAAGCGCGCACCATCGGCGCAGGAATTGGCCGACTGCCGCTTTGCCTGGACCGTGGCCAAGCATGTAAAGTCGAACGCCATTGTCTATGCCAAGGATGGCGCAACCGCGGGTATTGGTGCAGGCCAAATGAACCGACGCGACAGCGCGCGTATTGCCGCGATTAAGGCAACCGAAGCCGCCGAGACTTATGGTTGGGCAACGCCGCGTACCGTTGGATCTGCCGTGGCCTCAGATGCGTTTTTCCCGTTTGCCGATGGCTTGTTGGCTGCCGCAGAAGCCGGGGCAACGGCGGTCATTCAACCGGGCGGATCAATGCGGGATGACGAAGTGATCGCCGCTGCTGATGCGGCTGGTCTCGCCATGGTCTTCACCGGAATGCGCCATTTCCGCCATTGATAAATACAGCGACGCGTTATCCTGAACTTGTTTCAGGATAACGCGCTACGTTTGTTTGCTATCCTGAAACACGTTCAGGATGACGCCCTGGAGTCAAATTACCCAGCGCGTTTCACCGAACCTCTATAGTTTCCTTTAGCGCCCTTTTTAGGGCCGTAGTTCCGCGCCGGTGCGCCGGGATCGCGACGGTTTTCGCTGCGCGCGGCAAATGCACGGTCCGCGGTAGGACGACGGTCACCGCTTGCGGCATTGTCATTACGTGGACGCGCATCGCGGCTACCTTCACGGCTGCCGTCACGTGGTCCGATGGCTGGCTGCCATCCACCTTGTGGGGCATGCGTCCGGTTGCGGGTTTCGCCGTTCAAGCCAGTACCGCCATTGTTGCCGCCCAATTTCTTGCCGGCATAATTGGTACGACCGCCGCCGGGGTGACCGCCACCGCGACCCCCACGGGCCTGTTGCGGTTTCTTGTCGGCGACGGGGGGTGGCAATGCAGCAACAGCGGCACGGAAGCCTTCAGGCAAGCCAAGCGTCATGGCGCGCACGCCCGTCAGACGCTCAATATCCTTCATATAGCCACGCTCATCACCGGCAACGAAGCTCATCGCGATGCCTTCACGGCCCGCACGCGCGGTACGACCGATGCGGTGCACATATTGTTCAGGCACATTTGGCAGTTCGAAGTTGAACACATGGCTTACGCCGGGAACGTCAATGCCGCGCGCGGCAATATCGGTTGCGACCAGGATTTTGATCTTGCCGTCACGAAATGCCTGCAGCGCAGCGGTGCGCTGGCCCTGGCTTTTGTTGCCGTGAATGGCGGCGGATTGGATGCCGGCACCGGCAAGCCCACGCACAACGCGATCCGCGCCATGCTTGGTACGCGTGAACACAAGTGCACGGTCAATCTCTTCGCTTTGCAGCTTGAGCGTCAGCAAAGTCTGCTTTTCGCGTTGTTCGACAAAGGTCACGAATTGCTCAACGCGCTCTGCAGTGGTTGCCGCGGGTGCAACCGACACACGCACAGGATTGTTAAGGAAGCGGTTGCCCAGTTCAGCAATCGCCTTTGGCATGGTTGCCGAGAAGAACAATGTCTGACGCTGCTTTGGCAGCAATTGGTCAATACGCTTCAACGCATGAATGAAGCCAAGGTCCATCATCTGGTCCGCTTCATCGAGGACGAAGATTTCGACGTCCTTCAATGTTACCGCGCGTTGCTCGATCAAATCGATCAGACGCCCCGGTGTCGCGACCAGAATATCGACGCCGCCAGCAAGACGTTTTTTCTGGCTGAAAATGGGCATGCCGCCGAAGACGCAATCAACTTTGAGGCCAAGGAATTTGCCATAGGTACGGAAGCTGTCGGCAATCTGTGCCGCAAGTTCGCGGGTTGGCGACAGCACCAGCATACGGCAGCTATATTGCTGACGCGCTTTTGGCTTTGTTGCGAAATGGTGCAGCGATGGCAAAGCGAATGCCGCAGTCTTACCGGTTCCGGTTTGCGCGATACCGCACAGGTCGCGGCCTTGCAGCAATGGCGGGATCGACTGTTGCTGGATTGGCGTCGGGGTATCATATCCCGCAGCTTCAAGCGCCTTAAGGATGGGTTGGGCAAGGCCCAGGTCTTGGAAAAAAGACATATATATACTTTCAAATGGTCGTCGCAGCCCCATAATGCCGATCCTTGAAACAGGACAGCACGGGCGCAACAGCAGGTGTTCGGGAGCAGCTTATGCTGACCCGTTGGAAACAACCCTGCGTGATATGGGAAGCCTCTAAGCTTACGCATCTTGTTCGATTGGCGGAGCCACTTGTTGCGGCCCTCACGCTGCCAATACTGCGGCGGTATCGTCCGCTCGCCTCATGCGCTTGGCGGCCTATTGGCTTAATGGGG
>JBEEIJ010000086.1:0-20420 GCA_041169905.1 Pseudomonadota bacterium | reverse complement strand
CCGCAATTGCGGCCAACCTTAGGAAGTAAGTAAATGGCGTTCGGCAAACCCGACTTAGGCAGCATCGTACCAAAAGGCACTGAATTTGATCCTGCCCTTGTGAACAAGATGATGGGCAGATTCGGCCATGGCGGGTTTCTCGACATGGAATATGTTGGCCATGGCGCTGACTGGGTGGAACTCGCCATTGACTGGCGTGAAGACCTTGTCGCCGACCCCGATACCGGTATCCTCGCGTCGGCCGTGATCATCAGCCTGATGGACAATGCCACCAGCATGTCGATTTGGACGAAGCTGGGTGAGTTCCGGCCGCAAGTGACGATGGACCTGCGGATCGATTATCTGCGCCCCTCGCCTTCGGGTGAGCGGGTATATGGCCGGGGCATCTGCTATCATTTGACCAACAGCATCGGCTTTGTCCGGGGCTTTGCCCATAATGGCAATCCGGACGAACCCTTGGCGCATGCAAGCGGCACATTCATCCGTATCGGAGACCGCGTATCATGACCGATAGCCCAATTGCTCTGCCGCCTTATGCCCAAGCGTTGGACATGACGATTGTCGACGAAATCGACGGTGTGCCCGTTATCGGCATGCCCTTTGCCGACCGCGTACAAGGTCGCCCCGGGTATCTGCATGGCGGCGCGATTTCCGGATTGCTCGAAATCGCAGCCATCGCCGCGGTTCACCGCGCGTTACAGGCCAAGGGGAGCGATTCCGCGATCAAACAAGTCAATGTCACGGTCGATTTCATGCGCGGCGGCCTCAGCCAGATGACCTATGCTATGGGCGAAGTCACCCGCCTTGGCCGCACGATGGCCAATGTCGAAGCCCGCGCGTGGCAGGATGATCGGGATAAGCCCATCGCTATGGGCCATATGCATTATCTGATTAAGGCCAAGCGCGAAGACGCGGCCTAACGTTACGCTTCGCCGTGCGTATCTATGAGCGCGCTGGCGATGGCGTCTTCGGGTGATTTGTCGCCCCAGATGATGAACTGGAACACCGGATAGAAGCGTTCGCATTCGTCAATTGCGACGTCGATGATGGTCTGCGCCTGATCCACACCCAATAATCCGTTGGACGCCATCAAGCTGCCATGGCGGAACAACAATATGCCGTTCGCGGACCACATGTCGAAATGGCCAAGCCACAATTGTTCATTGATAAGGCCAAGCGCGGTGTACACGCTCACGCGCTTGTCGGCTGGCACCGTGATGTCAGGCAGGATGATAAGCTGCAGTGCATTGTCATCTTCACGCCAGATCGCGCGGATCTGATAGCTTGCCCAGCTGCCCTTATACTCGGCGGTAATTTCGTCCTCGCCCTCAAGCTCGAACGACCAGCCACGCGCTTCGAACAATGCGGCGAGCATGTCTACGGGTGCGGATTCATCCCGTTCAAATTGCTCATATTGTTCGTCTGCGTCGTGCATAAAATTGCGCCTGTTATGATGTCAGCGAGTCTGCCTCTTGACTGACTCGTGCGCAAGCGACTTGCGGCCATGCGCAACACAAGCTTGTGGGCCGACTGTGGAAAAGTTCAAATCGGACGGATTATGAACTTATTTGGAAGGCTTGGCCTTTGCGGGCGTAGCGCCGCTTTTCGTCTTAAGCGCGGCTTCCAACGCAGCCACCCTTTTGCCAAGCGCATCGGCTTCGGCGCGGGCATTTGCGGCGAGTGTTTTCACCGCGTCAAATTCTTCACGCGACACGAGGTCCAAACCGCCAGCCCATTCGCGGGCGCGTTCACGCATGCTCGCTTCGGCTTCGCGGCCCATGCCAGCGACTGTTCCGGCAACGCCGTTCAGTACCTTGGCCAAATCATCAAAAATGCGCTTTTCGCTTTGCATGTCATTCACTCCATTGCGGTCGGGAGATTAACCGCCATTGTCTATCTGGGAACTCGCAGCCGGAACGTAAAGGCTTTCTGCATCGGGATTCAACTGATCGATCTGAAAATTCAGTATCGATGCGAAGCTAATCCATACCAAATAAGGCACCATCAACCATGCCGCAGCCTTGCGAACGCGCGCAAATGCGAAGGTTGTCGCAATCGCGACACCCAGCATCACAAGGATGATGAAAAACGCGGCCGTCACTTCATGCTGGCCAAAGAATATCGGCGACCAACTGAGGTTGATCACAAATTGCAACAGGAACAGGCCAATCGCCACAGTGCGGACCCGCGCACCGCGCGCGGCGAGCACCATCGCAAGCGCAAGACCCATCATCAGATATAATGTCGGCCAAACCACACCGAACACCCAGCCCGGTGGCTGAATGGCGGGTTTAATCAAGGCTTGATACCACGCGTTGTCGGCGGTTGACCCTGACATGGTGCCGGAGAGAAACCCAAGAAACATGGTGAGCGGAATAACCAACAACGCCCAGCGCAATAACGACATACGCGGCTGCGATACGGATGCGATCTGGTGCATGCCAAGGCTCCTGCCTGTTCAGCGAGTCGGGAGAAACGCCATCAATCGACACAATAGCACTCAGCCATAATAGAACAAGGCCGCCCACCCCAAGGGGCAGACGGCCATGTGTCTCAATTCAGGGCACGGAGACCGCCCCCGATTGTAATTTACTTACGTGTGCCCGAAAGGCCCATCGAACCAAAGGCACCCGCCTTCACTTCACCGGTGATAGCATCGCCCGAAACGGTTGCGGTTGCATCCAGATGCATTGGCATTGGAACAGTGATGTCCATGCCCCAGCTCAACGTGTCGCCATCGACGGTGCCATTGGCAATGTCCATTGCACCAAGGCCACCCGACATGCTGCCCGAAAAGCTGCCGCCGTCGCTATTGACGGTCAAAACGGCCTTTTGGTCACCCATTGGGCTTTTGATTGTTACGTCCCATTGGCCATCAACTGCTGCCATATTCTTGCTCCTTACTTGGTTGTTTTACTTGCAGTGGTGTTAGCAGCTTCGCTTACCATTTCAATTGGCAATCCAAGCGCTTCAAGCTGTGGCTTCACCTTGGCGGCATCACCCACGACCAGCCACGTAATTTTGGACGGATCAATCTTTGCGCGCATTGCGTCGTTCAATGCCTTGGCGGTCAGGGCGCTATATTTGCCCGCCAATGTTTCGGCATAATCGAACGAACGCTTGTTCAAACGATCGGACTGCATCTGCCCCAGAACCGCGGACGACTGTTCATAGCTGCCGGGCAGTTCAAGCACATTGCCCTTGATGGTCTTTTCCAGCTCTTCCGCAGTAACCGGCTTGGCACCGTTAAAGTCGTTTAGCTGGTCAATCAAAACCTTGACCGATGGCCCCGTCTGATTGGTTTGGACAGGCGCAAACATGTAAAATGGCACGCGGTCTTCCGCGCCATTGACTTGGCTACGCACCCCGTAAGACCAGCCCTTGGTTTCGCGCAGGTCCATATTGATACGCGACAGGAAGTCACCGCCAAAAACCTCGTTCGCCGCCCGCAGGGTCAGCAAATCGTCCGATCCCTTTGCATCCAGCACGACGCCGGCAAGGACCAGTGACTGGGGCGAATTTGGCCGGTCAATCAGCAGAATCTTGGATTGCGGCGCAGGGATGGCCGCAGAGAAATTCTTCGCTGGTGCAGCCGCCGCTGTTGGTTTCCACTTACCAAAGCGCTGTTCCAACATCGGCTTGATTTCTTTCAGCGTGGTATCACCGACGACAAAGATTTCCGCTTTTTCCGGATGTATCCATGACTGGTGGAAATTGGCGACATCGGCACGCGTGATGGTTGCAACCGTTTCGGCATAGCCGCTACCCGTTTGCGGCCCGCCATAAGGATGTGCGTTTCCGTATAGCAATGGGGGCAGGCGGCGCACGGCAATGCCCTGCGGTTGGTTATTTTCCGCCTTGATGCGCGTCAATTGCTGAACGCGGACGCGCTCCAGCTCATTATTTGCGAAAGCCGGATTTTTGATCACATCGGCCAAAAGATCGAGCGATAGACCCAAATTTGGCTTTACCGCACGCAGGCTTGCAACCGTCCGGTCAAGCGACGATCCGACATTGACGTCAGCGCCCAATTTCTCTTCGGTTTCCGCAAGCTTGGTCGATGTGAGGGTCTGTGTACCTTCCAACATCATCGTCGACATCATCGACGCGATACCGCGCTTGTCTGCTGGATCAGCAGCAAAGCCCGCGTTAAAGCTGACAGCCACCCGCACCGTTGGTACCGCAGCCCGTCGTGCGAAGAAAACCTTGATACCATTGCCAAGCGTTGTTTCCTCAACGGTCGGGAAATCCAGCGATGGCGTGCCGGTTGGCTCTGGGAATTTGCTGCGATCTTGAAACGCCAAAGGCCCAGCCGCAAGCATATCTTCGGTTCCGGGGGGCGCGTAAAAGGCGGGCGATGTCAGCGTGCCGGTGCGGCTGCCCGATCCTGCTGCCACTTCCTTATATGCTTCACGCTCGCCTGGCTCTACGCGAATTTCGAGCACGGGGCGGGTCAGCCATTTTTGCATCGCCGCCTTTACCGCTTCGGGCTTTGTCGTGGCGAGACGCTCCAACTCTTTCTTGTAGAAATTAGAGTCACCGACATACAGCTGACCTTCGGCAAGCGCGACGGCCTTTCCGCCGAATCCGCCAACCTGTTCAAGGCCATCGATTTGCTGGGCAATATTGCTAGCGGCTACGCGTTGCACTTCCTCAGCAGTTGGACCTGTGGCGATGTAATCGGCCAATATTTCATCCAGCCGCTTGGCAACCGCATCGGCATCACCGCCGGGCTTCACATCAGCTTGAATGTTAATCAGGCTGCCGTGCATGAACGGGATCATATATGCAGAAACGCCGACGACACTTTGTTCCTGACGCACGAGGATATTGTCGAGGCGCGAGCTGGACAGGCCACCAAGCGCGCTCATGCCAATGAACAGCGCATTTGCATCAGGGTCGGCCAGTCCCGGCACCACCCAGTTGCGATAAATACGTGTGGTCGGAACCTTGTCCTTCATCACGATTTTAACCGGCTTTTCCAGCGTCGGCACAGGCGCGTTGACCGGCGCAACATCTTTGCCGCGCTTAATGCTGCCGAACCATTTTTCAACGAGCGGTTTGGCTTGCGCGGCGTTGATATCGCCTGCCAGCACGAGCACCGCATTATTGGGACCATAATGGTCGATGAACCAGTTCTTCATGTCATCCAGCGACGCCGCCGAAAGGTCTTCCAGGCTGCCAATCGTGTCGTGATGATAAGGGTGGCCAACGGGGAACAAGGTTTCTGAACGCTTGTAATCGACCAGTCCAAATGGCTGGTTGTCGCCCTGACGCTTTTCGTTCGAAACAACGCCGATTTGGTTATCGAGCTTTTCCTTGGAAACGGCATTGAGCAAATAGCCCATGCGATCGCTTTCGAGGAACAATGCAGATTCCAACGCGGTGGTCGGGACGGTTTGGAAATAGTTGGTCCGGTCGAGCCATGTCGTTCCGTTCAAGTCGGTGGCGCCGATTTTCTTGGTATATTCAAAATAGTCGCCCGGCGCGTTTTCGCTGCCGTTGAACATGATATGTTCGAACAAATGGGCATAGCCCGTTTTGCCTTTGGGTTCGTTCTTTGATCCTACGCCATACCAGATGGAAACCGCCACAATGGGTGCCTTGCGGTCTTCATGCACCAACACCGTCAGGCCGTTGTCGAGTGTGAATTTCTCATGCGGAATATTCACGGCCTCCACCAGCTTTGACACGGGTGCAGCGGTTTGCGCAAATGCGGGTGCCTGCGCGGCCAACACCGAACCGGACAACATAAGCGCGAGGGTCAATTTACGGATCATGATATGCTCCCAAAGCTAATATTTACTGCCGCCAGAGATAGTGCCAAAACGGACAAACACAATCTGGCGGCTGCACATTTTCGACAAACGCCGTTCAGGGCCGATAACGGCGCTTTGCATGCTTCACGGCGTCGGCCCATTCAAAGTGAACCGGCTTATATTTGCCCGCAACAAACAGCTTCATCTGGTCGGTATAATGCGGCGATTCGGGCCGTGTGGTCGCTGCACCATATGGCTGGATCGATTCCGATATAACGCCGCCATTTTTGTCCCAACGGATCAGCATGATATAGCTGTCGCCATGCCGCACGCGGACCTTGCCATCGGCTTGGTCAGCATCCCACATCGTGGTCGCGCGCAGGGCATCGCTTCCGCCAAACATCGGCAAATCCACCTTGCCGCGCCGCAGCCGCTGGATATCGCCAAGCTGCGGGTCAATTCTGCCAAAGCGCTTCTTAAATTCATCGACCGCTTCCTGAAGCGTACTGCGGGGATCGGGCATTGCGTCACCGCGCCAGTTTCGGCGGGCGCCAAAGCGAATGATGCGTTCGGCCAAAGCGTCGGCATCGCCCTTGCCATCGCTTGACCAGTCCCAGCTGGCCAACAGCTTTTGGGCCTTGGCGAGTTCCGGCGCGTCTTTCAGGTCCAAAGCGGCGAAGGAGGCCATCCATGGCCCGACCCAGCTTTGCTTGCTGTAGGTCATGTCCATCTTGATCGCGAGTAGCTCTTCTGGCGTTATCGACGTGTCGGCCGCCAACAGCTCAGTCGCGCGCAACCCCCGGTTGGTCATGCCGCGTTCGATACCCAAATACAGCGAATAGTCCGCCGGGTTCATTTCCGAACCCGGACCAGCCGCCAGAAACGGCGTGTTATTTGCATTCTGGACAAAGCCCGATGCGGGATCGACAATCTTGGGATAGCGGTCAAAGCCGACAGGGCCGGACCACATGGCAGCGGACGTATCGCCCGGAAGCTGCTTGGTGTAATCATAGCCAGGTTTGCGGTCGGGGAAGAGCGCGTTGTAGATATAAGCAACGCGGCCGGTTTTGTCGGCATAGATGAAGTTGGTGGCAGGAATCCCGCCAATCGACATCGACTTGGTCCACTCGTCCCAGTTCGTTGCCTTGGTATTCCGGTAATATTGCTCGACAACCTTCACGCTATCGATTCCGGCATAGCGGATGGCGAAATAGCCCTTATCATTTTTGATAACCGGACCATGGATCGAGCGATACACTGTCTGTGGCACGGGCAAGTTGAACGGCCCGAACTTGACGGGCAACCAGACGCGCTTTGAATTGAGCGGCAGCCATTTGCCATCATAGCGATATTTGTCGCCGGCCTCATTCATCACCAATTTATAGACATCAATCAGGTCCGGGCGATTGACCGTGTTGGTCCAGCCAAGGTGGCGGTTATGCCCCAGCAGCACGAAGGGCGATCCCGGGAACAAGGCGCCCGCCATATCCAGCCCCTCGCCCGAATGCGTCACCGCCTCATACCATGCCACTTGCCCTTCATAAGGCTGGTGCGAATTGGAAATCAGCCAGGTCTTGCCATCGGCCATGCGCTTTGGCGCGAGGGCAAAGGCATTAGACCCGTTCATTTCGGGATCCCGCCCGATTGGCGTCATGGGCGCTGCGCTCTCTTTGGGCTGTGGCTTGCCTTCGGTCAGCGCACCGATTGCGCTATCAAGGCCGTAGAAAAATGGCGCGCGCAGAACAAAGCCAGTGACGATGTCCTGTCCAGTGACCGGAAACAGTTTCGACAAGCGCACTTCGCCCGGATGCTTCGACACATAATGATTGAGGCCAGCGGCATAGGCTTCGGCTACTGCGCGTACCTCTGGCGACAATTCCATGTAGCGCTTTTCGGCGGTTTCGCGCGCGCCCAGCAAGTGCATGACATAATCAACCTTGGCCCCGTCCGAGCCAGCCAACGCGCCATACCGGCCGCGTGTCATCGCCACGACATCTTCGATCGTTGAAAAATCATCTTCGGCATGCGCATAGGCAAGGCCATAAGCCGTGTCCGCATCGGTTGCGCCATTGATGTGCGGCACACCATATTCGTCGCGCACAATCTCGGCATCATAGGTCCGCTTGGCGGTTTCATATTCGGTTGCTGCCAGTGGCTCCCACAAGGCACCTGCGCCTGCAACCACACCGGCCAGCGCCAAAGACGCCCACAAAAATTTACGCATCATTCTCTCCCCCGCGACGAGACCTTGCCATTCCGGTCCGTTGCTTCAGACGAAAGGCATAACCAAGTCTTTGCGAAAGGAAAGTCCTTCCATGCGCAGCAAGGAACATAGCGGCCCCAGCATCAGCGCGTCTTGTGATGCGAAAATGCCGCACTACATTCTTTATATAAGTTACGTTTGCCTCGCACCGGGGCAGCAACGGCAATTTAGGAAATAGCGCATGAACCTCGAGAAATTCACCGACCGGGCCAAGGGTTTTCTGCAAAGCGCGCAGACCGTCGCCATTCGCATGAGCCATCAGCGGATCGGGCCCGAGCATCTCCTCAAAGCCTTGCTGGAAGACGAACAGGGCATGGCCTCGGGCCTTATCAAGGCGGCAGGCGGCGACGCCGCGACCGCCTTGCGCGAAACCGACGCTGCGCTGGCGAAGGTTCCTGCCGTGTCCGGTGGCGGTGCGCAGCAGACGCCCGGGCTGGATAATGACGCTGTTCGCGTTCTCGATTCCGCCGAACAGGTCGCGCAAAAGGCTGGCGATAGCTATGTGACGGTCGAACGGTTGTTGCTCGCGCTTGCGCTGGCGTCCACCACGACCGCTGGCAAGGCTTTGGCCACTGCTGCCGTCACCGCCGAGGGTTTGAACGCCGCGATTAACGCGCTGCGGGGTGGCCGAACCGCCGACACCGCTGGCGCCGAAGACCGTTATGATGCGCTGAAGAAATTCGCGCGCGACCTGACTGAGGTCGCCCGCGCGGGCAAGCTTGATCCCGTCATCGGCCGTGATGAAGAAATCCGCCGCACCATCCAAATCCTTGCGCGGCGCACGAAGAACAACCCTGTTCTCATCGGCGAACCCGGCGTCGGTAAAACCGCGATTGCCGAAGGACTGGCGCTGCGCATTGCCAATGGCGACGTGCCAGACAGCCTGAAGGACCGGAAGCTCTTGTCGCTCGACATGGGCGCCTTGATTGCCGGCGCGAAATATCGCGGCGAGTTTGAAGAGCGGCTGAAAGGTGTGCTGGATGAGGTTAAGCAGGCCGAAGGTGACATCATCCTATTCATCGACGAAATGCACACGCTTGTCGGCGCGGGCAAAGGCGAAGGCGCGATGGACGCGGCGAACCTCATTAAGCCGGCCCTGTCACGCGGCGAATTGCACTGCATCGGCGCGACGACGCTCGATGAATATCAAAAACATGTCGAAAAAGACCCTGCCCTTCAACGCCGGTTCCAACCGGTGTTCGTCGGTGAACCAACGGTTGAAGATACGATTTCAATCCTGCGCGGGTTGAAAGAGAAATATGAACTGCACCATGGCGTGCGGATCACCGATGGCGCGTTGGTGAGCGCGGCGACATTATCGCACCGCTACATTGCCGACCGTTTCCTGCCCGATAAAGCCATCGACCTGATGGACGAAGCTGCGTCGCGGCTCCGCATGGAAGTCGAATCCAAGCCCGAAGACATCGAAACGCTTGACCGGCGTATCATTCAGCTGAAAATCGAGCGGGAGGCGCTTGGTAAGGAAAGCGATGCCGCGTCAAAGGACCGGCTGGCTACGCTTGAGAATGAACTTGCCAATCTGGAACAGCAATCATCCGAACTGACGCAACGCTGGCAGGCAGAAAAAGACAAGATTTCGGCAGAGGCCAAGATCAAGGAACAGCTCGACTCCGCACGTATCGAGCTTGAGCAGGCGCAACGGTCCGGCTATCTCACCAAGGCGGGCGAGCTGCAATATGGCACGATCCCCGGCCTTGAACGACAATTGTCCGAAGCAGAAGCCGCGGCAGGCAACGCCATGCTGCGCGAAGAAGTGACCGCGCAGGATATCGCCAGCGTTGTCAGCCGCTGGACAGGCATTCCTGTCGACAAGATGCTTGAGGGCGAGCGTGACAAGTTGCTCAATATGGAGCAATTGATTGGCGCGCGCGTCATTGGCCAAAAAGATGCGGTCGAAGCCGTATCCAAGGCTGTCCGCCGCAGCCGCGCAGGGCTTCAGGACCCCAACAGGCCGCTTGGGTCCTTTCTGTTCCTTGGCCCCACGGGCGTCGGCAAGACCGAACTGACCAAGGCGCTCGCATCATTTCTGTTCGATGACGACAATGCGATGGTCCGCATCGACATGTCCGAATTCATGGAAAAGCACAGCGTATCGCGGCTGGTCGGTGCGCCTCCGGGCTATGTTGGATATGAAGAGGGCGGCGTTTTGACCGAGGCTGTCCGGCGTCGGCCCTATCAAGTGGTGTTGTTCGACGAGGTCGAAAAAGCGCATTCCGACGTCTTCAACATCCTGCTTCAGGTCCTCGACGATGGCCGCCTGACCGATGGTCAGGGCCGCACAGTGGACTTTTCGAACACGCTCATCATCCTCACCTCCAATCTGGGCAGCCAGCATCTCGCCGCGTTGGAGGATGGTCAGGAAGTGAAAGAGGTCGAACCGCAAGTCATGGAAATCGTGCGGGGCCATTTCCGGCCCGAATTCCTGAACCGCCTCGACGAGGTCATCCTGTTCCACCGCCTTGGCGCCAATCACATGGCACCGATTGTCGATATTCAGGTGCAACGCGTGCAAAAGCTGCTGAAGGATCGCAAGATCACGCTCGCTTTATCCGAAGAGGCAAAGGCGTGGCTTGGCCGCGTGGGTTACGACCCCGTATATGGCGCACGCCCGCTCAAGCGCGCTATTCAGCGATATTTGCAGGACCCTCTTGCGGATCTGCTGCTGCGCGGCGAAGTGCCCGATGGCTCCACGGTTAAGGTCGAGGAAGGGGATGGGGCGTTGAAGTTGGCGGTGTAGGAGTCACGCGACAGCTTTTCTCCTTCCCCGATTCACGTCCGCCATTTCATCTGCAAAAGCAGGATCACTGACCGCTGGGGCGTGAAGTTCCATCCTCGACCAAGCGGCGGGCGAGTTCATTTCCGGATTCTGTCATCTGGCGCCACTGCGCAAGCGTCTTGCATACCTTGCCCTTTTTCACCAGTGAACCGGTCACACGAACAGTGCGACACCGAACGGCTTGGTCTGCATCGGAAGCGGTTTTGTCAGAGGCTGTGGCCAATTTACCGTCCTGCGATGTCGATGCAGATGCTGGAGCCGTTACAGGCGCCGACGCCGGCGCCTGCGCCAAAGCCGAGGTCATGATACCAATGGTCAAGACCGTGAATAGAATTGGTCGCATGTGAATGTTTCTCCGTTGAGAGGCGCGGTGCAAGTAACACAGGCGCTTTTCAGTGCACGTAAAGAGGAAAAAATCAATTAACTTAATGCGTGATTTTAAAACCTGTTGCGTCAGCCGCAGCATAATAACGGGCGATAACATTTTGTTCTGCAACGGTTAAATGTGGATTCCACACGTCAAAGATAAGAACCGCGCGATAATGTTCGCTATCGTTCCACGCTTCATGTTCGATGGTATCATCAAAGGCAAAAGCCGTTCCCACTTTCCATTCGCGGGTTTCGCCGCCAACGCGGAAACCGCAATTCTCTGGCACGATCAGCGGCAAATGCACAATCGCACGGGTATTGGTCACCCCTGTATGTGGCGGAATTCGGGTATGCGGCTTCAATATGGAGAAAAACGCGCTGGGTGCACGATCCGGAAGCGTTGTGGTCGGTAAGCTGGCCAAGGCTGCTGCTGTGCGCGGGCAGCGGTCTAAAACGGCCCTATTGGGCTGCCCATATTCCCACAAAAAGCATGCGCCCCAGGCAAGTGATTGGTCAAGAGCGGACCATTTATTTTCAGGGACGCCTGAATCCATCCGGACATAAGGCCGCAACGCGTCGCCGGGATCGGCAAGCAGCGCCTCTAATTCCTGGCGTATTTCATCGGTCGCAGCTTCGATTGCAGGCATCCATGGAAAATGATGCCGGTCGAAAAATTCATCCGCCGGAAGGAAGGGGTAATATAGGCCGTCGCATGTGTTCACATAGGTCCGTCGGCGGCCCAGCGCCACATCGACAAATGCCTGACTGCGGCGCAGCTCTGTTTCATCCATGGCAGCAGATAATGGCGCCAGTTCCGCACTGACCGCGTCCGCAATCTGAAGCGTTGCTTGCGAAACAAACGCCTGCCCCTTCTGCAGTGCCGCGGCAATATCGGGGGATAGGTCTGATGCATGCGCCGCCATTTGGAGCACGCCGCTCCAAGCGACCAGAGCCTCGGCCTTTTCACCCGTACGTTCATGCAATTCGGCCTTACGGAGCCAGCCCATAAAGTCGCGGCGGTCGATGCTGATTGCGGCGTCCAGCGCCTGCATTTCGCCTGCGTCATCGCCCTGCGCGCGCCGTGCCGTTGCAACATTTCGCCAAAGCGCGCTCGACATCGTGTCATGCGTCGTTGCGGCCACGAACAGGCGCTCCGCCTCGGCATAGCTTCCGGCCCGCAATGCAAGCATGCCTTCGCTGTTCAGTCTGGCCGCTTCGGCCGGTGGTGCGGTCTCGTTCATATGGCGAATGCTTGCCATTTACCGTTAGAAACGGCAAGGTCCATGAAGTTATGACGCATAAAAATAGCGAAATATGGAACGATGGCGCATGGCTTGCGCATCGCTATGATGCGTCTACCGACGCATTTCATCTGCGGCATGTCAGCCGTGCAGCGCACAATAACGCTACTTTCCTTACCGATGAATATCTTGGCGTGGAACCAAGCCCGATGGTCCTATCGCGCCGCGAAGCGGCAACGGGCCGCACGGACGACGCCAGCCTGCATTTTATTTTGCATTCGGCCTTTTGTGCATCGACCATGTTCGCCAATGGGTTTGATCTGCCAGGCTTATCAATGGGTTTGAAGGAACCCGTTTTGTTGAACGACATTGTGGGCTTTCGCCGTCGCGGCGCGCCACCCACTGCGGTCGGCGAACGGTTGCGCGATGCACTGGACATGCTCGCACGTCCATTTGGCGACGATTTGGCGGTGGTTGTGAAGCCATCCAATGTGTTTAATGCCCTTGCCCCCGCATCGCTTGCCATGCGGCCGACAAGCAAAGCCATCATTCTGTATGCGCCGCTTTCGGTATTTCTTCTGTCGGTGGCCCGCAAGGGGCTTTGGTGCCGGCTATGGTGCCGCGAATTGCTGGAAGGGCAAATTGCCGACGGCATCGTTGATCTCGGTTTTGAGTCAGGTGATTTTTTCCGGCAGACCGATTTGCAAGTCGCGGCCGTGGGTTGGCTGGCGCAGCAAAAGCTGTTTCATCGCATGGCGCAAAAGTTCGGAGCTGAACGCATCGCAACGCTGGATAGTGAACGGCTGACTGCCAATCCCGGGAAAGCTCTTTCCACTGCAGCGTCCCACTTTGGTCTGGGCGAACATGCTGCAGCGAATGACGCGCATCCAGCGTTTGGTAAACATAGCAAGTTCGGTGGCAGTTTTCGGACAGAAGACCGGCGCGCGGAATATGCATTGGCGCAAACAGCGCATGGCGACGAAATTGAAAAGGTCCTAATTTGGGCCGAAGCCGTTGCCCAATCTGCCAACATCCCACTGACGTTGGAACATGCGCTTCGCTTTTGAAGCGCTCGGCCTAGCCTATTAGGGCGGGGCATTATCTAAACCAACATAACGCAGTCTTGCAGCTCTTGGTCTGGCCTCGTGATTTAGCGTGGCCGCACAATACAAAAGGGGCGGACATTGCTGCCCGCCCCCTTGTTTCATTATATGCTCTTCAAATTAGAAGCGCAGCTTTGCCGTTACAGCATAACGACGACCCAACGCGTCATATGTCGACGGGAAGGTGTTGCCGCTGTTGTACGATGTCGAACCAGCATTGTTACCGGTCAATGGTGGATCCTTGTCCAGCAAGTTCTGCACCGTAGCGGTAATCGTCACATTTTCGGTGAGATTGATACGCGTCGACAGATCGAAGTAGTCATATGCCTTGATCTTGCCGAAGTTAGCCGTCCGGCCACCAACGCCCAAGACCGACGAACCAATCGTTCCGTTGAAGAACGCGCCACCGTCAATCACGTCAAGTGGTTCTTGCTCCATCGCCGACAGGTGACGCCACAACAACGACACATCGAACTTGCCGTACGACACTGTTGTACGCTGCGACCATGAGAAGTCTGGCTGCAGTGAACCACAGTTCGAGCTGAAATAGCCGGTGCAATCACGATTGACCGATTCAGGGTTAAGCACGAACGCGTTGAACGTCGATTTGAACGTGTAGTTACCGTTGAACGACAAAGCCAAAGCGATTTTGTCGGTCAGATCGGTCTTGTAGTTCATGATCAAGTCGATGCCGTCAGTTTCAATGGCACCCGCGTTCGACAGAACCGAAGGCAGACCAGTGAAAGTGCTCGGATCGCCGCTCAAGCTGCCATCGGCCGGGCTACGACGAATGCTGGTACAAGCAGCAGATGTCGATGCGCCAGCTGGTGGGCTGAATACGTTCGTACCAAAGCAAGCCGCAATTACGTCGCCAGGGGTCGGGGACGAAATCGCGCCCGTTACCTTGATGTTGTAATAATCGATCGACGCAGTGAAACCAGGGATAGCCGCTGGCTGGAAGATCGCACCAATGGTGAAGCTGTTCGACTTTTCAGGCTTAATGTTGACGTTACCACCACCAGTCGAGTTGACCTGACCTGCGTTAGGCTGGGGAATCGAGTTGATGTTGCCCAAGTTAGCACCTTGCGCCAAGCAGACGGCACGAAGTTCACCGGTTGGGCCGGTTGCTGGACGTCCTGGCAAAACAGCGCCAGCTGTCGTCAACGTCGCACATGGATCGGTACCAAGGTTGGTCAATCCAGTGTTCACTGGCGAGAACAGTTCGCCAATGTTCGGTGCGCGAACGGCACGTGCAAAGTTACCACGAATAGCGACGCCATCGGTTGGTTCCCAAGTACCGCCAGCCTTAAAGGTTGTGGTGTTGTACGATGGGTTGCCTGGAGCGTCGACTGTGTACGACGAATAGCGCAGGCCGCCTTCAACAGTCAGGCTGTTGATATATGGCTTGTCGCTAACCAATGGCACAACAAGTTCACCAAAGCCTTCATATACGTCGAAGCCACCAGAAATATCTGGCGTTGCACCGCCGGCACCGCCGAGATCGCCGCCCTTGGCAAGCGCGTCAGCGCCCTGACGAGCTGTATATTTGCGATACTCACCGCCGACTGCAAATGCCACGGAATCTTCAGCAAATGGGCTGGTAAAGCCGGCATCACCGTTGATGGTTCCCTTGACTTGAGCAAGCGAGGTTTTCGTAAAGCTGGTGCTTTCCTGGACCAAGAATGGAATTGCTTCCGGCTGAATGGTGCCAAAGACGTTTGCAGCAACGCATCCATTTGATGTGTCGAAGCAAACTGGCGCCGAAGTAGTTCCGCCCGCACGAAGCGACTGACGGAAACGCGAGTTCAAGGTATAACCCTTAATCGTCTGAATGTTCTCGCTTTGGCCATAGGCACCCGAAATATCCCAGTCGATTGAGTCAGTGATCGAACCACGGGCACCCAAACGATAATCGAATACGGTCGTCACATATTCGGAAATACGTGGACCAGCTTCGATTGCGCGACGGGCAAAAAGCGACTGCGGGTTCGGGTTGTAACCTTCACCAGCTTCGATCACGCCGTTGCCGTTAACGTCGAATGGCTGCCATGGTTGCAATACAGCAAGACCGTTACCTGACGTCGTTGCAGTTGCAGACGCGCCACCTGTACCGATTTCAAGATAACCGGGCTGTCCAGGACGCAAGCTTGGGTTAGCCGCCGCATCGCACTGCGCTTGTGTAAAGCGTGGGGTATACACCGAAGCGCTTGGGTTAACGTCGAATGCGCAGAACTGGTTACGCATAGCAGCAGGCAAGAACGGGTTGTTCAAAGGAATGTTCACGCCGATGCTGAACGCGCCTGATGGTGCGATGATCGTGTTTACAGTGTTCTTTGAGAACAGACCGCGCGAATATACTTCAATCGCATCGCTGACTTCGTAACGCGCTTGACCGAACATGTTGAAACGTTTGAACGGTGTCTGGAAGACGTTATATGGGTTGAAGTTAAACGTCGAGAAGGTCGGAACGAGCTGACCAGCTTCGTTGATCTGGTTGGTACCGCCATTGCCCGTACCGCTAACCAGACGACCGCCCGAGAAACGCGAAGGATATGCTGTGCCTGAACCAAGCGCTGTACCAGCATAGGTTTCAATGGTGGTCAGCGAAACATCGCGCGCACCTTGATATACTGGGTCAGCTTGCTGGTAACCAACGCCGAATACGGCGTTACCGCGACCATCGTCGAAGTTCGCACCGATTGTGACGTCAGCGCGGACAACGTCACCGTCACCTTTTTCGGTGAGCTGGTAAGACGATTGGGCTTCCAAGCCCGAGAAATCATTCTTCAGAATGAAGTTAACAACACCACCAACAGCGTCAGCGCCATAAGTGGTCGATGCGCCACCGGTAAGAACGTCAACGCGCTCAACCAAAGCGAGCGGAATGTTGTTCAAATCGACCTGACCACCAAAACCGGCGGGCACGATACGGTCGCCGTCAAGCAATACGACGTTACGGTTTGAACCAATGCCGCGTAAGTTAACGTACGATGCACCACCGTTACCGTTATTAACTGCGGAACCAATCGAAGCGACAACGCCTGGGATTTCACGAAGAACTTCTTCGGCCAGGTTGGACTGAAGCAGTTCCATTTCTTCGGCAGAAGTTACGTTGACCGGAGCCGAACGCTCAAGGTTCGGATTGGTAATGAGCGAACCCGTTACGACAATTGCCTCAACGGCTTCTTCTTCGGCTGCCGCATCCTGAGCGAATGACGGCGTTGAGATCAACGCCAGACCCAGTGCGAGCGGTGCCGCTGCATATTTCAAATTGCTGATACGTGTGTTTTTCACGATATAGCCCCTATAATAGCGCCCCATTCCAACGACTTAACGCGTCCTGGTGGCTGTTAAACTCCCCAGCTTTTTCACTCAAAACATACATGCAATGCATGCACGAAAAGAGATGAAATCCCTCCGGGTTGTCGGCGCTTTGTCGGATTTCCTAGGTTTACGCAACAAATTGGGCGGATATGACAATAATATTTCGGGGCTGTCACTTTTATGCAACAGTGACTTATCCACAGACTTCGCCTCTGCGGGACTAACCCGGCGCGGGTCGAAAATCGTTCATGACAGCGACAGCCTCCTTCGTTATGAGAACAGCACTTCCATTATAAAGGCGGCCTTTTTTGATGTTATCACGCATATTTTTATCGAAGTTGACTGCGCTCATTTTAGGCGGGCTGTTCCTTGCGGGCGCGCCCGCACTCGCGCAAACGCCGCCAACTGCGCCTGCGCCGATTGCGCCTGACCTTGAAAATATGCTGGTGCTCGATTTGTCGACGGGCGGCCGCGTTCATATTCAGATGTTCCCCGCCGTTGCACCAGCCCATGTGGAGCGGATCAAGACGCTGACGCGTCAGGGCTTTTACAATGGCGTTATTTTCCACCGCGTGATTGAGGGCTTCATGGCGCAAACCGGCGATCCCGCAGGCACCGGCCAAGGTGGGTCTGAGCTTCCCGATCTGAAAGCCGAGTTTAACAAAATGCCGCATTTGCGCGGGACGGTGTCGATGGCGCGCACAAATGAACCCGACACGGCCAACAGCCAGTTCTTCATCTGCTTTCAACCGCGCTTCAGCCTCGACAACAAATATACCGTCTTTGGCCGCGTGACATCCGGCATGCAGTTTGTCGACGCCATTGAACGCGGCGAGCCACCCGCGAACCCAAGCAAAGTGCTTCAGGCATCGATTGCAGCAGACAATGTCCCACCGCCCGTATTTCCCGCGCAGCCCGTTAGTATAGGCCAACCAAGCGGTAGCTGACCGCTGCGGCAACAGCATGCGCGTAGACCTATTTGACTTCGAGCTTCCGCCCGAGCGGATAGCGCTGCGGCCTGTTAGCCCGCGGGATACCGCGCGGATGCTGTGTGTCGGCGGCGAAGGCAACATGGTCGACGCGTCGGTCCGCGACCTGCCGCAAAAGCTGCGCAAGGGCGATTGCCTGATCTTCAACGACACGCGCGTTATCCCTGCGCAGCTTACCGGCCGCAGGGGCGACGCAACGATTGGCGCGACACTGCATAAACGCATTGATCTGCGCCGCTGGCAGGCTTTCATCCGCAATGCCAAGCGCCTGCATATGGGTGACCGCATTGATTTTGGCCACGGCGTCTTGGCCAAGGCCGAAGAACGTCATGACGACGGCAGCTTCACGCTGCATTTCGAAGGCGATGAGCCGGTCGCAGTCTTGCTGGAACGTGCAGGCACGATGCCATTGCCGCCTTATATTGCCGGCAAGCGGCCAACCGATGCACGCGACGCCGAAGATTATCAGACGATGTTTGCGCAAAAAGACGGCGCCGTCGCCGCCCCCACTGCGTCACTGCATTTCACCCCCGAATTGATGCAGGCAGTGCACGATGCCGGGATAGAAACCGCGACGCTTACCCTGCACGTGGGTGCGGGCACGTTCCTTCCAGTAAAGGTCGACGACACCGCAAGCCATCGCATGCACAGCGAGTGGGGCAGTATTGATGCCGAGACAGCAAATCGGCTCAACAGCATACGCGAAAATGGCGGTCGCTTGGTCGCGGTCGGCACCACCTCGCTGCGCCTTGTCGAGAGCGCGGCAGACCAAAATGGTACCGTGCACCCGTTTGAAGGCGACACCGACATCTTCATCACCCCGGGCTATCGGTTTAAGGCCATCAACGGCCTTATGACCAACTTTCACTTGCCGAAATCAACGCTATTCATGCTGGTCAGCGCGCTGATGGGCCGCGAGACAATGCAAGCGGCCTATGCCCATGCCATCGCCGAAGAGTACCGGTTTTACAGCTATGGCGACAGCAGCCTTTTACTACCCTAATCGCGCCACTGGCCTTTAATGGCCCTTCAGCTCATCGCCGGTCAGCCGGACGATGTGCAGCACATTTGTTGAACCCGGTGTGCCAAATGGCACGCCAGCCATGATGACAATGCGTCCACCGGCATGACCCAAATGATAGCGCAGCGCCATGCGCTTGCCCTTGGCGACCATTTCCTCGAACGATCCAATATCCTTGGTCCGCACAGCAAAAGCGCCCCAAAGGAGCCCAAGGCGGCGCGCGGTCGATTGGCTGGCGGTGAGCACCAAAAGCGGCACGGATGGCCGTTCGCGCGAGATCCGCCGCGCGGTCGATCCCGATGATGTGAAACAGACAATGGCGCTGGTTTCTATGGTGTCGACAATCCGTCCGCTCGCCTCGGCCAACGCATCTGCCGTGGTGGAATCGGCCGGGGTCTCGGTAAAGTGGATACGCTTGTAGAAATCGGGGTCGCTTTCGACCTGTTGCGCAATGCGGTCCATGATCGACACCGCTTCAATCGGCCAAGCGCCCGCCGCCGTTTCGGCAGACAGCATGACCGCGTCGGCACCATCATAAATCGCAGTCGCAACGTCCGAAACCTCGGCGCGGGTGGGGGACGGCGATACGATCATCGATTCCAACATTTGCGTCGCAACAACCACAGGCTTGCCCATACGCCTTGCGGTCGACACAATCTTCTTCTGCAAAGGCGGCACTTGTTCGGGCAGCATCTCAACACCCAAGTCACCGCGCGCGACCATCACGCCGTCGGCGAGTTCCAGAATTTCTTCCAACCGCCCGATCGCTGCTGGCTTTTCAATCTTCGCCAGCAACGCAGCCTTATTCCCGATCAGCTTCTTACCCTCGGCAACATCCTCTGGCCGCTGGACAAAGGACATCGCGATCCAATCGACGCCCTGCTCCAGCGCAAAGGCAAGGTCGGAACGGTCCTTTTCGGTGAGCGCGGCAATGGGAATGACGACGTCAGGGACATTCAGGCCCTTGCGGTTCGACAATGCGCCGCCAACTTCCACCGTGGTATTGATATATTCCAGCCCGATTTCGGTGACCCGCAGAACAAGCTTACCATCATCGAGCAACAGCCGTGCGCCAACTTCCAATGCGGCAAAGATTTCGGGATGCGGCAAATGCACGCGATGCGCATCGCCCGGCGTCTCGTCGGTATCCAGCCGGAAAGTATCGCCGGTGTGCAATTCCACCTTGCCCTCGGCAAAGGTGCCGACGCGTAGCTTGGGGCCTTGCAAATCCACCAAGATCGTCGTGGGCCGGTTATACGCTTTTTCGAGCGCGCGGATATTGGCGATCAGCTGCGCCTTGTCGGCTTGCTCGCCATGGCTCATGTTCACGCGGAAGGCATCGGCACCAGCGCGGAACAGCTTTTCGATCATTTCGGGCGTGTCGCTGGCGGGGCCCAATGTCGCCAATATGCGGACCTTGCGCATACGTGGCTTGTGATATTGCATACAAAATGCTCCGCGATATGGATTTTGACGTTCGCACTCCCCATAACGCGGCATGTCACCAACGGAAAGGGCGCATAGCTATGCAACAGGACATCCAAATATCAGACG
>JBEEIJ010000085.1:0-15223 GCA_041169905.1 Pseudomonadota bacterium | reverse complement strand
TCTTGCTGATAATCCATGTGCGCGATTTATCTTCGCCAACATCAAATGCGATCCGAACTTCACGCGATGAACATTCGCGGACGTGCGCACGCATTTTCGCTGAATTAAAGCTGGCGTCGCTTTCATCGCCCGCCGCCAATTTGCCTTCAAATGACTTGCCGCAGAGCGCGGAAAGTTCACGAAAAAATCCGTCCGCTGGAAGGCTTGCGGGTTCCGCGGTCGTGCAGCCAGTCAGCAGCAACGCAAAAATCAAACCTATTTTCTTCACACAACCTCCAAAAGGCGTTTTGCTTGCGCGCGCGCTTCGTCCGTCACTTCTGCGCCCGAAAGCATCCGGGCGATTTCTTGGCTGCGCGCTTCATTATCCAGTAAGACGACGCCCGTGCGCGTCACCGTTCCTTGGCTGGATTTCGCGATGAAGTAATGCGCCTTGCCTTTGGCCGCGACCTGCGGGCTATGCGTGACCGCCAACAACTGCGTATGTTGGGCCAAGCGCGCAAGGCGCTCACCGATGGCAGCCGCCACCGCACCGCCGACGCCGCGGTCGATTTCATCAAAGATAATCGTCGCGGCCCCGCCCTCTTCCGCCAGCGCGACTTTCAGCGCGAGGATGAAGCGCGACAGTTCGCCGCCCGATGCAATTTTGGCTAGCGGCGCGAATGGCGCGCCAGGGTTCGTCGAAATCAAAAACTCGACGCGGTCCATGCCCGACGCGCCCCAGCGCTCTTCGGGAAGCTGCTCGACAGCTGTTTCGAACTGCGCCGCATCCAGCTTTAACGGCGCCAATTCAACTTTAACGGCGGCATCCAGCTTCGCTGCTGACGCACGTCGCGTTTCCGACAGTGCCGTGGCGGACGCGACATAGGCCGCATGCTTTGCAGCAACCTCAGCCTCCAACATAGCGAGCCCCTCGCCTCCTGCCTCAATCGACTGAAGCTGCGCGGTCAAGCGCTCCTGCAGGGCAATGATGCCGTCCGGCGCGACATTGTGCTTACGGGCCAGCGCGCGCAATTCGAACAGGCGCTCCTCAATTTCATCGAGACGCGCGGGTTCATATTCAATTGCCCGCGCCGCCGCGTTCAACTTGTCCTCGGCTTCGCTTGCTTCAATCACGGCACGATCAAGCGAGGTCAGTGCTTCTGCCAGCAACGGATGGGCATCCGCCAAGCGGTCAAGCTTGCGTGCCGCAGACCGGATAAGCGCAAGGCCACTTTTGGGGCCGTCAAAGCTTTCAAGCACCGCCTTCAAATCTTCGGCGATGCGCTCGCCCTTTTGCATGTCCGACCGCTCGCCAGCCAGTTCCTCTTCCTCGCCCGGCTGCGGATTAAAGGCAGCAAGTTCCGCCACCGCATGCTCAAGCCACTCTTGGTCGCGCGCGGCATTTTCCAATGCCTCGCGTGCGATATCAAGCCGCACTTTTGCCTCATGCCATGACGTGAAATTGGCCGCGACCGTTGCGGTGTCGCATCGGCCAAAGGCATCAAGCAGCGCCCGGTGCCCGCGCGGGTTTAACAAGCCCCGGTCATCATGCTGTCCGTGTATTTCAACCAAAGATGCGCCGACATCGCGCAACAAAGCGGCAGAACATGGCTGATCATTTATGAAGGCCTTACTGCCGCCATCGGCCTTAACCGAACGGCGGATCAGCAGCGGTTCGCCGACGTCAATTTCGATGTCATTGTCGCCAAGCAACGCGACCACATTGGCTGGCGCATCAAAGCTTGCGGTTACTTGCGCCTTATCAGCACCTGCACGCACAAGGCCGCTATCTGCGCGCGCGCCCAGCGCAAGACCCAGAGCGTCCAGCAAGATAGACTTACCAGCGCCCGTCTCCCCGGTTAACACACCAAGGCCGTTTGCGAATTCAAGGTCCAGCGCCTCGATCAGCACCACATCGCGGATCGAAAGCCCCGTTAGCATGTCATTACGCGGCGGGCGCGTTCTTCTGCATCAGGTCATAGGCGCGCTGATACCATTTGCTACCTGGGTAGTTGGCTCCCAGCACAGCCGCAGCTTTCTTTGCCTCTTCCGGCACGCCCATCGCCAAATAGCTTTCGGTCAGGCGGTACAACGCCTCTGGCGTATGCGTTGTCGTATCAAATTTGTCGATGACTTCGCGGAAACGCAAAGAGGATGCGAGCCACAAGGCACGACGTTGATAGAAACGGCCAATTTCCATTTCTTTGCCCGCCAAATGGTCGCGCACAAGGTCAATTTTCAACGTGGCGTCAGCGGAATAGCGCGAATTGGGATAGCGACGCTGCACTTCACCCAACGCAGCCAATGCCTGCTCCGAAATCTTCTGATCGTGGGTCACATCGCTCATCTGTTCATAATAAGACAAGGCGATCAGATAATAAGCATAAGCCGCGTCTTTGTTACCCGGATGGATCGACAGGAAACGGCGCGACGATTGAATCGATTCGTTATATTTCTGCGCCATGTAATAGCTAAACGCACTCATCAGCTGTGCGCGGCGGGCCCATGGCGAATAAGGATGCTGCCGTTCGACTTCGTCAAACAAAGCGGCAGCAACTTCATATTGCTTGTTGTCCAGCTTGTCCTTTGCCGCGGTATACAATGTGTTGACGTCACGCGCGACATAACGGGTGTTGCTGCCCGGCTTTGCACCGCCGCCGCCAAGGCCAAGCATAGCGCAACCCGAAAGCATAGAAACCGAAGCCAGCAAGCCAGCGGACACAAGGATTTTTCTGTTCATGGGATTGTCCTTAGATACTCTTGGGGCCGTCGCCAAGGGTTTTGCGCATGTTAGTGCGAGATGCTGTATCAGGCATGAACTGAAGCCGAGACAGCGTCGGGGCAAGCGACCTTGCTCAGGGATGGCGACCAATGCCCCCAACGAAAAAGGGGCCACCGAAGCGACCCCTTTTCCTCTCCAATCCTTTTGCAGGATGTTCTGTTTGGATGGAAGCGCAATGCGCGTGCCCACCCCTAACCCCTCCCGCCTGCGGGAGGGGAACTTAGGCTTAGTCCTTCAGGAATGCTGGAACATGGTCGGGATCGCCCCCGCCATTGTTTCCGCCTTCTGAACGCTCTTGGCGTGGACCACGGTCGCCGCGGCCTTCGCCCCGACCGCCATCACGACGCGGTCCGCGATCGCCACGGCCTTCGCCGCGTCCGCCGCCTTCACGACGGGGACCACGATCGCTGCGCTCGCTCTTTTCACGTGGCGGGCGTGTGTCTTCCAGCTCTTCACCGGTTTCCTGATCAACGACGCGCATGGAAAGGCGAACCTTGCCACGTGGATCGATTTCAAGGACCTTGACCTTAACGTCCATGCCTTCGCTGACAACGTCGGTAACCTTCTCAACGCGCTCATTGCGCATTTCGCTGACGTGGACGAGACCGTCCTTGCCACCCATGAAGTTTACGAACGCACCGAAATCGACGAGATTGACGACCTTGCCGTCATAGATTTTGCCAACTTCAGCTTCTTCAACGATGCCGGAAATCCACTTACGAGCAGCTTCGATCTGGGCAACGTCGGAGGACGAGATCTTGATAAGACCCTCATCATCGATGTCGACCTTCGCGCCAGTGGTGGCGACGATTTCACGAATAACCTTACCGCCGGTACCGATGATGTCGCGGATCTTCGCTTTGTCGATCTGCATCGTTTCGATACGCGGTGCGTGCGCCGACAATTCACCACGGGCTTCACCCAAAGCTTTTGCCATTTCACCAAGGATATGCGCGCGGCCTTCCTTGGCTTGGTTCAATGCAGCTTCGAAGATTTCACGGGTAATACCGGCAATCTTGATGTCCATCTGCATCGTGGTGATGCCTTCTGACGTACCAGCAACCTTGAAATCCATGTCGCCGAGATGATCTTCATCGCCCAAGATGTCGGAAAGGATCGCGAAATCCTTACCTTCAAGGATAAGGCCCATTGCGATACCCGAAACCGGACGCTTGATAGGCACGCCTGCGTCCATCATGGCGAGGCTGCCACCGCAAACCGACGCCATCGACGACGAGCCGTTCGACTCTGTAATGTCGCTGGTCAAACGGATTGTGTACGGGAACTCGTCCTTGGTTGGCAGCACAGGGTGCAACGCACGCCATGCAAGCTTACCATGGCCAATTTCGCGGCGACCAGGCGCACCGAAACGGCCAACTTCACCAACACTGTACGGTGGGAAGTTATAATGCAGCATGAAGTTTTCATAATGCAGACCGCCAAGACCGTCGATCATCTGCTCTGCGTCCTTGGTGCCCAAGGTGCAGGTTGCGATGGTTTGCGTTTCGCCGCGTGTGAACAAGGCAGAACCATGTGCGCGTGGCAAGAAATGCGTTTCCGAAACGATTGGACGGATTTGCGTGGTGCTGCGACCGTCGATGCGGGTGCCGTCCTTTAGGATAGCGCCGCGGACGATTTCAGCTTCCAGCTTCTTCATCAGCTTGCCGGCGGCCAGCTGATCCTGAGGAGCCGCGTCAACAAACGCTTCCTTCGCCTTTGCGCGTGCAGCGTTCAACGCGTTGCTGCGTTCGGACTTGTCGGTCAGCTTATAAGCTGCAGCAATATCCTTGCCGATCAGCTTCTTAAGCTTGTCCTTAGCAGCGGACAGGTCAGCCTGCTCCGCCATTGCCCAAGGATCCTTGGCAGCTTGTTCAGCAAGCTTGATGATCGCCTTAACGACTTCCTTACATGCGTCATGCGCAAACAGCACGGCACCCAGCATGATTTCTTCCGAAAGCTCATTGGCTTCGGATTCAACCATCATCACGGCGTCATATGTCGCTGCAACAACGAGGTCGAGGTCGCCTTCAGCAACCTGCTCATCTGTTGGGTTCAAGATATATTCGCCGTTCAGGTAACCAACGCGTGCTGCGCCGATTGGGCCCATGAAAGGAACGCCCGAAATGGTCATCGCAGCCGAGGCTGCAACAATTGCCAAAATGTCAGGCTCATTCTCGCCATCATAGCTAAGAACTTGCGCGATTGCGTTGATTTCGTTGTAGAAACCTTCTGGGAACAACGGACGCAATGGACGGTCGATCAAACGGGAAACCAACGTTTCCTTTTCAGTCGCGCCGCGTTCCCGCTTGAAAAAGCCACCGGGGATACGGCCAGCTGCCGAATATTTTTCTTGATAGTGAACGGTCAATGGGAAGAAGTCCTGACCATCCTTTACCGACTTCGCCGCGGTAACCGCGCAAAGTACAACGGTTTCGCCCAAAGACGCCATAACAGCGCCATCGGCTTGACGGGCAACCTTACCCGTTTCGAGTGTCAGGGTTTGTCCGCCCCACTCGATTGATACAGTTTTCGTATTAAACATAGATTTTCCTTTGACCCGCATGCCCTATGCGATGCGGGGCCTCAATTGAGCGGATGATCCGATCCGCAACCGGCCGGGGCATTTCAAAGCCCCCATGGCAGTCCAGCCTCATTGCCGGACACGCCCTTTTCCATTTTTCATCATCCTGAACTTGTTTCAGGATAACAAGAAACGGTCATTTGGTATCCTGAAACACATTCAGGATAACCCAATACGTAAACGGCCCGCCGAGGCGGGCCGAACGATTGTGTTACTTGCGAAGGCCGAGCTTCGCGATGAGTGCCGCGTAACGGTCACCATCGATTTTTTTCAGGTAATCCAAAAGCGAACGACGCTTGTTGACCATCTGAAGAAGACCACGACGTGAATGATTGTCCTTGTGGTGGTCTTTAAAGTGATTGGTCAGCGTATTGATACGGTCAGTCAGGATTGCAACCTGCACTTCTGGTGATCCGGTATCATTTGGCTCGCGTGCGTGCTCTTTGATGACCTGTGCTTTACGTTCTGCAGTAATTGACATATTTTTCCTTCGAACATCATAGAGTTAGGTTAAAGCCACGGACGGTTTTTAAGGCACCGTCGATGTTCTCCACCAGTGCAATAGGCCGCAAATCTGCGCCCCTCGCCCAATGTAGCCCATCTTTCATGGCAATCCCGGTCAAGACGCGACCCTGTTGGATCGCCCTTGCCTGTTCCGGGGAGAGATCAAGAGCCGGGATGTCGACCAGCCCTGCCTCTATCGGCAAGATAATGTCTTCTTGGGCTGCCCCTTGGCCGAATGCATTCAGTTTGTCCAGCGAAATCGCGCCATTCAGGGCAAACGGCCCCGCACGCACGCGGCGCAGCATGGAGACATGGCCGACGGTCCCCAAAGCATATGCAATGTCCCGCGCCAAGCTGCGGATGTACGTACCTTTGGAAACGTCGGCGGTCAGTGTGATGGATTTTAGGGGGGCATCACCCTGAACTTGTTTCAGGGTCTTACTTTCATCCCGGTCAAAGTAAGATGCTGAAACAGGTTCAGCATGACAGATGGTGAGTTCATCGACCGTCACGGCCCGCGACTTCATCTCGACTACTTCCCCTGCCCGCGCCAGATCATAGGCGCGCTTGCCATCGATTTTGATTGCGGAAAAAGTCGGCGGAATCTGCTCAATCGGCCCTGTGAACTGCGATAGTGCTTGCTGCACCTGTTCCAACGTGGGCCGCACGTCAGACGTTGCAACGATGTCGCCCTCGGCATCTAGGCCGCTGGTCTCTGTCCCAAAGCAGATGGTAAAGTCATATGTCTTGGACGCATCCAGCATCCGGCCACATAATTTGGTCGCCTCACCCAATGCGATGGGCAGAACACCGGTGGCAAGTGGATCAAGCGTACCGCCGTGCCCAACCTTGACCTTGCCAAAGCCGGCAGAGCGCAAGTTGCGCTTTACCGCTGCAACGGCCTGCGTTGAACCCAGACCAAGCGGTTTATCGAGGATGATCCAGCCATGCATGCCCGCCCTTTAGGGTGCGGCGTAGCATCAAGTCAATTTGAAGGCGCGGCAGCATCCTTGCCTGCGGCCAATACCTGCTTGCGGAGCTTTAGGCGCTCTTTGCGCGGCAAAGGCTTATTGGCGGTCACAAGGCTGGCCAATTGGCATTTGTCGCCAGCCACGATGAGTGTGCTGAATTTGTCGAAAGTCGCCGAACCGCGCGTATCAAACCCAATCGCTTGCGCGAAATCAAGTTCCTGACATCCGCCATGCAACTCCGCATAATACCAGCGCCGTTGCCGGTCCTCCAGCCATAGGCCGTCATTGCCATCCGCTTCGAAATTGCGGATCGCGCCTTGGTTCGGAAAATTGATCTTGGTTTCCACGCCGACTTCGGGCCACACATAGGGCTCCGGCCTTTTGGAATGCACAGGCGCCGCGATTGACGCTGCGACCAACAATGAGAGCATGTCTTTTTTCATCATAGGCACGACGATATGCCTTTCTAGATGAACGGCAAATGAAAAGTCAGCCTAAGCCGCGCGCTTCGTTGAAATGCTTCCGGCACATCGCGACATAACGATCATCGCCGCCGATTTCGGTTTGTGCGCCATCGACGACGGCCTTGCCTGTTTCATCGACGCGCAAATTCATCGTCGCTTTGCGGCCGCAGTCACACACGCCTTTTAATTCAACCAGGCTGTCAGCAATGCCGAGCAATGCAGCGGAGCCGGGAAACAGTTCACCCTGAAAATCCGTGCGCAAGCCATAACAAACAACCGGAATTCCCGCCTTGTCGGCTAGGCTCGCAGCCTGCCAAACCTGCTGCTTGCTCAAAAACTGCGCTTCGTCGATCAACACGCACGCAAGCGGTGTCTCTGCATGCTTATTGAGGACAGCGCTTTCGATGTCCGTGTCGCTTTCAAAGCGGCTGGCATCACCGGCGAGGCCAATGCGCGAGCTGATGGCGCCAAAACCCGGGCGGTCATCAATAGCGGCGGTCCATAGCATCACCTGCATACCGCGCTCGCCATAATTGAACGCCGCCTGAAGCAATGTCGTCGATTTGCCAGCGTTCATCGACGCGTAATAGAAATATAGCTTGGCCATAGATGACTATTTCAATCCGTTAAGCCAGCGCACAAAATGTCGGGCAAGTTGTATCCGGTGATCTGAAAACGAATGATCGGTCTTTAGCATCGTTGCTGTTGCCGAGCCTTGGCTAGCAGCCGCGAGCATAGCCGTGTAATCCCGGCCAAGGCCACGCTCAGCATATACCAAGGCCAACGGTCGGTCGGAAATCGTCGCCACTGTTTTTCGCAGATCCAACAACAAGGGATTGGCGCGCATTTCAAGAAGAAGCGCGTCAGCGTTCGTACCATCTAAAGGCTTTAAGTCGTCGGCCAAACCAAGTTTGAACGCCACCTCAGCGTTGAGATCGGTCAGGCTGCGCTCCTCTGCGGAAATATCCCAAGGGTCTATCAAATACGCACCCGCCAAGCCAGACACGTCAGCCATGGTGCGAGCAGCCATCATTCCGCCCATGCTATGGCCGGCCACGGCAATCAGGCTTGGAGTATGTCCGGTCTGTTTGATAAAGGATTCCGATTGCAGCCATCTTGCAGCATTTCGGGCGTCCTCGATGCAATTCACAAAACTAAAAGTTCCGTCGCTTCCCCAACTTCCCCTGTAATGCAATGTCAGAACATCCCAACCCGCGCGACGGGCAGCCTGCGCAAGATCCAGATTTTGTTCGTTGCCGGGAAAACCATGCAGCAGCAAAAGCGCGGGCTTTGGACCCTCACCAGCAGCGAGATAAAGCAGGGCGTTGATTTTGTCCGTTCCGGTCGGCAGCTGAAACGCGACCATCCCTGCCGGGTTGGAAACGTCAGGCATCGGATCTGAAATCGCCGCGTCAGGTGACGGGTTAAGCTCCGCAAATGCGGGGGTAGCGCAGACAAGCGCCGCCGCTGTGATTAACCGCCGAACGATCATTCGGCCGCGTCATCAGTCAGGTCCTGCTGGACCTTGGGTTGTGCCAATAAGCCTTCAATATGCGTGGCTTGGTCGAAGCTATCATCGGCCAGAAATTTCAGCTTTGCCGCATATTTCATGCTCACGCGCGAGGCGACTTCCTTTTGGAAAAACGCCGTATTGGTGCGCAGTGCCTTCAGCACCTTTTCTTCATTTGCCCCCAACAGCGGCTTAATGAATGCCGTTGCATGGCGCAAATCAGGTGACATACGCACTTCGGTCACGCTGACACTGTGGCTGTTCAGGACATCGTCGTGTACTTCGCCGCGCGCGAGCAGTTCCGACAATATATGCCGGAATTGTTCGCCTACGCGCAGCAACCGCACGGAACGGCCCTCAGTACCAGTGTCGTTATGTTTGGCCATACAGCTCCCCTTTCAGGATTGAGCTAAGCTCACAACGTCCGTTCACGTTCCTCGACTTCAAAGACTTCGAGCATATCGCCTGCCTTGACGTCGTTGGTATCCGCCAACACGACACCACATTCGAGACCAGCACGCACTTCGTCGATATTGTCCTTGAACCGGCGAAGCGAAGCAATCGTGGTTTTCGAAATGATAACGTCTTCGCGGGTAAGACGTGCATGAAGACCCTTTTTGATGATGCCTTCGGTGACCAGCAAACCAGCGGCCTTGTCGCGCTTGCCGGACTTGAACACGTCCTTGACCTCTGCACGTCCAACGACGGTTTCGATGATTTCCGGACCAAGCTCGCCCGCCATTTCCTTGGCGATGTCTGCCGTCAGGTGATAAATCACGTCGAAATATTTCAACCGGACCCGGTCACGCTTCGCAAGCGCCGCAGCCTTGCTGTTCGGGCGCACGTTAAAGCCGATCAGCGGCGCATTGGACGCGGCAGCAAGCAGCATATCCGATTCCGTAATACCGCCAACGCCAGCCAACAGAACGCGCACCTTGATCTCGTCTGTGGAGATATTGTTGAGCGCAGTGACAATTGCTTCGACCGAACCCTGAACGTCGCCCTTGATGACGACAGGATATTCCTTCGCGCGCGTGGCGGACAAATTATCGAACAGGTTTTCAAGATTTGGCGTGACTTGCGCCGTACGCACCTTCGTTGACTGTTCCTTACGGTACAGCGCAACTTCGCGGGCACGCGCTTCGTTTTCCACGACGGTCAAGACGTCACCAGCAGATGGCACACCCGTCAGGCCGAGCACTTCGACTGGCGTTGCCGGGCCTGCTTCGGGCACCTGCTGCCCCTTGTCATTAATCAATGCACGGACCTTGCCGCTTTCTGCGCCAACAACAAAGATATCGCCACGCTTCAACGTGCCGCGCTTCACCAGCACGGTCGCAACGGCGCCGCGGCCCTTATCCAACTGTGCCTCAACCACAACGGCTTCCGCCGCACGATCCGGGTTGGACTTGAGCTCCATAACTTCAGCCTGAAGCGCCAACTTGTCGAGCAGATCGTCCAAGCCGGTTTTCTTCAATGCGGAAACTTCCACGTCCTGAACATCGCCGCCCATCGCTTCGACAATGACTTCATGCTCAAGCAAACGCTCACGCACCTTCTGTGGATTGGCCCCTTCCTTGTCGATCTTGTTGATCGCAACAATCATCGGCACATTGGCAGCCTTGGCATGCTTAATGGCTTCAATCGTCTGCGGCATAAGGCCGTCGTCTGCTGCAACCACCAGAATGACGATATCGGTAACCGACGCACCGCGTTGGCGCATTTGCGTGAACGCTTCATGGCCCGGTGTATCGAGGAAGGTGATGAGCGAGCCGTCCTTGGTCTTCACCTGATACGCACCGATGTGCTGCGTAATGCCGCCAGCTTCACCCGAAACGACATTTGCGCCGCGCAAGGCGTCGAGCAAAGATGTCTTACCATGGTCGACATGGCCCATGACTGTCACAACAGGCGGACGCGCCTTCAACGTTTCTGGGGCATCAACATCTTCGTCATGAACGATGTCGACGTCAGCGTCGGAAACGCGGGTTATGTTGTGGCCAAACTCTTCAACGAGCAATTCCGCCGTATCTTGGTCGATCGTCTCATTGATGGTGACGGGCATGCCCATTTTGAACAGTGCCTTGACCAGGTCACTGCCCTTTTCCGCCATACGGTTGGCCAGTTCCTGAACGGTAATTGTTTCAGGGACGACGACGTCACGGGTCTGCTTGACCTGTACCTGACGGTTACCACCGCCATGCAAACGCTTTTCCTTTTCACGCGCACGCTTCAGCGCAGCGAGTGAACGCGCGCGCGCGCCATCATCGCCCTCAAGCGCGCGGGTAACGGTAAGCTTGCCCGACTGGCGGCGGTCATCCGCTGCACCGCGGGTTGGGCGATGTGGAGCCTTCTTAATCTCTTCACGCTCGCGCTCGGGGCGCTTGGGCGCTTCAACAGGTGTAAAGCGACGCGGCGCTGGTGCTGCGGCATCAGGGCTGGTTTCTTCAGCAACAGGTTCAAATGCTTCAGGCTCGGCAGGCGCTACAGCGGCTGGCGGCGGTGGCGGAGCTGCTGCTTCCTCACGATTGGCTTGCGCGCGTTGGCGCTCTTCTTCAGCGCGCTGTGCACGCTGTTCGGCTTCCCGGCGGCTGCTTTCTTCCAGCATGGCCAAACGCGCTTCTTCGGCTTCGCGAAGCAGCTTTGCCTGACGCTCTTGACGGCTCAGCATGTCATTGCCCGTCGGACGCGGCGCTGGCGCAACGGGAGCCGGCGCAGGTGCGGCCGCGACAGGCGCAGCGGGTGGTGGTGGAGGAGGAGGTGGCGCGGCGACTTCAGCCTCAGGCGCGTAACCGGGCTTACCGACAAGCTTCTTGCGCTTAACCTCGACAACCACTTTGTTTGTGCGGCCATGGCTAAAGGTCTGTTTGACTTCACCGGACTCGAGCGAGCGGCTCAAAGTGAGCGGCTTGCGCGTTAATGTCGGTTTATTGTTGGTATCATCACTCATCGAAACAGAACCCGTCCTTACTCAGTCAATTGCGGAGACGTCAGAAATATGGCCCCGCACGTCCGCAACCAAAGCTGCGGAATCGAGGGGCGCATTACTGCATCCTTTGAAATTTAGCCAGCGCCCAAGATGATACATCACCCTATCGGCTGCCTTTTGGTCAATAAGTGCGACGTGCACGGCATTTGACCGTCCAAGCGCTGCCGACAATGTGTCACGGTCGACGGGCAGTTTCAAACCACCCTTGCCCGTCCCTTCGGCATCTTCCCCAACGCGCCACGCCTGGTCGCGCTTGCCACTGCCGTCGGCGCTGGCATCGGAAGCATGCAAAAGCAAACGGACCTGCCCGCTGCGTGATGCAGCATCGATCTTCTCGGCCCCCAAGATAAGGTGCCCTGCCCGCGCCTCCAAGCCAAGCCGGTCGAGAAAAGCCTTTTCAAGGCCGCGATCAATGCGCCCGCTCAGGTCATCAATGATATCAATCTTGTCGGTTTTGAAGGCGCGGCGCAGCAAGCCGGCAAGTTTGCCTTTTTCCTGTGCCTTTGTCAGTTCCTCGCCGGATACGCCAATCCACGCGCCACGACCCGGGGCCTTGGCAAACAGATCAGGCGCGATGCTTCCATCGGGGCCGAGGGCAAGCCGGATGAGCTGGGCACGAGTCCCATGCTCACCTGACAATATGCACTTCCTTATTGGGGAGTGTCGGTTCTCATTGGGAGTCGTCCGCTGCAACCGCGTCCTCCTCTATGATATCCGAAGCTGGCGCGCTGTCTTCGTCGTCGAACCAGTGTGCGCGTGCCGCCATGATGATTTCATTGCCCTGTTCTTCGGACAATCCAAACATCGCCAAGACGCCAGCTTTATCTTCCGTACGATTGCGGCGCATTTCGCGGTCGCTACGTTCGTTGCGGCGTGGCTCACGTGCCTTTTGGATCAATTCATCGGTCGCCAAGTCAGCAAGGTCATCCAGCGTCTTGATGCCGGCCTTACCCAATACAACAAGCATCGCTTCGGTCAGAATGGGCAGTTCCGCAAGTGCGTCTTCAACACCCAATTCGCGGCGTTCGTTCCGGTTGGCTTCTTCACGGCGATCAAGCGCTTCTTGGGCGCGGCTTTGGAGCTCTTCAGCAAGACCTTCGTCAAAGCCTTCGATGGCCGCGATTTCAGAAGGATCGACATAAGCAACTTCTTCAAGTTCGCTAAAGCCTTCAGCAACCAGAAGCTGCGCCAAGGTTTCGTCCACATCCAGCTCTTGCTGGAACATTTCGGAGCGTTCGACGAACTCTTTCTGACGCTTTTCGTTCGATTCTGCCTCGGTCATGATGTCGATACCACGGCCGGTCAGCTGCGAAGCCAACCGCACGTTCTGGCCACGACGGCCAATGGCAAGGCTCAACTGATCGTCAGGAACAACGACTTCGATGCGGCCTTCTTCTTCGTCGATGACAACGCGGCTTACGGTCGCAGGCTGCAGCGCGTTCACGATGAACGTAGCTGTATCTTCCGACCATGGAATGATGTCGATTTTCTCGCCCTGCATTTCCTGAACGACGGCCTGAACGCGGCTGCCCTTCATACCGACGCATGCGCCGACGGGATCGATGCTGCTGTCGTGGCTAATGACACCAATTTTGGCGCGGCTGCCGGGGTCACGCGCAGCGGCCTTGATTTCGATAACGCCGTCGTAAATTTCAGGAACTTCCTGCGCAAACAGCTTCTTCATGAAGTCAGGATGCGCACGGCTCAACAGGATTTGCGGGCCACGATTTTCGCGTTGCACCTTCATGATCAGCGCACGGACGCGGTCGCCACCACGGACAACTTCGCGTGGAATTTGCTGGTCACGGCGGATAACGCCTTCTGCGCGACCAAGGTCAACAACAACATGGCCGAACTCAACCGACTTTACGACGCCAGTGATGATTTCACCGGTGCGGTCCTTGAACTCTTCAAACTGGCGCTCGCGCTCTGCATCGCGCACCTTTTGGAAGATCACCTGCTTTGCCGACTGCGCATCAATACGGCCCAGATCAACAGCCGGCAACGGGTCAACAATGAAGTCGCCAACAACGGCGCCCTTTTGCAACTTTTCTGCCTGCTTCAGGTCAACCTGCTTGAAGTAATCTTCGACATTTTCAACAACTTCCACGACGCGCCACAGGCGAAGATCGCCGGTCTGCGTATCAAGCTTCGCGCGAATGTCATTTTCTGCACCATAACGTGCACGGGCGGCGCGCTGGATGGCTTCTTCCAACGCCTCAATGACAATAGCCTTGTCGATCATCTTTTCAGCAGCAACTGCATTGGCAATTGCAAGCAATTCAGCCTTGTTCGCGGCAATCGTGTTAGCCATGTTCTTAGTCTTCCTGTGCTTCGTCGTGAATGGGATCTGCCTCAACTTCGTCGGCCCCATCGCTGTTGATGGGGGCAGTCGACGCAATCAGGCGGTCTGTCAAGAGCAGCTTGGCGCTGCCCATATTGGAAAAGGCGAATGTCAGCCGTCCGGATTTGCGGTCATCGACATGAATATTGTCACCGTCGACGCCAACAATATCGCCACGGATATTCTTGCGGCCATCCATTGGCTCGGCCAGCTCAACCTTAACCTCATGGCCTGCCCAATCGGTAAAATCGGCAAGGCGGGTCAATGGCCGGTCAATGCCGGGCGAGCTCACTTCCAGTCTGTACGCTTCGACAATTGGGTCAAGCTCGTCAAATTTGTCGGATATACGATGCGACAACGCCGCACAGTCGTCGATGCCAAGCTGCCGCGTATCAGGGCGCTCGGCCATCACCTGCAAGGTTGGTTCGTCGCTGCCCTGCCCGCCGGTTTCAAACCACGCGACCCGCACCAGCGCAAAGCCGAGCGCTTCTGCTTCGGGCGCGATTAACGCGGTCAGTGTATTGAGGTCAGGCAAATTCAGTCTTTCTTGTACGGCATGCAAAGCTTCTGGCTGCCAGCACCTAGTGGCGCTAGCCCTTCCAAGTTCTCACAATGTAAGGATGACAGCCGTATAGCGCGGAATTCTGTTATATGCAAGTCTCTTGCATATCCACCGGTCAGTACCCAATTGCGTTAAGCGGATATTTGAGGAGACTTTACCTATGTCGAAATTATCATTGCTAATTGGCGCGACTTTTTTGGCAGCCGCCTGCCAGCCATCCGTGAGCGATGCAGCGCCCACCGATAATGCATCGCAACCGTTCGATGTCACGGTGATGGCGGACTTTGACGAGCCTTGGGCGATGACATTCGTTCCCGGCACACAATATGCACTGGTGACCGAGAAGAAGGGCAAGCTGAAGCTTTGGAAAAAGGACAGCGCCGCCGTCGACGTCATGGGCGTCCCCGAAGTCGCCTATGGCGGGCAAGGCGGCCTTGGTGATGTCATTCTCCATCCCGACTTTGCCAAAAACAAGTTCGTTTATATCAGCTTTGCTGAAGCAGGCGAAGGCGGGTTTGGCGCAGCTGTCGCGCGCGG
>JBEEIJ010000084.1:0-2745 GCA_041169905.1 Pseudomonadota bacterium | reverse complement strand
CAGCTGACGAACTTCCGTTCGACCGGCAAGGACGACGCCATCCGCCTCACCCCGCCAAAGCGTCTCACGCTTGAGCAAGCCATTGCCTATATCGATGACGATGAAATGGTTGAGGTCACGCCAAAGAACATCCGCTTGCGCAAGCGTTTGCTTGATCCAAATGAGCGGAAAAAAGCATCACGCGCCAAACAGGCTGCATAAACGAACAAGGGCGCCGATTTGGCGCCCTTTTCTTATTCGGAATGTCCGGTTCGCTTAGAAACGGATACGCTAAACGGCTTCACCCGCAGCGACGCCGCTCGCCCATGCCCATTGGAAGTTATAACCACCCAGCCAGCCCGTGACATCCACAGCCTCGCCAATGCAAAACAGCCCCGGCATTTTCTTGGCTTCCATTGTCTTTTGCGACAGGCCGTCGGTGCTGATCCCGCCAAGCGTCACCTCGGCCTTGGCATAGCCCTCACTGCCATTGGGTACGAATGGCCAACAATCGAGCAATGCGCCTGCCTCTGCCAGCTTGACGTCGCTTTGGTCGGCCAGATTCCCGTGCAGTCCAAGCTTATCCGCCAAAGCCTCCGCCAGTCGGGCCGACAGGACTCGATCAAGGGTCGATTTGATGGTGGCCTTCGGTCGGGCGCGCTTTTCGGACAACAGCCATGCCGGCGCATCATGATCCGGCAGGAAATCAATCCCAACACGGTCACCGGGCCGCCAATAGCTGCTGATCTGAAGAACCGCAGGGCCACTCAGTCCGCGGTGGGTGAACAAAGCTGCTTCGCGGAATGCGGTTTTGCCATGCTGGGCAACGACCTCAGCCGATACGCCTGACAATTCGCGGAACAGGACATCATCCCCGCCAAGCGTCAGCGGGACCAAAGCCGGCCTTGGCTCCACAATCTTCAATCCAAATTGTCGGCCCAGATCATACGCAAATGCCGTAGCACCCATTTTCGGAATGCTTGGGCCGCCCGTGGCAATGACCAAAGACGCGGCAGATGCGCGCAGGCCGTTATACATGACATGATAGACGCTGCCGTCGTGCGATATCTCGCCAACGGGGGAATTGAACGCAAAGTCCACACGGCCGCCAAGCGTTTGCGCCCTGTCGCACTCCTCCATGAGCATTTCGACAATCTGGCGCGCGGATCCGTCGCAGAATAATTGGCCGAGCGTCTTTTCATGAAAGGCGATGCCATAGCTGCGCACCAGTTCGATAAAGTCCTGCGGCGTATAACGCCCCAATGCCGACTTCGAAAAATGCGGGTTGGCGGACAAATAGCGTTCTTGCGCATGCACCGTTGTCGCGTTGACGTTGGTGAAATTGCACCTGCCACCGCCCGAAATCAGGATTTTCTTGCCCGGTCCCGTTGCATGGTCAATGACCAGAACGCGCCGTCCGCGTTGCCCTGCGGTCAGCGCACACATCAGTCCAGCGCCACCGGCACCCAAAATTATTGCATCATAGTTATTCGAAATTGCCATTTTGAAGCCCCTGCACTGCCCGCGCCATATTGCCAAGTGCTATGCTTTGCGGCAAAGCCGCGCGCATGACTGAAGAGACCAAAGCTGCAGGGGCAGATACCCCACCCGATCACTTGTCGATTAACCCGATGAGCCCGCATTTCGACGGCGATTTATTGTCGCGCGGCGTGGGTATTCGTTTCAAGGGCGAAATCCGCACAACTGTTGAGGAATATTGCATTTCCGAAGGCTGGATCAAGGTTCAGGCAGGCAAAGCGCGCGATCGCAAGGGCAACCCGTTGCTGATCAAACTCAGCGGACCTGTCGAAGCATGGTTCGAAGACCTTGGCGACGACGCACCGGTGGCCAAAGCCTAGTCATCCAACTTTATCATTTCGGGAAAACCGAAATGAGCTTGGCCAATTGGTCATTGACCGGATCCAGTTGATCATCGGGCGTCATCCCAAGCCGCACGATCGTCAACCGATGCTGCGGTGACACCACGACAAATTGGCCCAGATGGCCAAGCGCGGCAAACACGTCCGATGGCGCTTTTCCGGGGAAAAGGACCTGATCCTGGCCGTCATTTGCCGTGCGGTTCAGCCAGATGTGCGCGCCATAACTGCGGTTATTCGGGCTTGGTGTTTTCATAAAGCGCATCCAGCTTGTCGGCATCAACTGCGCGGCCTGAACCGAACCATTATTGCGCAAAAATTCACCGAACTTGGCCAAGTCGCGCGCCGTGCCATGGATCATGCTTCCGCCCAGCATCGTGCCATTCCGGTCGAACTCCGGGACAAAGCTCGTCATACCCAAGGGCTCGAACAACCGCCCACGTGCATATTCCAGCATGGCGTCGCGGCGCACTACCGGATCCTTACTGTCAGTAAGCGACCGCGTCATGATGTCCGCAAGAATATGGCTGGTTGCCGTGCTATATTCGAATTTTTCGCCGGGATTGGCCTCAAGCGGCCGTGTTTCGGCGTAACGCGCAACATTTTCCCGGCCATCCAGAAACAGCATACGCGGGGTGTCCGCATCAAAAATTTCGATGTCACCTTCAGCCATTTCGGTGTGATCAAGGCCGGAGGACATATGCAGCAAATGCCGCAGCGTTATTTTTGCGCGGTTATCGCGCGGCGCTTGCCATTCGGTGACAATCGTGGGCTCATCCAACGCAAGGCGACCGTCCGCCACCATCAGGCCAACCAATACAGCAGTAACGCTTTTGGCCATGGACCAGCTAATCAATCGCGTGTCAGGGCCGTATCCCGGCGCATAACG
>JBEEIJ010000083.1:0-19246 GCA_041169905.1 Pseudomonadota bacterium | reverse complement strand
GGGACCGGACGCGCGGCGCGGCTGTCCATCCCGGCTTATGGCAAAACCGGAACGAGCCAAGACAATCGCGACGCATTATTTGTCGGATTTGCGGGTAACCTCGTGGTCGGGGTCTGGATTGGCAATGATGACAACACCCCGCTGCGCGGCGTCAACGGCGGCGGTCTGCCGGCGCGCATCTGGCGCGATTTCATGGCGCAGTCGATCCGCAATGCGGCGCCTGCGGTAAGGCCGAAGCCGCGTCAGCAACCTGACCCCGAAGGCCCGATTGAACCGCTGGATTTACCCGAGCTCAGCGAATTTCCTGTCGATGTTGGCAACGCTGAAGTCCTGATTGACCAAGGTCAGGGTGTGACCGTGAATGCCGAGGTTGGCGGCATGCCGGTGGAGGTCAAGCTTAACCGTGACGGTATGAATATCCAGCCCGCGCCGCCCGAAACCCGACCAGCGCAAGGCCCGCGATGATGGTCGTCCGGTCCTTGCATTCAAGCATCAAAAAACTCGTGCTCGCATTGGCATGTGTCCTCAGCGCGGTCGTTGCGACCCCGGTATATGCAGATGCCAGCGATATTAGCGCTGCTGCACGCAGTGTCGTGCGCATCGTCGTTTTCAGTTCGGCAGAAGGCCAGCAGACCATTGTCAGCATTGGTTCCGGCGTGGTTGTTGACCGCAACAAGGTCATTACCAACGCCCATGTCGTTGAACAGGCGCGCTTCGACGACAGTGTTGAAATTGTCGTTGTGCCCTCCGACGGAACCCAAAGCTATCGCGCCACAGTGTCCGCCGTGGTCGCGCGCAAGGACCTCGCGCTCCTGCGGATTTCTTCGGGCACTTTGGTCCCAGCCAGCATATTTGCCGGCACGGTATCCGATGGCGCGGATGTCTTCGCAATTGGCTATCCGGCCAGCGTCGATGTCGCGCTCGAACAAAGCGAGGCGGACGTGCTGCGGCCGCAACCACCCGTTAAAACGCGCGGCACTATTTCGTCGGGCCGGACATCGAAGTCCGTTGAATCGCTATTACACACCGCGCCCATTGCACCGGGTAATAGCGGCGGGCCGATTGTCGACGCATGTGGGCGCGTTGTTGGCATCAACAGCTTTGGATCAGTTGCGAACGAGGGCGGCGCCGAGTTCTACTTCGCCATTTCGACCCGCGAGCTTGCGGCCTTTCTCGACAATCAAGGCGTCGCATTCCGGACAGTCCGTGGCGATTGCCGCTCGGTCGCGGAATTGACGCGCGCTGAGGCGGAGCTTGAAGCGGCCGCCCGCGCCAAGGTTGAGAAAGAGGCGCGCGTCGCCGCCGAATTGCGGCGCAGCCGTGAAGGCAAAGTGCGCAGTGACGCCGAACACGCCGTGATATCTGCCCGCGAAAACCACATCGCGCTTGCGGTTTTGCTGCTGGTCTTAAGTGCTGTGGCCGGCGGCGCAGCGTGGCAATTTTCGGAGCGGGCGCAAAATGATCGTTTCAAGGCGGCTGCCGCTGCAGGTGCGATATTACTGGTTTCGGCGGTCGGCATTTTTGCAGCGCGCCCCTCTTTCGACGAAGTCGATGACAGGGTACGTGCGGCGCTCACCGCTGATGCGCCGCAGGACGAAGCGGTCAAAGCGGCCGTGACAGAAGTGGCCAAAATATGCGTGCTGCAGCCCGAACGCAGCCGTATCACCATGTCCGATACTGCCGATGTCGATTTCACATGGCGGCCGGACGGATGCGTCAATGGGCGGACGCAATATGTCGAAAGCGGCGGGCGATGGGTCCGAAGCTTTGTGCCGAATAATGACGCACAAATTTCGGTGACGAGTTACGCCCCCGACACCAATATCTATCGTATTGAGCGTTTTCTGCCGGGTACAGATGCCATGCAGTCCGCCCGCGAAGCGCGTCAGCGTTATGACGTGAAGACATGTACAACCGACGCGGGCCAGCTGACCAATATCGACAATATGAATAAGGCGATTGCTGCACAATTGCCGCCCGCCCCGAACGAGATATTGCTGTTCACCTGCACTGACCAATGAATCGTGGATTGTGCGCCGCGACATTCTGATTATGGTGGCCGCATGATCCGTCTGCTGCCGTTTTTGCTTTTGTTGCTGTCGGCTACACTTGCCGGTTGTTCGCAGGGCGTCGACAATGAACGGGTCCGCGTCGATGTGATTGAGGATCGCCCTAAGCCCTTTAACGTGTCCGCGACACCATTGCCGCTCGCCTCTGCCTATTTGCGTAGTGCAACGGCGCAGGGGCTTGTTACCTTTGACGAAAAAGGACGCGTTGCGCCGGGGTTGGCGAGCCGTTGGATCGTTAATGACGACGGTATGAGTTATATCTTCCGTCTGAACAAAGCGCGGTGGAACGATGGGCGCGAACTAGACTCGCAAGAGGTCGCGCAGCTTTTGACCCGGCGCATAAGCGAACTCAAGAAAGGCCGTCTGGGGTCAGAGCTTGCCGTTATCGACCGCGTTGTCGCGATGACAGGCAAGGTCGTTGAAGTTCGGCTGAAGGCCCCGATGCCTTACTTGCTGGAGCTGCTTGCCCTGCCCGAATTCGGATTGTTGCGTCGCGGTGCCGGGTCCGGCCCGATGCAGGCGAAGAAATTGGGTCAGGCCATGCAGCTGCGGCGCAATGAAATGGATGCCGATGGGGCGGCGGTTCTTGGCAACGCAAGCGTTACGCTCCGCCGGGGTGAGGCTTCGCTGGTGCTCGCGCGTTATGTGCTTGGGCAGACCGATTTGATTGAGGGTGGCCGTTTTGAAACCTTCCCGTTGCTCGAAGCGGCGAAGATCAATGTCAATGAGATCCAGTTTGATGCTGTCCCGGGTCTGTTTGGATTGATGGTGGTGCAAGCCGGTCCCTTTTTGGCCGACAAGGACAACCGGACTGCGCTCGCGATGGCCATTGACCGGCCAAAGTTGCTCACAGCATTCGACATTTTCGCATGGCGCGAAACGGTCACGCTGGTGCCCGAAAGCTTGCCAAACCGCGCGGACATTGCCCGGCCAGATTGGGCCGCACCGTCCATGGATCAAAGACGGTCGATGGCGGCTGCAAGCATTGCAAACTGGAAACGTGCGAACGGGGCGATCCGGCCTTTGCGGGTGGCGCTGCCACGTGGGTACGGCAGCCGCATATTTTTTGCGCGCCTGCGCGCTGACCTAGCGGCTGTCGGTATCGAGATTGAACGGGTGACCGCCGACCGGCCGCATGACCTGCGTTTGATTGACCTGACGGCGCAACAATCCAGCCCTGCATGGTATCTGGACCAATTGTCCTGCAAATTTGCCGCGATATGCAGCGCGCGGGCCGACGCAATCGTCGCAGAGGCGCGCATGACACAGGACATGGCGATGCGCGCGCAATTATTGGGGCAGGCGGAAGCCGAAATGCAATCCACGGTCGGCTTTATTCCAATTGCCAATCCGCTGCGCTGGTCGGTCGTGCGGCCCGGGCTTTTGGGGCACTTTGCCAACGGACGGGGCTGGCACCTGTTGCAATATCTCGGGCGGGACCCAACATAAGTCCAAAGGAGTTATGCCAGTGCCGATTTCGCAGGAACAGTTTGCGCACATTGCCAAGGATCTGCCCGGAATGGGCAATGATCCGCAGGCCGTTCGCATGCGCGTCGAGGCACTCGAAAAAGTGCTGGAACGGGCATTTCACATTCCCGGCACAAAAATTCCGGTGGGCTTGGACACCGTCATCGGCTTGGTGCCGGTGCTTGGAGATCTCGTGACCGCAGCCATGGGCGCCTATATGGTCTGGGAAGGCCGCAATCTGGGCATGTCAAAATGGCAGCTGCTGCGCATGAGCGCGAATATCGGCATTGATACCGCGATTGGCGCGGTGCCATTTTTGGGCGATGCCTTTGACTTGGTGTGGCGTTCCAATACGAAGAACCTAAAGATCATCCGCAAGCATCTGGACAAACATCATCCGTCCACGCGGATTATCGAACGTTAACGCCCGCGCCAGATTTTGACTGGTACTGTGCGTGAGGACGCCCGGCTAAAGCTGGGGCATCGTCGTGGTTTGAATGTGCGGTCGAGGCAAATGCGTATTTCTTGAAGCCAGCCTTTCGGGCTGACCTTTACCGCCACCGAGTCCGCAGGCATGCGCTCGTTCAATTCGGCAAATCTCTCGGCAATCGTCGCTGCGGTTAATGCTGTCCCGCGTTCCGGTTCGCGCGAAAGCCGCGCCATGTCCGGAAACTCAAGCGCGTTGAACAACAGTCGCGCTGCACCGAAATAAGCTTCCGGCGTTTTCGCCATACAGCTGCCATGCTTGGCCCATTGGTGCTGCAGCAATTGCGGGGACGGGCTAAGGCAGATGTTGGTGCTAATGGTCTGCCGTGGCAGCACGCCCACCGGCCGGCAATATTGCGGATAATTTGGCCCTTTTGCTTCGGGCCACAGGCCATGAAGAATGAAGCCAAAGTCGCCGATTGTTCCGGAACATTGGAACCGCACCGCCGGGTCGCGTTCGCGTCCTCGGCAAAATTCGGGGCTCCAGCTTAATGCCAAAATATAGCCGGCAATCGCCGTGCGCCGGACCTGATCGGGTGACGGCAACTCAAGTGCTGGACGGGGCAGATAATGTGTGGGCTGACACTGCCATGCTTGTGCCAGCGCCGGTGCTGGCGCAAGGCACGCCGCCGCGCCTAAAAGAACAAGGCCGCTAAGCCTGCGCAAAATCCAGGCCGATATCGGCAGCCGGTGCGCTTTGCGTCAAGCGTCCAACCGAGATGTAGGTTACGCCGGTTTCGGCCTTTGCGCGAATGCTATCCAGCGTGACACCGCCCGACGCCTCTGTCGGTACGCGACCCGCAATTAAGGCAACCGCGGTGCGCAGCGTATCTGCGTCCATATTGTCGAGCAGCAAATGGCTCGCGCCCGCCGCAAGCCCGGGTTCGATCTGCGCGATGCTATCGACCTCTAATATGATCCGTTCGACGCCAGCTTCGCGTGCGCGTCGCACCGCCTCTGCCACGCCGCCCGCGACCGCCACATGATTGTCCTTGATCATCGCGGCATCCCACAATCCCATGCGGTGGTTCGTTGCCCCACCCATGCGCGTGGCATATTTTTCAAGCACGCGAAGCCCGGGAATGGTTTTGCGCGTATCCAATAGGGTGCAGCCCGTGCCCGCTATCGCATCAACATATTGCCGCGTGAGCGTGGCGATGCCCGAAAGATGTTGGACGGTGTTCAGTGCGGACCGCTCCGCCGTCAGCATTGCGCGGGCATTACCCCGAAGGCGCATAAGTTCCGTTCCAGCGGCAACCTGCTGTCCTTCTTCGACCAGCAGGTCGATTTCCATCGCGGGATCGAGCGAACTGAAGAACGCGACGGCAATCGGCAGGCCTGCAACGACGATGGCGTCACGGCTATCCATCGTGCCTTCAAACCGGACATCAGCAGGAATTACACTTTGTGATGTAACGTCGGTTCCGGTTGGCCCCAGATCTTCGGCAAGCGTCGCGCGGACAAAGGCGTCGAGATCAAAATGGGGAAGATTAAAGGCCATGTCAGTGCAGTCCGGCGATTCTTATCGGATGGGGTTGCCCCCATCCTTAAGTGCGTTCGAACCGGGCAGCAATGCCGTAATCAGTAGCCCATCAGGCTCATGACTTCCTTGCGGCTCGATTGGTCGTCAAGGAAGCAGCCGATAAGCTTTGACGTGACCATGCCAACGCCATGCACCTTCACACCGCGGCCCGTCATGCAACCATGCTGCGCCTCAATCACAACGGCGACGCCCTCTGGCTTCAAATGTTCCCAAATGCAGTTTGCGACTTCGGCGGTCAGGCGTTCCTGCACCTGAAGGCGTTGTGCAAAACCGTGCAACACGCGCGCCAGCTTTGAAATGCCGACAACGCGATCGGTTGGCATATAGGCGATGGATGCCTTGCCAATGATCGGTGCCATATGGTGCTCACAATGCGACTGGAACGGGATATCTTTCAGCAGGACCAACTCATGATATCCGCCGACTTCCTGAAATGTCCGCGACAGATGCGCCGCCGGGTCTTCTGCATAGCCGCCACAATATTCGCGCCATGCCCGTCCCACGCGTGCGGGTGTATCCAGCAAGCCTTCGCGGGCTGGGTCATCGCCGGACCAACGGATTAACGTGCGAATGGCGTCTTGAACGTCGTCAGGAACGACGATTTTTCCGTTCTCACCAATTTCGTCTTCATAATGTATATGTGCGATGGGAAACACCTTTTCGGGCTTGTTCATCTTGGGTCTCCAGCGGTCTGAATTGCCCGCTCTTCTTAAACCCCAAAATAGGTCCGCCCGCCTTTACAAACTATACGGCGAATAACCCATAGGCATTTCACCGTGATGCGATATCATAATCATGCACGGTTAGTGCTGCAATCACAGCCGCGCCGATAGGGTTAGCCGATGGCTTGTCCGGTCTTCGCCCAGTCTGCCAAAAAGCCTTCAATGCCCTTGTCCGTCAGGATATGTTTGAACAGGCCCTTGATGACTGCGGGTGGTGCCGTCATCACATCAGCGCCGATTTTGGCTGCTTCAAGCACATGCACACCATGGCGCACGCTGGCGACGAGGATTTCAGTGTCAAATGCGTAATTGTCGTAAATCAGGCGAATGTCGCTGATCAGCTGCATGCCGTCAAAGCCATTGTCATCATGACGACCGACGAAGGGCGATACAAATGTTGCACCGGCTTTGGCCGCCAGCAGCGCTTGGTTTGCAGAGAAGCACAAGGTCACATTGACCATGGTCCCTTCTGACGTCAGCGCTTTGCAGGTTTTCAGACCATCAATCGTCAACGGCACCTTGATGCAGACATTGCTTGCAATCTTGCGGAGAATTTCCGCCTCTTTCATCATCGTTGCATGGTCCAGCGCAACGACTTCGGCGGATACAGGTCCATCGGTCAGTGCACAAATTTCGCGGGTGACTTCAATGAAATCCCGGCCCGATTTGGCAATCAGTGTAGGGTTGGTGGTGACGCCATCAAGCAAGCCAGTCGCTGCCAGATCTTTGATATCGGCAATGTCAGCGGTGTCGGCAAAAAATTTCATGGCACGTTATTCCTGATAGTAGATTCGGTTGACTGCCTAATGCCAAAGTCAGGACGGAAATGACAGGCAATATTCCGTGCGGAATTGCCGCAATATATCACGCCAAAGGAACATGCTTTTGCATTGGCTGGGATAGGTGGGTGACGTCCATCGATTGTCTGCCTATATCGACGGGATGAACCCGCCCACCAACCGTGTCCGTGTCGTCCTTTTGACGCAAGCGATTGGTCCGCTCGACTATCGGTTGCCTGCGGGTATGGAGGCGGGCCCCGGGTGCGTGGTGATGGTCCCGCTGGGGCCGCGCAAATTGCCGGGTGTTATCTGGGATGACGATGTTTTTGGCGATGAAGCTGTCGATGCCAGTAAACTTCGGCCTGTGTTGGAACGGGTCGACTGTCCGCCACTTGGCCAAGGACTGCGCCGTCTCGTCAACTGGGTCGCCGATTATTATCTGACCAGCCATGCCGCGGTGTTGCGTATGGTGCTGGCGTCGTCTGCGGCGTTTACGGTGTCTGGTACGATCATTGAATATCGGCGCACCGGTTTTGAACCCGCACGACTCACCCCGCAACGCGCCGCCGCGCTTGACGCGTTGGAGGGGGCGCAAGGCCTTGTGCGTGAACTTGCGGCAGAAGCGGGGGTCAGCGATGCTGTCATTCGCGGGCTTATAAAGGCAGGGTCCTTTGAGCCTGTCACGATCAGCGTCGATTCACCGCTGCCGGAACCGTTCGCAGATTTCGGCGCGCCAAAGTTGAATGACGCGCAAATGGTCGCGGCAGACGCAATGGTCACCGCTGTCCGATCGGACGGGTTTGACACCTTTGTCCTCGACGGGGTGACCGGGTCTGGCAAAACCGAAACCTATTTTGAAGCCGTTGCCGAAGCCATTCGTCTCGGCAAACAAGTTCTGGTGCTGCTCCCCGAAATCGCACTGACGGCGCCGTTTCTGGCCCGCTTTGAAGCGCGTTTCGGGGTGGAGCCTGCCGTATGGCATAGCAATTTGCGGTCAACGCAGCGCCGCCGTGTGTGGCGCGCGGTTGCGGACGGCAGTGCAAAGGTGCTTGTCGGTGCACGGTCGGCGTTGTTCCTGCCCTTTGCCAATCTGCGGCTGATCATCGTCGACGAAGCGCATGAGAGCAGTTTTAAGCAAGAAGATGGCGTGCGGTACCACGCCCGCGATGTTGCCGTGATGCGTGGCCGTTTTGAAGGCTTTCCGGTGGTGCTGGCGTCGGCCACGCCCGCGTTGGAATCGCGCCATATGGTTACGATTGGCCGTTATAAGGGGTTGGAAATCCCGTCCCGTTTTGGCGCGGCCAAAATGCCGGAGATCAAGGCGATTGACCTCACCTTGGACGCGCCCGAGCGTCAACATTGGATTGCGCCCACATTGCTCAAGGCCTTGGAAGAGCGCGTGGAACGCGGCGAACAAAGCCTGCTGTTCCTTAACCGGCGGGGCTTTGCGCCGCTTACCTTGTGCAGGACATGCGGCCACCGCTTTCAATGCCCCAATTGCACAAGCTGGATGGTCGAACACCGGCTGGTTCGTCGGCTTGCGTGCCACCATTGCGGCCATGTCATGCCGCCGCCCGACGAATGCCCGGAATGCGGTGAAAGTGATACTTTGGTCGCCTGTGGCCCCGGCGTTGAACGCATTTGTGATGAGGTGAATCGCCTGTTGCCCGATGCGCGCACCATCGTTGCGACGTCGGACACATTATGGTCGCCGGAAAAGGCAGCCGAGTTCGTCTCGCGGGTTGAAAATAAGGCGGTCGACATCATCATCGGCACACAGTTGGTGACCAAGGGATATCACTTTCCTGAACTGACCTTAGTGGGCGTGATTGATGCCGACCTTGGTCTTGAAGGCGGCGACTTGCGTGCGGCTGAACGGACATTCCAGCAAATCGCGCAAGCGGCCGGTCGGGCAGGGCGTGGTGAAAAGCCGGGTGAGGTTTTCATACAAACGCGTAATCCCAACCACCCCGTCATCGCCGCGTTGGTCGCAGGGGACCGCGACGCATTTTACGATGCGGAAACCGAGCAACGCAAATCCGCAGGCGCGCCGCCGTTCGGACGCTTCGCGGCGATCATCATTTCATCCGAAGACGAACGCGAGGCCATTGAAGCCGCGCGGGCGGTCGGTGGTGCCGCACCGCAGGTTGACGGCATGTATGTTTACGGCCCTGCGCCAGCGCCGCTCGCTATGCTGCGTGGCCGGTATCGCCAGCGGCTGTTGGTCCATGCGCAACGTTCGGTCGAGGTGCAGACCATCATTCGCGAATGGCTGGGCAGCTTGCATTTCCCCCGCAGCGTTCGGGTCGGGGTGGATGTCGATCCGTATAGTTTTTTATAAATATGATGGCCCAATAACCCCGGCGTCGAAAAACCTCATTTACCTGCGCGGCCTTATGTTGCATCGTCCTGAAAAAATTTGGGGGAGAGACCAACATGCAGAAATTCTTATGCGCCATGCTATTGAGCACGGCGTCGGCCACAGGCGCTTTCGCGCAAGACGCCAAACCAGCATCGGACGCGACCATTGCCGCACAGCGCAGCATGGCGGCGCAGCTTCCGGCCGAAGATGGTCGTGACCTCGAATTTGCAGATCGCGGGTTTCTTGGAAGTCTGGCGGACCCCATCATTAGGAACAAAGATGGCAAGCCTGTCTGGAATCTCGGCGCTTATGACTGGATGGGCAATTCGGCATCGCCGGACACAGTAAACCCCAGCCTGTGGCGGCACATGGGCCTTTTGCGCAAGCATGGCCTATATGCGGTGACCGACAATATGTGGCAAGTGCGCGGGTTTGATGTGTCCAACATGACCATCATCAAAGGGCAAACGGGCTGGATTATCATCGACCCGTTGACCAGCCGCGATACGGCGGCGGCAGCGATGAAGCTGGTCAATGAAAAGCTGGGCACGCGCCCTGTATCGGCAGTTATTTATAGCCATAGCCATGGCGACCATTTTGGCGGGGTGCGCGGCATCGTTAATGAAGCCGATGTGAAGGCGGGTAAGGTCGCCATTATCGCGCCGGAACATTTTCTGGCTGAAACCGCGTCCGAAAATGTGATGGCCGGGCCAGCGATGGGACGGCGGGCGACCTTCCAATTCGGCACCAACTTGGCACCGGGACCGCAGGGTCAAATGGGCAGCGGCATTGGTAAAGGCATTGGCGGCGGCGACATTACGCTTATTTCGCCAACCATCGATATTCGCAAAACTGGTGAAGTGCGCGAAATTGATGGCGTGAGCCTCGAATTTCAAATGGTGCCAGAGACAGAAGCGCCAGCTGAAATGAACGTTTATATCCCCGCAGCGCGCACATTTTTGGCGGCGGAAATAGCAACCTGCAGCCTGCACAATATTCTAACCCCGCGCGGTGCGAAGGTACGCGATGCGCTCAGCTGGTCCGGCTTTCTCAACGAAGCCGTCAACCTTTACGGCGACCGCAGCGACATAATGATTTCAAGCCATTGCTGGCCGCGCTTTGGGCAATCCGAAGTCAAAGGATCGCTGTCGGGGCAGCGCGACAATTATCGCTATATGCACGACCAGACAGTCCGCATGATGAACAAGGGCATGACTCAGGCCGAGATTGCAGAGGTGTTGAAAGCACCGCCAGCCATTGGTGACCAGTGGTTTAACAAGGGCTATTACGGCACCTACAGCCACAATTCGAAGGCGATATATCAATATTATCTTGGCTGGTACGACGCAGTCCCTGCCAATCTTAACCCCCATCCACCCGAAATTCGCGCCGCGAAAATGGTCGCGGCAATGGGCGGCGCAAAGAAGCTGCTCGCGGCGGCCAAAAAGGCCATGAAGGCGGGGGACTATCGCTGGTCTTCGGATTTGTTGAACCAATTGGTGTTTGCCGACCCCAAAAATGTTGAAGGCCGGGCGTTGCTAGCCGACAGCTATGAACAGCAAGGTTTTCAGGCTGAGTCTGCGATTTGGCGTAACATGTTCCTGACCGGTGCGGCGGAGCTAAGGCACGGTATGAAGGCGGGCGTGAGTACGCAAAGCATCGACATGATTTCAGCGATACCCACTGGCCTGTTGCTCGATTCTGTCGCGACCCGACTGGATCCGACGATTATCGGCAATACGTCGCTGAACCTGAATTTTGTGATTTCGGACCGGAAAGAGACAGCAAAAGTCACCGTCGGCAACGCGGTGATGATCAGCGAAATGGGAACAGGCCATGCCGCGCCAGCCGTTACCGTTACCGGACCGCGTCAGCTGTTCCTCGCTTTGTTGTTCTTAAAAATGCCAGCAGCGCAATTGCAAATGGCTGGGCTGAAAATCGAAGGCGACCGGTCGGTCGTTGACAAGCTTCAGGCCGCGCTTGACCCTATGCCAGGCCCCTTCAACATCGCCGAACCTTAAAGGATTACATTTCCCCGCGTTCGCGGCGGATTGCGTACCATTTTTTGACGTTGGCGTTGTGCTGTTGCAGCGTGTCGGCAAACACATGGCCGCCCTTGCCATCGGCGACGAAGAACAATGCGCTCGTCGCCTGCGGGTTCAGAACGGCGGCAATCGCGGCGCGTGACGGATTGGCAATGGGGCCCTTTGGCAGACCCGTCATCGCATAAGTGTTATAATCGTTGACGTCGCTTATTTCCGATTTGCGGATGCGGCGGCCAAGCGGTTTGCCTTTGGTAATCGGGTAAATGATCGTCGGGTCCGCCTGAAGCCGCATGCCCTTGCGCAGGCGGTTGGAATATACCCCAGCCACCATCCGCAGTTCGGATTTCAGCGCCGTTTCCTTTTCGACAATCGACGCCAGCGTTAACGCCTCAAGCCGCGTTTTAACGACCGTGTTGGGGCTACGTTTTGGCCAAAGCTCGTCCATTGTCTTTGTCATCGCGTCTTGCATGCGTTTCAGCACAGCAGCGCGCGGCTCGTTGATGGCAAAGGCATAGCTGTCGGGAAGCACGGAGCCTTCGGCCGGCATTGCGATAGTGCCGCTGAGGCGGTCATTCGCCATTAAGCGTTCGTAGACCATGATCGATGGCATCCCCTCCGGGATCGTGACCATCCGCTGGACGGTTTTGCCGCCGGTCAGGATGGACAATATCTCGGCATTCGACGCCTGAGGCTGGATGATGAATTCGCCTGCCTTGATCGTGCTGGTACCGCCAAAAATGCGCGCGCGATTTACGAACGCATCTGCAGACTTAATAACGCCGTCTTTTTCAAGCTGCTGTGCGGCCAAGGTAATGCTTGAACCGGGCTTGATAACGACAGTCACTTCGCGCTCCAGCGGGCCGGGTGCGGTCCAGCCGTAGATGAAGTTGCCCGCAATGATAGCAAGCAGCAGCGCCGCCGCTAATATCGCCCATCTGGCGAGGCGGCGCATATCGTCAGATCGCCTTCATGATCAGGCTGGCATTGGTCCCGCCAAAGCCAAAGCTGTTGTTCAGCACAGCTTTTACTTCACGCTTTTTGGCCACATGCGGCACCAAGTCGACGCCGTCTGTGCCTTCATCGGGGTTGTCCAGATTAAGCGTCGGCGGAACGATTTGATCGCGGAGCGCGAGAATGCAGAAAATGCTTTCGACCGCGCCAGCGCCGCCGAGAAGGTGGCCAATGGCGGATTTGGTCGAGCTCATTGAGACATTCGTAATCGCATCACCAAATAGACGCTTCACGGCGCCAAGTTCGATGGTGTCGGCCATCGTCGATGTGCCATGCGCGTTGATATAATCAATATCGCTTGGTGTCATGCCGGCCTTTTTCAACGCCATCTGCATCGAACGATAGGCGCCGTCACCATCGGGATGCGGCGCTGTGACGTGATAGGCATCGCCCGAAAGGCCATAGCCAACAACTTCGGCGTAGATTTTTGCGCCGCGCGCCTTTGCGTGCTCATATTCTTCCAGAACGATAATGCCTGCGCCTTCACCCATAACAAAACCGTCGCGGTCCTTGTCATAGGGGCGGCTTGCGGCTTCGGGACGATCGTTGAAGCTCATGTTCAGTGCACGCGCTTGCGCAAAGCCCGCAATGCCCAGTGGGTTAATCGTGCCTTCTGCGCCGCCAGCTAGCATGATGTCTGCGTCATCGTCGCGGATCATGCGTGCGGCATCGCCGATGGAATGCGCGCCTGTCGAGCAGGCGGTGACCACGGCGTGATTGGGGCCTTTTAGACCATATTTGATGCTGACCTGACCGGAGATCAGGTTAATCAGGCGGCCATGCACGAAATGCGGGCTGACGCGGCCGGGCCCTTTTTCCGCGAGCAGCAATGCTTCGCTTTCAATGCCGGGCAGGCCGCCAATGCCGGATCCGATGGAGCAGCCTGCGCGCACTTTTTGTTCTTCGGTCAATTCGGTGAGGCCGGCATCTTCCAATGCCTGACCTGCGGCATCGATGCCGTACATGATAAAGGGATCAACCTGCCGTTGAACCTTGTGGTCAACGCGCTTGTCGGGGTCAAAGCCCCATGGGTGGTCTTTTGGCTTTACCTCGCAGGCAATATGACATTTATGGTCGCTGGCGTCAAAACGCGTAATCATGCCTGCACCGGATTTGCCAGCAATCAGGTTGGACCATGTCGTTTCGACATCAGCCCCCAAAGGTGTAACCAGACCCAGTCCAGTGACCACGACACGACGCATTGCGTTATCTCCAAAATGCTAATCTTCGCAGCCCAATACCGCGAACAAATGCCAAAATGCAAACGGCTTTCCGACGGTAGCGCTGTTGACGCCGGTCGGAAAGCCGCTGGAATTTATAACTGCCCGCGCGACACAGCGCGCGAGACGGTTCAGCCGTTGCTGTTGATGAAGTCGATTGCGTCCTTAACGGTAGCGATCTTTTCAGCCGCATCGTCAGGAATTTCAACGTTGAATTCTTCTTCGAACGCCATGACGAGTTCGACGATGTCGAGGCTATCTGCGCCAAGATCGTCGATGAAGCTTGCAGCTTCCGTGACCTTGTCAGCTTCAACGCCGAGATGCTCAACTACAATTTTTTTGACCCGTTCTGCGGTATCGCTCATTTTTGTGCCCCTTATATTGTTGGGAGGATGAATTTCAGTAATCGCCCTAATGTCCAGATTGCCCGCTGGCAAGTGGCAAGCGACGGTTATGCTTCAAAGCATCGCCATGCCGCCGTTAACGTGAATTGTCTGGCCCGTGACATAGCCAGCCTCTCTCGACGCGAGATAGGCCACCGCAGCGCCAATATCTGCGCCTTCGCCCATGCGTCCCATTGGGATACGCGCGTTCAGCGCTTCCTTTTGCGCATCGGGTAACGTTTCGGTCATCGCGGTCGCAATAAAGCCCGGCGCGACGCAGTTTGCGGTGACATTGCGGCTCGCCAGTTCCTGCGCAATCGCCTTGGTCATGGCGGTGAGGCCGCCTTTTGATGCGGCATAATTGGCTTGACCGGGGTTGCCGGTGGCGCCCACAACGCTGGTTATCGTGATGATACGGCCGAAGCGCGCTTTCATCATGGGCTTTGTCGCAGCGCGCATGAGGCGGAATGTCGCTTCGAGGTTGATGCGGATGACGTCATCCCATTCCTCATCCTTCATACGCATGGTCAAATTGTCGCGTGTCACGCCGGCATTGTTGACCAAGATGTCGATCTTGCCCAATTTTTCGAGCGCGGCCGGGACAAGCGCTTCAACGCTATCCTTGTCGCCAAGGTTGCATGGCACGGCAACATGATCGCCGCCCAATGATGCGCGAAACGCCTCCAGCTTTTCGACGTTAGAGCCTGAAACAGCCAGCTGCGCGCCTTGAGCCGCAAGCGCGTGGCAGATTGCGCTGCCGATGCCGCCCGATGCTCCGGTGACGAGTGCGGTCATGCCAGTAAGATCAAACATATTATTCTCCCTTAAACTCGGGTGCGCGTTTTTCGAGGAACGCGGTGATGGCTTCATCATTGTCCGCAGTGGCATGCGCAAGGCTTTGCATCGCGGCGGACATTTCAAGGATATTTTTCAGGTCCGCCGTCTGCCCTTCGCGCAACAGCCGCTTGGTCATGCGGACGGCATGTGGCGGGTTGGCGGCGATCTTGTCCGCCACCTTGCGCGCGGCGGTCATCAGATCGGCGTCGTCCACGACTTCCGACACGAGGCCAATGCGCAGCGCCTCTGCCGCGTCGATGGTTTCGCCTGTCAACGCAAGCTCGGTCGCTTTGGAAAAGCCAACGATGCGCGGCAAAAGCCATGCACCGCCATCACCCGGCGTAATGCCAAGGCGCACAAAGCTCTCCGCAAATTTGGCTGAGGCTGCTGCAATGCGAATGTCGCACATCGTGGTCAGGTCAAGCCCTGCACCAATGGCGGGGCCGTTGACGGCTGCAACAACGGGAACTTCAAGCGCCTGAAACATCAGCGGCAACCGCTGAATACCATATTTATAGTTCCGCCGCGTTTCAGCCGGCAATCCGGCGCGCAGGCCGCCGCTGTCGGGGCGCATCTGTTTCAGGTCGCCGCCGGATGAAAATACCGTTCCTGCACCGGTTAGGATGACGCAGCGCACCGACATATCTTGGTCCGCAGCCATGAAGGCATCGCATATGTGTTCGACGACGCCGACGTCCGATATCGGGTTGCGCTTTTCCGGCATGTTCATCGTGATGGTCAATATGCCGCCATCGCGCGACTGGAGAATTTGGTCCGTCATTATATCGCTTTCAACAAAGCTTCGATGTCATCCATGCTGATGACGCTCGTGGTGGTGATGTCTTCATGCGTGCTGCGCTTCACCATGGGGGATAGCACTTTGCCGCCGAATTCAACGAAATGGGTAACGCCAGTCTGTGCCATTGCGATTGCGGACTCACGCCAACGCACGCGGCCCGTCACCTGCTGCACCAATTGCGCCGCGATGATGTCGGGTTCGGACACCGGCGCTGCCGTCACGTTCGCAAAAAGCGGGACCAGCGGCGCGTGAATGGTCGTGGTGCCCAGCGCGCTTTGCATTTCATCGGCTGCCGGTTGCATCAATGGACAATGAAAGGGTGCGGACACCGGCAACAATATACCGCGTTTGATTCCATGGTCCTTGGCCAACTCAATCGCGCGGTCAATCGCGCCTTTATGTCCCGAAATGACGACCTGCGACGGGTCATTGTCATTTGCGACGGTGCAGGTTTCGCCCTGCGCCGCAGCCGCAGCCAATGCTTCGGCTTTCTCTATGTCTGCGCCAAGCAATGCAGCCATCGCGCCAATGCCAACAGGAACAGCGGCCTGCATGGCGCGACCACGAAGTTTCAACAATGCGGCCGTCACAGACAATGGCAACGCGCCAGCGGCACATAGCGCGCTATATTCGCCCAAGGAATGGCCCGCGACGAAATTGCATTTCTCCGAAAGGCGCACGCCGCCTTCGGTTTCGAGCACCCGCAACGTCGCAATAGCATTTGCCATAATCGCAGGCTGGGCGTTCTCGGTCAGCGTAAGCTCGCTTTCGGGGCCATCACACATTAACCGGAACAGATGTTGGCCAAGCGCTTCGTCGACTTCCTGAAACACCGCGCGGGCGGTGGGGCTGGCGTCGGCGAGCGCTTTGCCCATGCCAACCGCCTGGCTGCCTTGTCCTGGAAATATAAATGCGCGCATGTTCGCTCCCGTCAGTCCGTGTTTGTGCCAAATCGCCTATGGCGCGGCGCTGGATGATGCAAGCCCGAACGGCACGATGCGGTTATCGGCGTCATGGCCGATGTCCGCGCGGCCAAGATAGTTTATGCCCGTCTTGGCACACCAGCGCCGGGCAATGTCTTCTGCGCCTTCGCCAAATGGCCGGTCATTTTCGGGCACATCGCTGACACGGCCAAGCCGCAAGCCGGCGAGGCCAGCCGATTGCAAATGGGTGCTGACATTGAAAAGGGCCCGGTCAAATCCATAGAGATATTCGCTGACTTCCTCGACCATCAACACATGGCCATTCAGATCGGGCATCAACGGCGTTCCGGCCATCATGGCCAGCGTCATCAGGTTGAACGCAGCATGTTTTTCCCCGGCCTGCACATGCGGCTCAAGTGCGTGCGGCGACCCCTGTACGATCCAGTCAAGCGCACGGGTCACGGCTGCTTCGCCGCCTGCGCGCCGTATGTCTGCGGGCATGGGGCCATGGCACAGGCGGCCAATGCCCGCGCGATGTAAAGCGCCGAGCAGATTGCCGGCATCGCTATAGCCCATATATATCTTGTCAGCCGCGGCGGATTTTAGCGCCGCGACAGCGTCTTCGGCGATCCTGCATGCGCCATATCCGCCACGCACAAACCAGACCGCATCAAAGCTGGGGTCGTTGGCAAGCGCCACAAAAGCGTCTCGCCGTTCGTCATCCGAACCCGCGAAATGCCCCGCCTCGGCAAAGCATTGATCGTGAAAGTAAAGCTCCGCGCTCGGATGTGATGTTGCGGCGAGCGCAGAAACGCGTGCGGCGTCTTCACGCGTAAAGGGCGTCGATGGTGCGCATATTCCGATTTTCATGAAAAGCCTTCCATCCCCACACCGTAGCCCTGAGCCGTCAGCGCGCAAGCGCTGGCGAAAAGTCGAAGGGCACTTTGCCGCCGATAGCCGCCCTTCGACGGACGCAGCTGCGATGCGGCTGCTGCTCAGGGCTGCGGTTACCTTCGCTTGCCATTGCCAAAACTCCTCTTACCCAATAACCGACGCTTATGCACAAAAACAAATCCTATTTCTTCTGTGGCATTGGCGGTTCGGGCATGTTGCCCTTGGCGAATATCGTTCGCGATGCAGGTGCAACCGTTGCCGGGTCTGACCGCGCGCTGGACCAGGGCCGCTTGGGCGCCAAGTTTGAATGGCTACAAAGCCTTGGCATCCACCTGTTTGCCCAAGACGGTAGTGGCCTTATCAGCGGTGACCAAATCCTGATTGCGTCTGCCGCTATCGAAGACAGCGTGCCGGATGTTGCCAAGGCCAATGCCTTGGGCTGCGCCCGCATGACGCGCGCCGAGTTGCTCGCGGATTTGTTCAACAATGCGCCGCGCAGCGTTGCCGTTGGCGGGACCAGCGGGAAATCCACCGTCACGGGCATGATCGGCTGGATATTGACCGATGCAGGGCTGGACCCGACCATCATGAACGGCGCGGTGATGAAAAATTTCGTCGCCGATGACGCGCCTTTCGCCAGCGCACGCGTGGGGCAGGGGGATGTTTTCGTTTCGGAGGTCGACGAAAGCGATGGCTCTATCGCCTTGTTTACCCCCGAAGTCGCGGTGCTCAACAATGTCAGCCTCGACCATAAAAGCCTCGAAGAATTGCGTCAGCTGTTCGGTGATTTTGCCAAAAAAGCAAAGACAAGCGTGTGGAACGCCGATGATGCAGAGACTGCGGCGCTCATGGAACCCTTGGCACTGGCCGGGGCCATCAGCTTCGGCTTTTCAGCGCGGGCTGATTTCCGGGCGACCGACATCGTGGACCTGCCGCTTGGTAGCCGTTTCACGCTCCACGCAATGGGCGATACCCATGACGTCGCGCTCATCGTCCCCGGTCGCCACAATATCGCCAACGCACTGGCCGCCATCGCCGCCGCGACTGCGCTCGGCGTGACCATTGCGCAGGCCGTTCGCGCGATAGAGCGTTTCAACGGCCTTGCCCGCCGCTTCGATATTGTCGGCACCGCAAACGACATCACCGTCATCGATGATTTCGGCCATAACCCCGACAAGATCGCCGCAACGCTTGCGACACTCAAGGCCTTTCCGGGCCGGATCATCGCCTTCTTTCAACCGCATGGCTACGGCCCAATCCGCGTGATGGGTGCTGAACTGGCAGGCGTTTTCGCCGATATGCTGGGCGAGGACGATCACCTCATCCTCTGCGATCCCGTCTATTTCGGAGGCACTGTCGACAAAAGCATCGGCAGCCAAAGCATCACAGACGCGGTCACTGCCGCCGGACAAAATGCCGAGTACGTCCCGGCGCGCGAAGACTGCGGCAATCGCATGGTCGATCTCGCGGTACCCGGCGACCGCATAGTCATCATGGGCGCGCGGGATGACACATTGAGCGCGTTTGCGGCAGATATTTTGGCGCGGCTTGGCGCTTAGCAATATCTCGACGTCGGGCCATTCCGGCGAATCGCTTGCATTCTGCGCAAATCCCACCTAAGCGCGCCACTTCGCTTGGGGCAACCCTTGTGGAATCGAAGAAAGCCGGAGGGGCGTATGCATGGTGCTGCGTCAGCGATCGGTAGG
>JBEEIJ010000082.1:0-5364 GCA_041169905.1 Pseudomonadota bacterium | reverse complement strand
GACGGCCATGCAAGGCGCGTGTACAAAATCTGCGCCATACGCGCCGTTAATGCGGCCGTTTTGCCTGTGCCCGCCCCAGCCAGCAGAAGCACGGGGCCTTCAGTGGTTAAAACAGCTTCGCGTTGCGGCGCGTTCAAGCCGTCCAACCAAGGCGGCATCGGGGCGGGGGAGGGATGATTCACGTGCGAACGATTAGGGAACAGATGGTCGAAGGGCAATGCACTTTTCCGCTTTCCTTTCGCGGCCGTCGGTGCCAGCAGAAATGCCAGTCAAGGGAGGGAGCACAATGACAACCACCAACGCAGGTGAAGCCGCAACCGCGTCAGCAGCGTCGCATCGTCGGATTCTTGGCGCGGCCATGGCCGGAACAGCTGTCGAATTCTATGATTTTTATATTTTCGCAACGGCCGCTTCGCTGGTCTTCGGCCCGCTATTCTTTCCGCAGTCGAGCCCCGAGGCTCAATTGCTGCAAAGCTGGCTGACCTTTGCGTTGGCCTTTATCGCCCGGCCGGTTGGCGCGCTGGTATTTGGTCATTACGGCGACCGCATCGGGCGCAAGGCAACGCTTGTCTGGTCGTTGATGATCATGGGCGTATCGACGTTTTTGATTGCGCTGCTGCCGACCTACGCTGTTGCCGGTTGGATCGCGCCGGCGCTGCTATGCCTTTTGCGTTTCGGTCAGGGCTTTGGACTTGGCGGCGAATGGGGCGGAGCAGCGTTGCTTGCGGTTGAAAATGCACCCAAGGGCAAGATCGCGCGCTATGGAATGTTCCCGCAACTTGGCGCGCCCGTGGGTTTCATCCTTTCGAACGGGCTGTTCTTGATACTTGGCCTCATACTCAGCGATTCCGAATTCCGGGAATGGGGCTGGCGCATTCCGTTTGTGTTGAGCGCGCTTCTGGTCGGCATTGGTTTGTGGGTCCGCCTTCGTTTGACCGAAACGCCAGCGTTTGCCGCAGCACTGGAAGAGGCTCCGCCACCGCGCGTTCCTATGGCAGAGGTTGTGCGCACCCACCCACGCCAACTGTTCGGCGGCACATTTGCGGCGATCGCTTGCTTTGCGATCTTCTATCTCTCGACCGCTTTCGCGCTCGGCTATGGCACAACCAAATTGGGCATCGCGCGCGAGGCTTTTCTGGGCATCCAGCTTATCTCGATCCTGTTCATGGCCGCTGGTATCATTGTTTCGGGTTACTGGGCCGATCGGACCAGCCCGGCCCGGGTGCTAGCGATTGGATGCGCGGCGCTGGTTGGCGCAAGTTTCACAACCGGGCCATGGCTGGGCAGTGGTGACCTGATGCTCACCGGGATGTATCTTTCGCTGCTGCTCTTTGTGATGGGGCTGGTTTACGGACCACTTGGCGCATGGCTGCCGGGGCTGTTCGCTGCGCGGGTGCGCTATACGGGCGCATCGATCTGCTTCAACGCAGCGGGGATATTGGGTGGCGCGCTGGCCCCTAACATCGCTTTGAAACTATCGGAATTAGGCCTCGAATATGTCGGCTATTATCTTGCTGCTATTGCGCTGTTCAGCCTTGCAGGGCTTTGGATGCTCCGCCCGGCGAAATAGCCGCCCGTCCAGGATCACAAGGCCGGCGGCAATCAACATGGTGCCGCCGGCTTGGAGCGACTTTCATTCTTAATCATGATCCAGACGCAGCAATGTGATCCGTGCCTTGCCGACGTTGCGCACGGTATCAACGGTGAAGCCCTTGACCTCGACATCCTCTTTGATGCTGGTCTCGACGCTAATCCATGCCGACGGTGCAAACCATCCAAAGCGGCCAAGCTTGTCGAGCGCGACAGACCCAGCACCGCTCAAATAGGGTGGGTCCATCAGGACGATGTCCGCGGGCTTCAAGGCGCTGCCCATCGACAGGACAGACGATTTTCGGACATCGCATCGGTCTTTGCCGCCGAGCTTTGCGATATTCTTTTCAAGCGCGTCGAGTGCCAAATGGTCCTGCTCGACAAAGGTGCAATGCGTGGCGCCGCGCGACAACGCTTCAAGCCCCAGCGCGCCTGAGCCTGCAAACAGGTCGAGCACCCGCAAATCTTCGAATGAACCCAGCCGACTGGTGAGCATGGAAAACAATGTCTCACGCGTGCGATCGGCCGTTGGCCTTGTCGTATCACCCTTTGGCGCCACCAACGGACGTGAACGCCACTCCCCTGAAATGATGCGCATTATTTCAATGTCTTTCGAAATTCGATGAGGTCGACGCGGCGCACTTCGCCGACAGTGCCGGGTGCAAGCTCGCCCAATACGAATGGCCCATAACGCGTGCGGATAAGGCGGCTGACCTCAAGTCCAAGATGTTCAAGGACACGGCGCACTTCGCGATTCTTGCCCTCGGTCAGCGTCATTTCAACCCAACCATTGCGGCCAGTCCGGCGCTCCAGATTGGCGTCGATTTTGCCATATTTGACGCCTTCAATTTCAATGCCGTGGATCAGCTCTTCGAGCTGTTCCTGACTGACATCACCAAAGCAGCGTGCGCGATATGTCCGCTCGACGCCGGTCGACGGCAATTCCATCTGGCGTTTAAACTCGCCATCATTGGTGAGCAGCAACAAGCCTTCAGTGTTCAAATCCAACCGGCCGATGGGCATGAGGCGCGGCAGGTCCTTGGGCAGGACGTCGTAAATCGTCTTACGCCCGCTAAAATCGCGTTCCGCGGTCAGGCAGCCTTCGGGCTTATGGAACATGTACAATTGCGTCGGTGCGGGTTGGCCCACTGCCTTGCCATCGACAGCCACACCGCGCAGCGATTTCAGCAATGTTGCAGGGGTTTCGACCTTCTCATCATTTAACGTCACACGGCCATCGGCAATCATGCGTTCGATTTCGCGACGCGACGCGACACCCGCGCGCGCGAGCAGCTTTGCGATACGTTCTTCGCCATCCTTGCGCTCCAACGCACCCTTGCTCGGCGCGGCGTTCGGGTTTGGTTTGCGGACGGGTTTGCTGTCCCAACGCAGGCGCGGTGGCTTGGCTGGACGGGCAGGGGCTTTTGAAGGAGGTTTTACCATAAAGCGCCTTTGACGCATGTTGCTTCAAAAGTCACTGGCCATTCAGGAAAATGCCGTTAGTCATTTGCGCAACACGCTCAGAGGGGTCCGCATGTCAGTTGATTTGCAACGTTTTATCATTTTTGCAGCCATTTTGATCGCATTGCCGGTTATCGCGATGCTGGTTCCCGCCTTCCGGCCTTATATGCGCAAAAACCCGGTGATTACGTTCCTGCTGGGCATTTCGAGCGGCTTTCCGTTGACGTTGCTGGTGGCGACAATGACATTCTGGCTCGCAAAGGTCGGCATCGATACTGCGACCATTGGTTTTGCCGTGGCATTGGGCATTCCCTACACGATCAAATTTCTGTGGGCGCCGTTGGTTGATAAGCTGCACTTGCCAGTACTTACCAAAATATTCGGCCAACGCCGCAGCTGGCTGTTCTTCATTCAAGCATTGTTGTTTGTGTCGATCTGGCAACTCGGCGCGAGCGATCCGCGCCCCGGCGAGATGGGCCTTTTCGCTATCTGGGCACTGATTACCGCCTTCCTCTCGGCGACGCAGGACATCGTTATCGACGCCTATCGTATCGAGATTTTGGAAGAAGAAGAATTCGCCCATGGCACCGCAACCAACCAATTTGGCTATCGCACCGGCAATCTGATCGCTGGCGCAGGCACGATCTATTTTGCGTCACAGGAGGGGCTGGGACTTGGCTGGGCAACCGCTTATGGTCTGACCGCCTTTTGCATCATCCCTGCCATCATTGGCGCCCTGTGGGCCGGGCCAGGCAAGTTTGTTGACCGCTTTGCTCATGTGGAGAGCATGAAGCCAAAGCAGTGGCTGACAGAGGCTGTGGTGAACCCGTTTCGCGAGTTCTTAACCCGGCATGGCGCGTTCCTCATTCTTGGCTTTGTGTTGGTCTATAAGGTTGGCGATGCCATGGGGCAGGCGATGTTGAGCCCGATGATCGTGGATCTTGGCTTTTCCGATCTGGATTACATCTCGGCGAACAAATTGTGGGGTTTTGGCGCGCTGATTGTCGGTTCCGCGCTTGGTGCGCCATTCATCCTGTGGCTTGGCATGGGCCGTGCACTGCTGATTTCGGGTCTGTTGATGATGTTCTCCAATGTCATGTTCATGATCTTGGCGGCAACGGGCAACAATTACTGGATGATGGTTGCGGCCATCTGCACCGAGAATTTGACCAGCGGTATCGGCCTGACGGTATTTGCGACCTATTTGTCCGGACTATCGAGCATCGCATACACCGCAACGCAATTTGCGCTGCTGTCGTCCTTTGCGGGCGTTGGCCGTACGTTCATGGCGGGCCCAGCGGGGATTGTTGCGGAAAATGTCGGTTGGGTTGGCTTTTGGGGCTTTACAGTCGTTGCAGCTATTCCGGGCATGGTCTTGCTCTGGCTGTTATGGAGCAAGGGCTATGTCGTTCAAAGCATTCATCAGGTTGAGGCGGTGGACGAGAAGGCTTTGAAGGAGCCAGTCGGGCCATTGCGTATCTTCGGATTTTTGCTCGTGGTGGCGGGCCTCATCGGGCTATTACTTTCGCAGCCGTTGGAATTCGCAACTAACCTTACTTTGGCATTTGTTGCAATGTTAGTGGCGGGTGGATTGCTGGCGTGGAAGGGGCAGCCTAAGAGCGTGACGCGGCCTTAAAGTCAGTCTGGACTTTGGTCGTTCAGCCGCAACACTTCACCGGCGAGATATAACGAACCGCAGATTAACACATTCGATGGCAGGCCATTGATAGCAATCCGTTCCATCGCTGTGTCAATGTCGGCCACAGGCGCGGCCACTGCGATGCCAAGATGGTCTTTCGCTATCCGGCACAGGTCCAACGGATCATGATGCTCATGGCCCGCTATCGGCACCGCGAGTAACGATTCAATTTTGTGTGCGAACGGCGTCAGGAAACCCAGCGCATCCTTGTTCATCAGCATGCCGATGATGACGTGAACGGGCGGGCCGTCCTCAAGCGTTTTGGCAATTGCCGCTCCGGCATCGGGGTTATGGCCGCCGTCGAGCCACACGGTTGAACCCGTCGGCAGTTGGTCAGTCAGCGGCCCTGCAGACAATGTTTGCATCCGTGCCGGCCAGCGTGTCCACTCCATCGCGGCAGACAGCGCCGCCTCCGGAATATGGATGTCGTTTTGATGCCGCAGCATTGCAATGGCCAAAGCCGCATTGTCGGCCTGATGTGCGCCTATCATGCGGGGAAGTGGCAGGTTGAGCTTTCCGCTGGCGTCGCGATAATGCAAGCGACCATCATACACCGCCGCATCCCAGCTTTCGCCGCGTGCATGAAACGGTGCGTTGTGCAAGCTGGCTTGCGT
>JBEEIJ010000081.1:0-2776 GCA_041169905.1 Pseudomonadota bacterium | reverse complement strand
ATCCAGCCCTGACCGCCCAATGCGGGGTCAGCGACCACGCCGGTGGCAATCGCGCCGACAATACCGCCGATGCCATGAACACCGAAGACGTCCAGCGTATCGTCATAGCCAAGCTTGTTCTTCACATAAGCCACGAAGACATAGCACAGACCCGATGCCGCAAAGCCAAGGAGGATGGAGGTCATGGGCGCTGCAAATCCGCTGGCTGGCGTAATCGCAACCAGACCCGCAACCGCCCCGGTCACCGCACCCAACAAGGAAGGCTTACCATGGTGGAACTGCTCAATCAGGCACCATGCAACCGCAGCGGCAGCCGTGGCGACAAAGGTGTTGATGAAGGCAAGGGCCGCAAGGCCGTTGGCTTCCAAGTTGGAGCCAGCGTTAAAGCCGAACCAGCCCACCCACAATAACGACGCACCAATCATGGTCATGGTCATCGAGTGTGGCGGGGTTGCTTCTTTGCCATGGCCGACGCGCTTGCCAACGATGAGGCAGCCGACAAGACCAGCAATACCGGCATTGATGTGGACGACCGTACCGCCAGCGAAATCAAGTGCGCCCCAGCCCCACAGCAGACCCATGTCGGTCGGTGCATCAACCAGAAAGTCTGGTCCAGCCCAGTACCACACCATATGTGCGATCGGGAAATAAGCGAACGTGAGCCACAATACCGTGAAGATCATCAAGGGTGTGAACTTGATACGCTCTGCAAATGCGCCGACGATCAACGCCGGCGTGATGCAGGCAAAGGTCATCTGGAAAACGACAAAGGCATATTCCGGAATGTAGACATTGTTGCTGAACGTGGCGGCATAGGTCGTGGCATCAACGCCCTGCAGGAATATCTTTGAAAAGCCACCGATGAAGGCGTTGCCGCTGGTGAAGGCCAGGCTGTAGCCATACGTGACCCAGACAAGCGCCGCGACCGACACAATCATGAACACCTGCATCAGCAGGCTGAGCATATTCTTGGTGCGGACAAGGCCGCCGTAAAACAGCGCAAGCGCCGGAATCGACATCAACAATACCAATGCAGAGCTAATCAGCATCCACGTCGTATCGCCCTTGTCGACCATGCCGGCCATCTGTTCAACGCTTGGCGCCTTAATCGGGCCGTCGGCGACGGCAACCGCCACCGCTGCCGCGCCATCAGCAGCTTTTTCGGCTGCCTCCTGTGCGAAGGCGGGCAAAGCGGCGAACAATGTCGCCCCCGCCGCGCCTAGAAACTTGAGTGTCTTGGACATTTTCTGGTTCCCCTAGCTTGCTATTGTCGCGTCAAAGCGCGGTTTCGTTGGTGTCGCCCGTGCGGATGCGCAGGGCACCGGCAAGTTCGAATTCAAATATCTTGCCGTCACCAATGGCGCCTGTTTCGGCGGCCTGCTGAATGGCCTCGACCACGGCAGGGGCCTGATCGGACGCGCACGCGACCTCGATTTTCACCTTGGGCACCATGTTGGTTGCATATTCGGCACCGCGATAAATTTCGGTCTGCCCTTTTTGTCGGCCAAAGCCTTTGACCTCCGTCACGGTCATACCCGACACGCCCAACGCGGTGAGCGCTTCGCGCACCGGGTCCAGCTTGTGCGGCTTAATAATGGCAATAATATATTTCATGCACGCCCCCAATTTTGGTTGTGCAATGCAATATGCAAACGCCGTGCCAGAAACGGGAAATGCACCTAAATAGGCCGATTACAGGCGATAGGGGCAGCCGACATAAGCGCCGCCACCTTCCATACTGCCTAAAATTTAATCAGCAAAATATCACTGCCTAAATATTAGGCATTCAACCAATGCGGATCGATGCCCATAAGGGCAGATGGTCCGACGCCTGTTTGGACAGCGGCGAAATATGGCTGTCGGCGGCGGTGACGTTGACGTCATGGCTGACAATGATCCGGTCCAATCGCGCGACCGGGCGCGATGTGTGGAAGCTTTTGGGCGTTTGCACCAAACGGTGATGGTGGAACGCAAGTTCGTTCAATGCCCCGCTGTCCGACCATTGGTTGAAATCCCCCATCAGTACGGTGGGCATATGCCGCGGGCTGCCATCAATCGCCGCCAGCAACGCGCGGATTTGCTTGCGCCGCCACAGTCCCGATAAATCGAGATGCACGCCAATGACGCGCAATGCGTGTCCGGCAACCGACAGCTCCGCCATCACCGCGCCGCGCGGTTCCAGCGTTGGCATATCAATCGGCTGGCAAAGGCGCACCTCCATGCCCTTGCGCACCAAAATCGCATTGCCGTGCCAACCAATGGCGGCAGGACGGAAATGCAAGGGCACGGGCATCCACGATGTCTCCGCGTCCAGCATCGCCAGCGGCAATGCGCTGACCCGCGCGCCGAAGCGGCGATCGACTTCCTGAAGTGCGATAATGTCTGCGTCGATTTCCTTGAGCACCGCAACGATGCGTTCGGGGTTGCGCCTTTGGTCAAGGCCAACCGCCTTGCGAATATTATAGGTCGCAACCTTCAGTGCGTGGCGCATATCGGGGTCATGCGGTTCATTTGGCCATATCGCCATTTGGACCGAAATATGCACCCATCAACCCGCCGTGCCGCCTACCGTAAGCGCGCTGACCAAAGTTGTGGGTTGCCCGACGCCCGCCGGAACGCTTTGGCCGCCTTTGCCGCACACGCCGATGCCATCATCCAATGCCATGTCGTTGCCAAGGCCAATGACCTTGTTCAGCGCGGTTGGGCCATCGCCAATCAAGGTCGCACCCTTGATCGGATCGCCAAGCTTGCCGTCCTTGACCAAATAAGCCTCGGT
>JBEEIJ010000080.1:0-3170 GCA_041169905.1 Pseudomonadota bacterium | reverse complement strand
GCGAAGCTGTTTTAACCACTGAAGGCCCCGTGCTTCTGCTGGCTGGGGCGGGCACAGGCAAAACGGCCGCATTAACGGCGCGTATGGCGCAGATTTTGTACACGCGCCTTGCATGGCCGTCCGAAATTCTCGCCGTGACCTTCACCAACAAAGCTGCGCGTGAAATGCGTGAGCGTATCGGTGCAATGGTCGGTTCCGCGGTGGAAGGCATGCCATGGCTTGGTACGTTCCACAGCATTGGCGCAAAGCTGCTGCGCCGCCACGCCGAAATAATCGGGCTACAGAGCAATTTCACGATTATCGACACCGATGACCAGATCAGATTGCTCAAGCAACTCATTCAGTCCGAAGATTTGGAAGAGAAACGATTTCCAGCGCGCGGGCTTGCTGCATTGTTGGACAAATGGAAAAACGCGGGCAAGTCACCTGCCGATTTGGACGCCGCTGACAATGAGGCTTTCGCCAATGGTAAGGGCCAACGGATGTACGCGCTCTATCAGGCGCGCTTGCTGGCCCTGAACGCCTGCGATTTTGGCGATTTGCTGCTGCACGGGCTGAACCTGTTGAAGAACAACCGCGATATCCTCGAAAAATATCAGGCCCAGTTTAAATATATTCTCGTCGACGAATATCAGGACACGAACGCCGTCCAATATCTCTGGCTGCGCCTGCTCGCCCAAAAACGCAAAAATATTTGCTGCGTCGGTGACGATGACCAAAGCATTTATTCGTGGCGCGGCGCAGAGGTTGCAAACATCCTGCGCTTTGAAAAGGACTTCCCGGGCGCGAAGACGATTAAGCTCGAACAGAATTATCGCAGCACGCCGCATATTTTGGCCGCCGCCTCTGGCCTCATCGACGCCAACAGCACCCGGCTCGGCAAGACATTGTGGACGGAACTCGACGATGGCGAAAAGGTCCGCATTATTGGTGTGTGGGACGGTCCCGAAGAAGCCCGCCGCGTCGGCGAAGAGATTGAAGCGTTGCAATATAAAGGCGAGAGCCTCGACAGTGTCGCTATACTCGTGCGCGCGCAGCACCAGACCCGTGAATTCGAAGACCGCTTCATACAAATCGGCGTTAACTATCGGATAGTGGGTGGTTTTCGCTTTTACGAACGCGCCGAAATTCGCGATGCCATTGCCTATTTGCGGATAGTAAACCAGCCGGCCGACGACTTGGCCTTTGAACGTATCGTCAACGTGCCAAAACGCGGCATCGGCGACAAAGCCGTCGAGAAAATCCACATCATTGCCCGCGCCGAGCGCGCACCACTTTCGGTCGCGGCCGCGCGATTGGTTGGCACCGATGAGCTAACCGGCAAGGCACGCAAGTCCCTCGCCGATTTGGTGGTCGATATCGCCCGCTGGCGCGATGAAGCAGCACATATGTCGCCAGCGAACCTGACGCGGCTGATCATGGACGAATGCGGCTATACGGCGGTTTTGCAGGCAGAACGCAGCACCGAAGCATCGGCTCGCCTCGAAAACTTAAGCGAACTTGCGCGCGCGATGGAAGAATATGAAACGCTTGGCGAGTTTCTGGAACATGTCAGCCTGGTCATGGACAATGACCGCGGCGATACCGGCGCAAGCGTCACGATCATGACCATTCACGCCGCCAAGGGCCTTGAATATGACAATGTCTTCCTCGTTGGATGGGAAGAAGGTATCTTCCCATCACAACGCGCGCTAGACGAAGGCGGACTCGCTTCGTTGGAAGAAGAACGCCGACTGGCCTATGTCGCGATAACCCGCGCGAAACGCCGGTGCACCATCATCCATGCGGCAAACCGCCGCATTTATGGCCAATGGACCAGTAGCATTCCCAGCCGTTTCATTGAGGAACTGCCGCTTGACCATATTGAGGCCGAGCAGACCATGACAGGCGGTGCATCACTTTGGCGTGCCAACTGGAGCGAGCAAACTGACCCGTTCGCGCATCTGGCCGCAGCCAACCAAGGCCGCAGCAATGCGCGTGGCCCGGGCTGGCAACGCGCGGCCACATCCGGCGGGTTCAACCCCCGCCCACAGCGCATACCGGAAAACACACGCAGCGCGGTCAGCCTTGGCAATAAAGGTCGCAGCGACCTCAGCGTTGGTCTGCGCGTCTTCCACGAGAAATTCGGTTATGGCGAAATCGCCGAAATTGAAGGCAATAAGCTTGAGATCGAATTCGAACAGGCGGGTCGCAAACGGGTGATGGACAGTTTTGTAACAATCAGCTGACGTATCTGCTCTGGTAATGCCTATCGCTTTGCGGTTATGGAAAGCCATGACTGCGGGGGCTGCACACATCATATCGGACGCACGGGCCGCGCTTGGCCGGCGCGACGCCGCTTCTGCAATACGCTTGCTGTCGGAATTGCCGGATACCCAGATGCCATGGCTCATGATGGCGCAAGCCTGTAGCCTAGCCGGGGATGCCAAGGCGGAGGAAGCTGCGCTGCAGCGCCAGCTGGAAATTGACCCGCGACATTTGCCAGCGTTAATTTTGTCGGGCGAGTTAAAAGCACGCTTGGGCGATGACCGTGCGGCAAATTCGTTCTTTCAAGCAGCGCTCAACCAAGCCGCGACAATGCCAGACGTGCCAGCATCCCTGCACCCCATGCTGAACCGCGCGCGCGATTTCATCGTGCATGTTCAAGCGAAATTCGAACAGCATTTGGTTAATGGGCTTTCGCAAGCGGGTTTGCACCGCGACGGCAGGGTTGGCACGGCAATCGACATGTTGCTCGGCAAAAAGCAGCTGTATGTGCAGCAGCCTTCAAGCTTTTACTTTCCCGAGCTCCCGCAGCGGCAATTTTATGAGCGTTCGGAATTTCCGTGGATCGCAGACGTCGAAAATGCAGTACCGGCGATGCAAGAGGAATTGCGCGCAGTGTTGGCCGATGGGCAAGACTTCGCACCTTATGTCGAGGCGAGCAGCGATCGACCAAGGGCGGCGAACCCGCTGATCAACGATCCGAGCTGGGGCGCATTTTATTTCTGGCGCAACGGCGAAAAAGTTGAAGCCAACGCGTCGCGTTGTCCGGCGACGATGGCTGCGCTGGAATTGGCGCCGATGCCGCGCATCGATAAACGTTCACCCATTGCCTTGTGGTCATTGCTAAAACCCGGCACGCATATTCAACCGCATCATGGGCTTTTGAACACACGGTTGATTTGCCA
>JBEEIJ010000079.1:0-5892 GCA_041169905.1 Pseudomonadota bacterium | reverse complement strand
CGTTTCGAGAACTGGAAGCTCCTACGCGCCTTGGCCTTGCCGTATTTCTTACGCTCGACAACGCGGCTATCGCGGGTGAGGAAGCCTTCCGACTTCACAGCGCTGCGCAGCAGTGGCTCATACTTCGACAGTGCCTGCGCGATGCCATGCTTGACCGCGCCAGCCTGACCCGAAAGGCCACCGCCCTTGACGGTTGCGATAACGTCATATTGACCCGTACGCTCGGTGACACCGAACGGCTGGTTGATGACGAGGCGCAGCGATGGACGTGCGAAGTAAACTTCCTGATCACGGCCATTGACGACAATCTTGCCGGTGCCTGGCTTCAACCAAACGCGTGCAACCGCGTCCTTACGACGACCAGTCGCATAAGCGCGACCTTGGGCATCAATTTCCTGTTCGCGAACGACAGCAGCAGTCTGCGCTGGTGCCTGAACGTCGGCACCCAAGGTTTCGAGATCAGCGAGCGAATTTGCAGTTTCAGACATTATGCACCCACCTTGTTCTTGCGGTTCATGGAAGCGACGTCGAGCGTCTTTGGCTGTTGGCCGGCATGCGGATGCTCGGTACCATTATACAGATGCAGCGCGCGCATTTGGGCACGACCCAAAGGACCGCGTGGAACCATGCGCTCAACGGCTTTTTCAAGGACGCGCTCAGGGAACTTGCTATCAAGTACCTTACCCGCAGTGATGCCCTTGATCCCGCCGATGTAACCGGTGTGGCGATAATAGACCTTGTCGGTCAATTTTTTGCCGGTGAACTTCACCTTGTCGGCATTGATGACGATAACATGGTCGCCGCAATCAACGTGCGGGGTGTAGCTTGGCTTGGTCTTACCACGCAGGATGTTGGCAATGAGGCTGGCAACACGGCCAACGACCAAACCTTCTGCGTCAATGAGGATCCACGATTTCTCAACGTCCTGTGGACGGATCGATTTCGTAACTCTGGATAGCGTTTTCATCGCTAATCGCACCTTTCGAAATTTTAGTGTTGCACAGAATCACAAAGGATCCTGCACGCGAAGCGGTGCCAATGGCGACGAACCGGCCAATAGTCAAGCAAAAGCAAGGGTTTTACGACGGGTATAATAATACCTGTCTGTGTTTAGGCTGTGTCGCGTCCCAAGACATGCGCGCCCCACACCGTTGCCGCGACCAAAAGGGCACCGACCGCCTGATGTGAAACGGCAAGGACGATGTTGACCCCCGTCATCACGGTGGCAATGCCCAGCAGCATCTGGACGCCGAACGCGCTGTGGATAGCCGCAGACGCCGCACGAACGCCGGCTTTCTTGACCCGCCGTGCCATCAGGATCAGCGCAATCACCGCGACCCACGCCCACCAGCGGTGGACGAAATGGGTGAGATAGGGATCATTGACCAAAGCATAAAATGCACCCTTGGCGGTATCCACGCCATCGGGATAGAAGCGGTCGTTCATCAATGGCCATGTGTTGGCGACATATCCGGCATTCAAGCCAGCGACCCACGCGCCAAAAAGCAGCTGGATAAATAATATCGCCAAGATGCTGCCCGCAAAGCCGGTGATGCGCGCGGGCCTTGCCGATGGATTTTTCGTCAGCGCGTGCAAATCAAGCGCGGTCCAAACAAGGCCGCCCAAGATGGTGAGGGCCGTCAAAAGATGGACGGCAAGCCGGTAATGGCTGACATCGGTACGCGCGGACAGGCCCGATGACACCATCCACCATCCAATGGCCCCTTGCAAACCACCCAGCGCAAGCAAAGCGAGCAGCCGAGGCTTGTAACCGCTCGGGATCGCCTGCTTGATCCAAAACCACGCCAGCGGCAACGCAAATGCCAATCCGATGACGCGTCCCAACAAGCGGTGGACCCATTCCCAAAAATAGATGAATTTGAACTCCGCCAGCGTCATGCCCGCCGGACCGTTAACCTCGGTATATTCCGGGATCTGTTTGTATTTTTCAAATTCGGAGAGCCAGCTGGACTCGTTCAACGGGGGCAAGGTGCCCGTGATCGGTTTCCATTCGGTAATCGATAGGCCCGATTCGGTCAGACGCGTGATGCCGCCGACAACGACCATCGCAAAGACGAGAACCGCGACACCCATAAGCCATGTAATCAGAGCCTGAGGGCGTGACGTGCGCGCGCTGGCTGCAGCGTCAGAATGAAGAACTTTATTCATAAGCCGCGATATGCCCCTGATTTCGGTAAGCTGCAAGCGGACAGAGGTTGCAAAAATGGTCATAATGGCTGCAATTTATGCGATGTAATGTTGTAACGTCCAACGAATCGGTGTAGGGTGGCCGCAATGACGCAGGCATGGAAAAAATGGCGGTGGGACGGGCTTGGCTTAAGCATTGCTGGCCTGTGCCTTGTGCATTGCCTTGTCACCACGCTTTTGCTGGCCTTTCTGGCATCGGCGAGCGGTTTTTTGCTCAACTCGGTCATTCATGAAACCGGCCTGTTTCTGGCCATTCTCTTTGGCGTACTGGCGCTTGGTAAAGGCTTTTGGGATCATGGACTGTTTACGCCAGCTATCGTTGGCGCAGCCGGAATCGGCATGATGGCGGGTGCTCTAACATTGCCACATGGATTGATGGAGATTGTCTGGACCGTCATGGGCGTCATCTGCCTCGCATTAGGACATTTCCTGAACCACCGCGCATCTGCCTGACGGGCGATTGACCGGCTGGCTGTCAAAGCCTACATTATCAATATGGCAGTTCATCATCATCACGAGCATGCAGGCGCGTCGCTTGCCCAAGCCGCAGAATCTGCGTTGGTCGAGGCGGGCGAGCAGTGGACCGATATGCGCGCGGACATTTTCGCCGTGCTCGCCACATTTGAAAAACCCGCATCGGCTTATGATATTGCTGATCTGGTTTCGCAAAAGCGCGGCAAGCGCGTTGCACCCAACAGCGTGTACCGGATACTCGATCTGTTCGTGGCCACCAATCTTGCGCGCCGCGTCGAAAGCGCGAACGCCTATCTCGCCAACTCGCATCCCGGCTGTCTGCACGACTGCATTTTCCTGATCTGCGACAGCTGCGGAACCGCCACGCATATTGATGACGACATACTGACCATGAACGTTCGCGCAGCAGCCGAACATGCCGGTTTTGCCGAGGTTCGCCCCGTGATCGAAGTCCGCGGAAAATGCGCCGATTGCGGATAACGCTGGCGCAATTCCCCGTTCGACAGCCTGATAAAAGGTGGCTAAGCTGACGTCATGACACATTCCCCAGACACGCCGTTACTCGACACGGTTAAAGTGCCCTCGGACCTTCGCAAACTTGCCGCGTCGCAGCTTCGCCAGCTCGCGGATGAATTGCGCGCTGAAACCATATCTGCAGTTTCGGTAACCGGTGGCCATTTGGGCGCTGGCTTGGGCGTCGTCGAACTAACGACCGCGATCCATTATGTCTTCAACACGCCCGATGACCGTTTGGTCTGGGACGTTGGCCACCAATGTTATCCGCACAAGATCCTCACGGGTCGCCGCGACCGCATTCGCACCTTGCGCACAGGCGGGGGACTTTCGGGCTTCACCAAGCGCAGCGAAAGCGAATATGATCCATTCGGCGCGGCGCATAGCTCAACCTCTATTTCAGCCGCTTTGGGCTTTGCGGTCGCCAACAAAATCGCGGGCAAACCCGGCAAAGCGATAGCCGTCATCGGCGATGGTTCGATGTCGGCGGGCATGGCTTATGAGGCGATGAACAACGCCCAAGCCGCCGGTAATCGTCTGGTCGTCATCCTGAATGACAATGACATGTCGATCGCGCCGCCCGTTGGTGGCCTGTCGGCTTATTTGTCGCGTCTGGTGTCCTCCAGCGAATATCTCGGCCTGCGCAGCCTCGCGAGCAAAGTTGCCAAAAGGCTCTCGCGCCGCATCTATTCAGCCGCGTCAAAGGCGGAAGAGTTCGCGCGCGGCATGGCGATGGGCGGCACCTTGTTTGAAGAACTTGGCTTTTATTATGTTGGCCCCATCGACGGCCACAATCTCGACCAGCTGATCCCCGTCCTCGAAAATGTCCGCGACAATGCCGAAGGCCCCGTGCTGATCCATGTCGTCACGCAAAAGGGCAAAGGTTACGCCCCTGCCGAAGCGTCGGCGGACAAATATCATGGCGTCGTCAAATTCGACGTGGTCACGGGTAAGCAGGACAAGGGCCCCGGTGGCGGTCCACCAGCCTATCAAAACGTCTTTGGCGAAACGCTGGCCAAGCTGGCCGAAACTGACCCCAAGATTTGCGCGATAACCGCCGCCATGCCCGGTGGCACCGGCGTCGACAAATTCTCTGCCGCGCATCCCGAACGCTCATTTGATGTCGGCATCGCTGAACAGCATGCCGTCACCTTTGCGGCTGGGCTTGCGGCACAGGGGATGCGTCCCTTCTGCGCGATTTACTCGACCTTCCTGCAACGCGCCTATGACCAGGTCGTGCACGACGTCGCGATCCAGAATTTGCCCGTACGCTTCGCCATTGACCGCGCTGGCCTCGTCGGTGCCGATGGCAGCACGCATGCGGGTTCGTTCGACATTACCTATTTGGCGACCTTGCCCAATATGGTCGTCATGTCGCCCGCTGATGAGGCTGAACTGGTCCACATGACCTACACCGCCGTCCTGCACGACAGCGGCCCAATCGCGTTCCGTTACCCACGCGGCAATGGCACCGGCGTTGCGATGCCCGAAGTGCCGCAGCAGTTGGAAATCGGCAAAGGCCGGATCATCCGCGAAGGTAAAAAGGTCGCCATTCTCTCGCTCGGCACGCGTTTGGCCGAAGCGATGAAGGCGGCAGAAACGCTGGATGCCAAGGGCCTGAGCACCACCGTCGCCGACTTGCGCTTTGCAAAGCCGCTTGACGAAAAAATGATCCGCCACCTGATCGCCACGCATGAGGTTGTTGTGACGGTCGAAGAAGCATCGGTGGGCGGCCTTGGCGCGCATGTGCTGACGCTGGCGAGCGACGCTGGCCTGATGGACGCTGGCTTGAAAATTCGCACGATGCGCCTGCCCGACATGTTCCAAGAACATGACAGCCCGCAAAAGCAATATGACGAAGCAGGCCTGAATGCCCCGCAGATCGTTGAAACTGTGCTAAAGGCGCTGCGCCACAACAGCGCCGGCGTGGAAGAAGCGAGCGCCAGCGCTTAACCCGCGCGGCGCTCTCAACGCTTAACCCGGAATAACCGCCTGCGCGGTTTGGCCGTCGCCTTCGGGCGCGGCGATGATGTCGCGGGTGATGCTGCCTTTGTTGACCGTATTGGTCTGCGGGTCACCAACCGAAGAACGAATACCCATTTCGGCATTGCCCGAACTCGTTGAGATCGCGCGTTCAGCGGCGGAACGTGGCGCGATGCCGCCAAACAAAGCGTCCAAAACCTGTTCCTGACCACCATCGGCCGGGCGGATTGCCGTTGCCGCAGTTGGCTCCAACGCGAAATCGGGTGGAACCACCAAAGGCGCAGCACGGCCAATGGATGGCGCTGCTTCTTTGCCCGCCGAGGAACAACCCGCCAACAATGGCAGGGTCGCGATCGCCATAGCGAGTAGGGCTGATTTCGTTTTCATATGCATATCCATTTACTGGGCAGATTGCGGACGGGGCGCAGGTGCTGCGCTACCGAACATGGCGTCCAAAACCTGTTGCTTTGTGTCGTCTTCTTGCGGGCGCGGCGCATCGGGTGTCGGCGCGGGCAAAGCAAATTCGGTTGGAACCTGAAGCGGCTTTGACCGGCTTACGGCAAATTCATCTGGCCGGTCACGGTCAAACACGCTGGTGGTGCCGCAGCCCGAAAGCGCGAGCAAAGCAACTGACGCCGCTGCAAACATATTGATCCGCTTCATGATTTCTCCACTATGTCAGCGCTGCTTTCGGGTTGCTGAACGTCAGCCCCG
>JBEEIJ010000078.1:0-6360 GCA_041169905.1 Pseudomonadota bacterium | reverse complement strand
AACAACAGCGATGATTTTGAAGCATCGGTCTCGGCCATCGCGACGAAGGTTCCATTGTTAGTCTGCACACGCGGCGAACATGGCGCAATCGCCATCGAAAATGGCGTGCGTACCGAAGTCGGCGCAGAGCCTGTCGCCCAATTGGTCGACACAACAGGTGCAGGTGACTTGTTCGCATCAGGTGTGTTTGCAGGGATCGCGCAGAGCCGTCCGATGTCCGAATGCCTTGTCATGGGCGCAGTTTGCGCTGCCGAGGTTATTTCGCATTATGGCGCGCGGCCAGAAGCGGACATTGCAGAGCTTGTTGCCAAGCGTCTGGCTTAATCCTTTTTCTTGCGGAAGAGCACCCGGTCTCCCGGGCCAAAGCCCCAGCGCCAGATAATCCAGCCATAAAGGCCAAGGATCGCAGGCACACCAATCGCCAGTTCCACCCATTCCAGACGGGCAGGGACGCTGACGATGGCCATGCCGAGCAATGCTGCTGCGGCGACTGCAACCAGCAATGCCCAACGCCACAGGCGGATGGGCTGCCCCAATAGCCGTGACAGCAATCGCGATTTGATGAGCGAGCCAATACCCAGCGATATCATCAGCCCGCAGGCAACGGCTGCTGCCTGACACAGGCCGACATATTCTGGCTTAACGGGAATATCATCAACCAACATGATAAGGCCGACGCTCACCAAGGTTTGCACGGCCAACATCCCGATTGAAATCAGCAGGTTCCGGTGACGGGCCATATATACCAAAGCGGATTCACTGACGACCGCCGTGGCCGCCGCGACTTCGGCCGCCAGTAAAAAGGCAAGCGCCGCTGCTCCGCCGACAAATTCGGGACCCATCAATCCCATGACTGCCTCGCCGGGGATACCAAGCGCCAGTGCAATTCCGGCCTGCGCCGCGATAATCCAGAAGCCGACCTGGCCGACCTGTTTGGCGATTTCGGCATAATTGCGGGTCTGTAAATTGCGTGTGATGACGGGGCCCAATATCGGGTCGAAGCTAGTTTTGAGCTTCTGTGGTAGGCTCGCCACCTGCTGCGCGACATAATAGATACCCACCACTGCCGGCGATGCAAATAGCCCCAATATGGCAAGGTCCAGCCGCCTGCTGCCCCATTCTGCGGCGTCCGCTGCGGCCAATGGCAGGTTGCGTTGGGCAATCACCAAAGAACGCTGCACACTGGGCCGCCATCCCCATGCAAAGCCATAGCTGCGCCACAAGGGCCATAGTGCAAACAACAATGCGGCTGCCAGCGAAGCGACATAGGACAGGATCAGCCCATCGCGCGCGGAATAGAAATAGAGCGCGCCTGCCGCGATGCTGATTGTCCACGGTTCAACGATGGCGCGCGCCCGCACGGTCGATGCGATATCGAATTTATAGGCCAAGGCGGACAAAGCGATGTCTGTTGCGACAATGGCAAAAATGGCGAGCGGCAGAAACCGGTCGAGCCCGTTAATGCCGCTGTTGGGAAACATCAGCTCGGGCAGCATGATCAAAAATGCAGCGCCGAGCGCTGATGCCGCCATCGCCGCGAAAAACGCATCCGCAATCAGGTGGGCATGCGGGCGGTCGTCCTTCGCAAGCAATTCCGCGAGCCCGCGGCGCAGACCAAGTGAGGCAAGCTGCGCGACAAATTCGATAATCAATATGGCATAGGCAAAGCGGCCAAGCGCTTCGGGGCCATAAAGTCTGCCCGCGATAAACAAAAATGGTATGCGGGCGGCCAGCCGCAACAGGAAACCAAACACATTCGTCCGCCCACCCTTTGCGAGTGCCTGAATATCTTCTTCGTCGGTTCTGGCTGCAGTCAATGGATCGCCTCTTTTGGTACGCTAGCGGATTAGGTCCGCCGTTACCAGCTTTCGGACTTAAGCGGGCGCGCCAGCAATTCGGTGATGACGGCATCGACGGCCGCTGATCCCGAAAGCAATGCGCATACCGCGCTCACGATGGGCATTTCGACATTAAGCGCGGTTGCCGACTGTAACAGGACCGGCGCGGTATATGCGCCTTCGGCCACCGTCTTGCGGTCGGCCAGCAGGCTTTCGGATGATTGGCCTTGCCCAAGGCCGCGGCCCAATGAAAAGTTGCGTGAATTTTCAGAGCTGCATGTCAGGACCAGATCGCCCAATCCGGACAGGCCCGCCAGCGTTTCGGCTTTCGCACCGCGCGCAAGGCCGTATCGCTGCATCTCGGCAAAGCCGCGCGCAATCAATGCCGCGCGCGCGTTAAGGCCAAGGCCTGCGCCGTCGACGACACCGCATGCAATTGCGAGTACGTTTTTGACCGCGCCGCCAATTTCCGCGCCGACAACATCATCAGACCAATAGGGGCGGAAGGAAGGTGTCGCGATGCGGCGCATCAATGCCGAACCCAGCGTCTGATCGGCGGTCGCGAGCGTGACCGCTGTGGGCTTTCCAGCAGCAACCTCATGCGCAAATGTGGGGCCTGACAAAACGGCAATCGGATTGCCCGGGCGCGTTGTCGCGGCGACATCTGACACCAGCATTTGGGTATCGGCCTCAATACCTTTCGCACACAATATGAGAGGTGCCTGCGTATCCGGCAGCGCTGACAGTGTGGCGCGCACATGCTGGGCCGGGGTCACGATGAGCAAATTTTCACACGCGATCATGCGGGCGAGGTCAGCTGTCGCCTCAATCTTTGGCGACAATGCTGTGCCCGGCAAAAACAGGCTGTTTTCGTGCCGGTTGTTTATGCTTTGCACGGCCTCTTCTTCGCGGGCCCAGATGAGGACGTTATCGTGGATTTGCGCCATGACGGCGGCCAGCGCGGTGCCCCATGCGCCGCCACCAATGATACCAACCGGATAGGGCGTCTGGCTCATGCCTTTACGCCCGCACCGCGTGCGGGTGCTGCGTTGGGATCCAGCGGCCAGCGCGGTCGCGCCACAAAATCAAGGCCATCGGTCAGACCCATCGCAAATCTCTCCGCGCCAGCCCATGCGATCATCACGCCATTGTCGGTGCACAGCCACAATGGCGGCGCGACAAAACGCATTCCACGGCTTGCGGCAAGCTGCTCGAGCATATTGCGAATGGGCACGTTTGCCGCGACGCCGCCGGCGACAACCAGTGCAGCCGGTGCATCAATACGATCCAGCGTATAGCGGATCCGGTCGTACAGGCAGTCGATAACGGCTTGCTGAAAGGATGCGGCAATATCTTCGACTTTATACTGTCCTGTCTCATGCGCGCGCAGCACGGCGCTTTTCAGGCCAGCAAAGGAAAAATGCGGTTCATCAGCGCCTTTTAACGGTCGGGGTAGCGGTACATTTTTTGCGTTGCCCAATGCTGCTGCGCGTTCGACGGCTGGCCCACCGGGAAAGCCCAAGCCCAAAATCTTCGCCGTTTTGTCGAACGCTTCGCCCACCGCATCGTCGATGGTGGTGGCCAACCGGTTATAGTCGCCAACTCCATTTACCCGCAGCAACTGGCAATGGCCGCCAGATACCAGCAGAAGGAGGTAAGGAAAGGCGAGATCGGGATCGACCAGTCGCGGCGAAAGCGCGTGGCCTTCAAGATGGTTGACGGCAATCAGCGGCTTTCCCGACGCCATGGCCAGCGCCTTTGCCGTAACAAGCCCAACCATGACACCGCCAATAAGGCCGGGGCCAGCGGTTGCGGCAATGGCATCGATATCATGTAACGTCATGCCTGCATCCGCGAGCGCGGTTTCCACCAAGGGTGTCATCAGTTCGGCATGCGCGCGCGCGGCGATTTCGGGAACGACGCCTCCGAATGCGCGGTGATGATCTTCCTGGCCAGCCAAGGCATGGCTCAAAATCGTCCGGTCGGAACGCACAATTGCCGCTGCGGTTTCGTCGCAGCTGGATTCAAGACCAAGGATGATTGCCATTGCGCTTTCCCATAGGTGGACGTGGCGCTATGGACAAGTCGCATGACAATGATATCGTTTTCCTCCGACCGCCCGTTACGCATCGGAACACGCCGGTCTCCGCTCGCTTTGGCGCAGGCGGAGATGACGATGGCTGCCATCAAGGCGGCGCATAATCTGCCCGATGATGCCGTTGTTCTGGTCCCGATGCTCGCCACCGGCGACAAGATTCAGGACCGGCCGCTTGCCGAAATCGGCGGCAAGGCACTTTGGACCAAAGAGCTCGAACGTGCGCTGTTGGATGACCAGATCGATATCGCGGTGCATTCGATGAAAGATGTCGAGACCGTGCGCGCAGACATTTTTGACATTTCCGCCATGCTGCCGCGTGCGGACGTACGTGACCGATTGATTGGTGCAGCGTCGCTGGACGATCTAAAGCATGGTGCGCGGGTCGGGACATCAAGCCCACGGCGCGCGGCGCAACTCCAACGTGCCCGCCCTGATGTGCGGATCGTCCCCTTGCGCGGCAATGTTGCAACCCGTTTGGCGCATATTGAAAATGGTCATGCGGACGCGACACTTTTGGCTGCGGCCGGATTGGACCGGTTGGGCATGCGCAATGTCGGTGCGCCATTGCCGCTGAGCCAGTTTTTGCCGGCGGCATCGCAAGGTGCTGTGGGCATTGACCGATTGACCAGCCGCAATGAGCTCGTCCCGTTTCTGGCGGCAATCAACGATGTGGACACCTTTGTCGCCGTGCAGGCCGAGCGTGCCTTGCTTGAAGCATTAGGCGGCAATTGCCACTCACCCATCGCCGCGTTGGCGCAGGTCGAAGGTGCCCAGATACGCTTAAAAGGTGAAGTTTTCACCGCGGATGGCCGGGAAATGCATACGGGCGAAATCGTCTATGACGCGCGGGGCGATGGTCCGGCACAATTGGCAGATCAATTGCTGGCAAATGCCAGTGATGAACTGCGGAGCATGTTCGCTTCGTGAAGGTGCTGATTATCCGGCCGCAACCAGGGGCGGATGCCACCGCCCGCCGCTTTGCAGCCGCAGGATATGCGCCCGTGCTTATGCCCCTGTTCGCCATTGAACATCTGCCGCCGCCATCGGTGTCGGTTGACGGATATGACGCGATTGTCTTGACCAGCGGCAATGCTGCGCGCGCCGCAACTGGATTTTTGGAAAGCGCGCGCGACATCCCGATCTATGCCGTCGGTAGTGCAACCGCCAGCGCGCTGGCCCATTTGTCTTTGCCGGTTGCTGCGACCGGATCCAATGGCGTGAAAGCGCTTGTCGGCGTTGCTGCCGCAGACGGTCACACCAAGCTCTTATGGCTTGCAGGTGAAGACCACAGCGCCGTTCCGCAGATTGCTGGCGTCCACATTGATATAGCTATCGTGTACCGCAGCGCGGCGCTGGAAACGCCAGCGCACTTCGCCGCGCAGGTTGAACTATGCGATGCGGTCATTCTGCATTCGTCACGCGCGGCGGCGCACTTTGCCGGTCTCTGCGATGCGGGCGGCCTATCGCGGAGCAAAATTGCGCTCGCGACGTTTTCGAACGCCATCGCAGCAAGCGCTGGCGACGGCTGGGCACAGATAATTGTTGCCGCCGCACCAAATGACGCTGCGTTAATGGACGCAATAGAACAGCATTTTACAAGGATAGATTGCGCCCTGCCGCCGAATGCCGCTATTGAAGGAGCAACATGACCGATTTTCAAACAGCGACCACGACATCACGCCGTGGATTCACATTCAAGCACATCATGCTGCTTATTTTGTGTGCCTTCGTCGGCGGCGCGATTGTCGCTTATGTGATCGCCGACAAATATGGTTTTATCACATCCACCGATGCCCCCGTGGCGGCCGAGTCATCCACTGGGGCAGTGGGCAATGTGGTCGCCACCGATGCTGATGCTATAGCACAGCCGGTTACCGACCAAATGGTTCCAAGCTACCCGTCGCTCAATATGCTCTCGCCCGAAGTCGCGCGCGCCGATGGGTTGCTGCTCATTTATGCAGTGCGGGGTGCGATAGATAAAGGTGCGCCGCTGGGCAATCTTGCCGAACAGTTGCGCCTGCGTTTTGGCGCCACCCAGCCGCAATCTGTTGCCGCGATATTATCTGCAGGACAAGCGCCGGTCACGGTTGATGCCTTGAAAACCGAATTGCGCGGACTGGCGCCGGTGCTTTTGACAGGTAATCGCGACGATAGCACGTGGGCGACGGTGAAGCGGGAATTGTCAGAACTGTTCGTGCTGCGCAAAGAAAACGGACCATCACTCGCGCCAAATGAACGGCTGATCCGCGCCGAAGCGCTGGTCGATGCAGGCAAGCTTGATCTTGCTGCGGACGAGATTGCGGCGTTGCCCGGCGCATCCATCGCGCAATCATGGATGGCACGGGCGAAACGTTTCAGCGATGCGCGCAAAGCGCTCGACCGGTTGGAACAGGTCGCCATCCTTCGACCCGTCGCGGTGCCCGT
>JBEEIJ010000077.1:0-4229 GCA_041169905.1 Pseudomonadota bacterium | reverse complement strand
CTCACCGCCCCTTGGGCAAACCGAGCACATGTTCGCCGATGATATTCTTTTGGATCTGGCTGGTGCCCCCGCCGATGGTGGCGGAAAAACTGTTCAGGTACGAACGGTGCCAATAGCCGTCATCGACCGCATTTTCGTCACCCACATAATAGCCCGCGCGCGTTCCTTGAAACTGGAGCGAGAATTCGGTGAGTTCGCGGACCAACTCCGTACGCGCCAGCTTGTTCATGAGCGCAAGACCCATCGGACGGTCACTGGTCAGCGGCGCCATACGGCGGCGTTGGTTGTTGAGGTTCAGCGCCTGTATTTCGATCATATAATCGACCAGCCTGTCGCGCATGACGGGATCGTCGAGCACAGGCTTACCGCCGCGCTTTGCCGAACGGGCCATATCGATGACGCCCATGACGTCCATTTCCTTGACGAAATACCCGCCGACCGGATTGACCTTCGCGCCGCGTTCATACTCAAGCGTCTTCATCGCGACCATCCAGCCCTGCCCTTCTTCGCCGACGAGGCCTGACGCAGGAATGCGGGCATCGGTGAAGAAACATTGGGTGAAACCATATTCGCCCGTCAATTTCTTCAGGCGGCGGGTTTCAACGCCGGGGATCTTCATCGGCGCGAGGAAGAACGATAGCCCCGCATATTTGCTTGGCCCGTCATTCGATGTGCGCGCGAGCAGGATCATATAATCGGCGCGGTCGCCCAATGATGTCCAGATCTTCGAACCGTTGATGACATATTCATCGCCATCGCGCACTGCCTTGGTCTGCGCGCTGCCAAGGTCGGACCCATGCTCTGGCTCCGAAAAGCCCTGACACCAGATTTCTTCCGCCGAAAGCATGGGCTTAATGAAACGGCGCTTGTCCTCTTCGCGGCCAATGTCGAGTAGCAATGGACCCGTCCAACCGTTCGCAATTGCGTTGAGCATGATCGGCGCGTCATGCGTTTTCATGACGCGTGTGGCGATCCGTTGATATTCGGGGTGCATGCCATAGCCGCCATATTCGGTGGGCCAGGACATGCCGAAATAGCCTGCCTCGTAAACCTTGCGCTGCCAGTTGCGCAGGAAATCAAACTGCTGATCGGTGGAAACTTCCATGAAGGTCAGCGGCAACATAAAACCCGGGTCGCGCACCGTGTTTTCGGCGAACCACGCATCGCACTGCTTTTCGAAATCCGCTAATTCTTGGGGACTTGGTTTGCTCATGGCTGATTCCTCTCTCACCCATTTAATTGCGCGATTAAAGAGGCGATTGCAACACCGAAATCCTGCCTGTTCGTGGACGACTTAGCCCTTCTTAAACGGCGCCATTTCGCCCAGAAATTCTATCTGCCGCTCCATCGCCTGACTTTCGCGGGCAAGGAAATCGGCAACCGCGGAACGAAAGCCTGCATTGGCGATATAATGCGCTGAATATGTCGGCACCGCCTCATATCCGCGTGCCAGCTTATGCTCACCCTGCGCGCCCGCCTCGACACGCGGCAAGCCATGGGCAATCGCGTAATCGATGGCCTGATAATAGCACAATTCAAAATGCAGAAATGGCACGTCGCGGGTGCAGCCCCAATAACGGCCATAGAGGCAATCGGGGCTGACAAAGTTTAGCGCACCCGCAATCGGCCGGTCGCCATCATACGCAAGGAACAGGACAATGCTGTCCTTCATGCTTTCGCCGATAAGGTCAAAAAACGCGCGCGTCAGATATGGCTGCCCCCATTTGCGCGCTCCGGTATCTTGGTAAAATACCCAAAAGGCATCCCAGTCATCAACCGTGATGTCCGCCCCGTTGATTTGCATAATACGCACGGCGGATTGTGCAGCGGCACGCTCCTTGCGAATGGCCTTGCGTTTGCGCGACGACAAGGCCGAAAGGAAACCGTCAAAGTCGGCATAATCGCGGTTTTGCCAATGAAATTGCGTGCCCATGCGCGTCAGCCACCCCGCCGCACGAAACGCATCCAACTCGGCTTCTTCGACAAAAGTTGCGTGCGCAGACGACAGGCCATTTTGGTCCACGACTGCTTCAGCGGCGGCCAACATCGCGGGCGCAAGCGCTGGGTCGCGCAACAACAATCGCGGCCCCGGCACTGGCGAGAAGGGCGCGGCAATCTGCAACTTGGGATAATATTGCCCGCCCGCCCGTTCAAACGCATCCGCCCAATGATGGTCGAACACATATTCGCCCTGACTGTGGCTCTTAAGATAGGCAGGAAGCGCAGCCGCGGGAATGCCGTCCGCATCGCGGATCATGATCGGCGCAGGCGACCAGCCCGTGCCCGGACCCACACTGCCCGATTCCTCCAACGCCGCCAAAAACGCGTGGGCCACAAACGGATTGCCGCGCGGGTTCAGCGCATCCCACTGGTCCGCGGGAATATCGCTGACCTTGCTTAAAAGTTCGGCGGTGACTTCAGACATCGACATCGCAATGTGGCCCTGAGCAGCAGTTGTGCAGCAACTGCGTCTGTCGAAGGGTGGTCATCGGTTGCGGCTGCGGCATTTGGCTAACTCCGATATCTGATCCCAATCACCCTGAGCCAACGCTTCTTTTTTAGCCCTGCTCCAACCCTTGATCTGCTTTTCCGCAGTTTTGGCATCGTCACGCGTCTGGAATGCGTCATTCCAAATCAACTCAACCGGTCGACGCTTATACGTATAGCCCGGAAACGCCCCCGACTGATGCTCTGCCAGGCGCTGCTCCATATTCTCGGTGTGTCCCACATAATATGAGCCGTCGGAACATTTCAATATGTAGCAATGAAACATCCAGTCGCGTGTCATGGCTTCGGCCCCATAATTACCGTAGCCCTGAGCAGCAGTCGTGCAACGACTGCGTCCGTCGAAGGGCGGCCCGAACCGGAGAAGCGCCCTTCGACTTTCACCAGCGCCCAGGCGCTGGTGGCTCAGGACTACGGTGATATTTCCACATCCGTTCTTAGATTCGAACCTTGACCACACAGTCGATTTCGACCGTTGCATCGCGTGGCAATACGGGGACAGAGACAGCCGCACGTGCATGCTTGCCCGCGTCGCCGAACACGGCTTCCATCAGGTCCGACGCGCCATTGGCGGCTTCGGGTTGGTCGGTGAAGTCAGGGGTCGATGCGACAAATACGCCAAGCTTGACGATGCGTTCCACGCGGTCGAGGTCGCCGCCAAGCGCGGCCTTCATTTGTGCGATCAGCATGATTCCGCACGCTTTGGCAGCGGCCTTACCCTCTTCAAGACTGCGCGTACCGCCGACTTTGCCGGTGACAACCTTGCCATCGACAAAGGGCAACTGACCCGAAATGAACAGCATTCCGTTGGCTTCGACTGCGGGCACATAGGATGCGACCGGCGCGGCGGGTGCAGGGAGGGTAATGCCGAGTTCGGCCAATTTTGCTTCTATCATCATGCTACCTTTTCCAAATGGGGTGCTGGCGCATTCGCAACCAGCCGCTCCCTAATCCAAACTTCCGCGTCCGCCCAACGATCCAGCCGCGCATGCGCTGATTTCGATGGCTTCACGCGGTCCCACAGCAACGGCTCACCAACAAAATGCAGCCGCCAGACGTCGGGATGCTGCTCGCCAACGGACTCATGCTGATGCCCAAGATCGTCGACGAATACGGCAATACTGGGTTTATATGCGTCCAAAATCCGGCCAAGCGCCTCGCCCTTGCCGCCTTGGTTGCAATAGACTGGCGCGTCGATACCCACGGCCTTCAACTGCTCGGTCCGTGGCCCGGCGCGGTGGTCGAGCAAATTGGTGAGGATAACGACATCGGCATGTTCGCGCAGCCGGTTGAGGCTTTCGACCGCGCCGTCAATCGCTTGCTGCCGATGCATTTCGGTATCGAAGAAACCGTTCAGCAAGTCCCAGACCATGCCGCGTTCAACCACCGTGCCATCATGCTTGTGGCGCAATGCCTCGCCCCAATCGCCGTGGACGAGGTCAAAATGAATATGATGCGCGTCGTCCAGCCAATCGCGGAAGGGCACGATCATGTGCAACAGCACCTCGTCGCAATCGGAAATTAGCAATGGCCTACTCATGCTTCTAACTCCTGCCGTGCCTGTACAAGTAATGCAGGCGACACCCCGATAACCGCAGCACAAGCGATGAGGTCGGGCTCATAAGCCTCAAGAAAGGATAATATCGCCGCTTGCGTGCCGCGTTCCATGATGGAGCTGCGCAACCCTTCGGGTGTCAGGCCGGTCAGCGACAAAAGCCGCTCCG
>JBEEIJ010000076.1:0-12688 GCA_041169905.1 Pseudomonadota bacterium | reverse complement strand
CCGACAATCGGGATTGGGCGGGCAGGGTGCGCCATGATCCAGCTATAGGCCGCTGCGGTGCGCGAAACGCCATGTGCTGCCGCAACGCTCGACAAGGCTGCCGCAACATTTTGTTCGCGTGTATCGCCGGGATCGCCGATGCGACCGCCGCCAAGTGGGGACCATGCCAACACCGCCAAATCCATGGCGATGGCTTGATCAAGCTCGCCATTTTCGATGGTATCGATCCGCAATGGGGAAAGCTCCGGCTGTGTCGAAACAATCGGAACACTGCTGAACTGTGCCAAGGTCGTGATTTGCGCCGTCGTGAAGTTCGACACACCAAAGGCGCGGATTTTTCCGGCTTTATGCGCGTCTTCGATGGTCCGTGCGATTTCTTGCGGGTGAGTGAGGATGTCGGGACGGTGGATTTGCCACAGGTCGACATATTCCGTGCCCAAACGCGACAGGCTGTCATCAATCGCCTTGGTCAGATATTCCGCGCTGCTGTCATATGGCGTCGGCGGGGTAATTCCGCCCTTGGTGGCCAGCACCATCCGGTCACGATATTCCGGTGCCTCGGCAAATACGCGGCCAAGCAGCTCCTCGGCCTTGCCAAAGCCTTGTTCACCAAAGCCATAAATGTCCGCCGTATCAAAAAGGGTGATGCCTGCTTCGAACGCTGCATCAATGGCCGCCCGCGCTGCGGACAATTCGAGACCCGCAAAGCGCCACATGCCCCAGGCAATCGATGAAATTTCAATACCGCTCTTGCCCAAAAGGCGTGTGGACGGGGGTGTTGGAAGGGTCATGTGTTTTTGCTCTTTTTCAGTGAAGGTAAATAAGGTGGGGCAACCGACTCGCGGCTGATGAGTTCATGGGGAAGGCGGCGATGCTCAATCCCGCCCTCGCCAAATAATAGGTCGGCAGCGGTTGACGCCAGATCGCGTACAGGCTGGCGCACGGTGGTTAAGGGCGGCCAAACAACGCGGGCAAGCGTGGTGTCGTCAAACCCTGCGACAGACAATTGTTCAGGTACCTGAATGCCGCGGCGATGGGCCACGGCAAGGACACCCGAGGCCATGTCATCGTTTGATGCAAAGACGGCGGTGGGGGGATATTTCAGCGACAGAAACAGTTCGGTCGCCGCAACGCCGCTCTCAAAATCAAAATGACCCTCTGCGATCAATTCGGGATCCACCGATATGCCGACGCGGCTCAGCGCGCGTTCATATCCTGCCTGACGTTCCGCACTCGCCATATGGTTCGCATGGCCCTTGATAAAGGCAATCCGCCGGTGACCGATGTTGATGAGGTGCGTCGTCATGTCGTCCGCGGCCTGCATATCATCCATGAATACCGAGCTGGTAAGCGCATGGTTGGTGCCGGGCGAAATGCGCACGAAGGGGATGTTCATGGCTTCAAGGACGTTCAGCACGGGGCCGCAATCGGTGACGGGTGAAGACAATATCGCGCCATCCACATGCGTTTGCCGGACCATGCCGCGCACCTGTTCGCCCACATCGGGGTCGGACACGTCGACGGGCTGGGCAATCAGGCGCATGCCTTCTTCATGGCAGCGGTCCCAGCAACCTTGCATGATCTGGTGCATGTAATAAGGGCTGTGATTGTCATAAATCAGCGCAATTTGGCCCGACTTCGTGCCCGCCAATATGCGCGCTGCGATGCTGGGCGAAAAGCGCAGCTCCGCCATTGCGGCGTCGACCTTCGCTTTGGTGTCTGCACTGACATATGGGTGGTTGTTGAGCACGCGGCTGACGGTTTTGACGGCCACACCGGCGAGCTTTGCAACATCACGGATATTGGATCGGCTGTTCATGACCTGCATTCCCGCGTGATCGCGCTGAACAGTGCCGCGTGAGCGCTGTCCTTGCGGGTGAACACGGGTGGCTGCCCATGCGGAGCCGCGATGTCATATATGCCCTTGGCGTAAACATCGCCGGACCAAAGATGGACCCAATCCCCATCTGGCAACGTAACTTTGCGGCTCGTGGCGCCCTCTTCGACCACAGGTGCGACAATCATGTCCGCGCCATAGAGATATTGGTCCTGAATGTCGTAATAGGCTGCATCGTCATAGTGCAGGAACAACGGACGTTGAAGCGGCAGGCCGGTCGCAACGGCCTCGTCAGACAAGGCGCGGACATATGGGGCAAGGCGGGCATGCACTTGGCTCATGCGGGCAAAATGCGTGAGTATTTCGGCGCTGCTATCGAGTTGCAGATTGTCTGCAGGACGATTGCCCTCATGACTGCGCATGACGGGTGCAAAGGCCGCCAAGTCAATCCAACGGTGCATCAATTCTGCGGTCCGGACCACGCCATGCAGGCTGGTATATCCGCCGAGATCGCTGTGGTGGTACGCGTTGCCCAGCAAGCCCGACGATAATGCCGCCGTGATGACCGTGTTGATACCGTCGTGGCGGGTGAAGTCGACGCATTGGTCGCCTGCCCACAATAAGGGGCAATGCGCCTGCACGCCCGAAAAACCGGCGCGCATGAAAAATGTCGCGTCATGCGTTTTGCTGCGCGATGCGATGGCGTCTGCATTCACCTTTGCCCAAAGCACCGGCCAGCGATTATGCGCCTCCATCGGGTCGGCCGCATCGAACAGGCGCACATCGGTCGGCAGATATTCACCAAAATCCGCCATCCATCCCGAAAGCCCGAAGTCGAGCATTTCCTGACCGATGATGCGTTCGGCAAACCACGCCGCGGCGGCAGGGTTGGTGAAATCCACAACGCCTGCGTCAAATTCGCCGAAATCGACGGCATAAGGTTCGTCGCTGTCCTGCCGCAGCGCGAGGAAGTTGGCGGCGCGGGCCTCTTGATACAGCGACCCATCCACCGCCAGATACGGGTTTACATAGCCAAGGAAGCGAATGCCGCGATCGGCAAGCGCCGCGATTTGTGCGGGTAAATCGGGATAGCGCGCAGCATTCCATTTCCAGTCCCAGAACAATCGTTTGCCAAAGCTGGTCTGACGAATGCCAACCCAATCTTCGCACCACAGACCCGTAATAGCGGCGCCAGAGGCTGCAATTTTTTCGAACCGGTCAAAGGTGTCGGCACCATCCTTCAGCCCGACGATGGCACCGGAAATGGCCCAATCGGGCAGGGCAGGCTGGCGACCAAAGCGATCCGACATTTTGGACACAAGCGCGGGCAGCGTCGGCGCGTCAAAAAGCTCCAGATCGACATTTGCCGACCAGCATTCGACGCCAACCCTACCCGCGTCCGTCAGATCAAGCACCGAATAGGCCGCCGTTTCGAGGTGCACCGCATAACGCGCACTGCTTACCCATGTTGGCTGCGGATAGTTGGTGGTCCAATAATCACCGCCGGCCAAGCCATCGGCATCCATCGTCTGCGTAAGCGCGGTCGATTTATCGCGGCCAACGCCGGGTTCCGATGTCCAGAACGGAAAACGCCTGCCGTTGAGGCGCAGATAGGACATCTGTTCGCCGCCACCCCAAAAGGCTTCGGACGTCGCGCACTGCATATCTATCCAAAGCCGGTTAAAGGCCGGATCTGTGCAACGAAATGTGAGGATGGATTGCAGCGCCCGTTCCTCAAGCACCAGCGTTGCGACGACGTCAGGCCGCTTTGCGTTCCAAAGCCGGATACCGCCATCGACTTGGGCGAAGCAATCAAGCGCCAAGCGTGTGTCAACGATGTCGTCTATGCGAAAATTGCCGCGCACCATTTCCAGATCAGGCGCGCCAATACCGATGCTGATCGCAGGCGCGCCATTCCGGTGCGACAACATGCTGACATCATCATGCAGCAGGTCAAAACCTTCAGGATGCATGATGACTGTAAATGGCAACGTCTGTCCCTCTCGCGGTAAAGGCAGGCACTATGGCATCATTGCCACAGTTTTTGCCTAAATATTGTCGCTATATGACACCGCTAGACATATCAAGCGGTGTTGGTTACATCAACCCCGTTATCAACGACTATCACGTCGACCTGCATGGTTTCAGGGGTCCAACTTCTCTGAAACTGCCACAAGCGGGCGGCAATTAAGGGAGGCACAGGATGTATTTTTCAACGTATAAAAAGACGAACCTTGTTCGGGCAGCATTGCTCGGCACCAGCGCAATCGCGCTAGGGATTTCGGCACCAGCGTTTGCGCAGGTTGAGGAAATTGTTGTTACGGCCCAGAAGGTCGAAGAAAATGTGCAGGATGTGCCAATCGCCATCACCGCCGTTTCTGGCGATACCTTGGCAGCGGCAGGCACAACCAGCCTTGAGAATCTGAGTCAGCTCGTTCCATCGGTAACATTCCGCAAGGGTACGACCAACGCCAACTCGGCAGTTGTGTTGCGCGGCGTTGGAACCATCTCTTTCTCGATCGCGGCCGAACCAAGCGTTTCGACTGTCGTTGACGGTGTGGTCCTCAGCCGTTCAGGTCAGGCATTCGCTGATCTCGTCGAAATCGAGCGTCTTGAAGTATTGCGTGGTCCACAAGGCACATTGTTCGGCAAGAACGCGTCTGCTGGTCTTATCAACGTCGTTTCAAAAGGTGGTACCGACACGCTTGAAGGCGAAGTTACCGTAGAGGGTTTTGAAGGTGGCGAATATCGTGGCCGTGCAACCGTTTCCGGCCCAGTCGCAGAAAGCCTGACGTTCCGCGCAAACGCATTTTACGGCACTTATGAAGGCAATATCACCAACATATTCGGCGGTGCGAATATCAAAGTGAATGGTTATGAGCATGTCGGTTTCCGTGGATTGCTTGATTTTAACAATGGTCCCGCACGGATCAAACTCATCGCAGATTATTATGAAGCCGATGATGATTGCTGTGGCGAAGTCACCGGCGTTTCGCGCGGTGCGGCGCTGGACGCAGAGCTGAACCTGCCGTTGGGCGTGGCCCAAGGCGAAAATCAGCGCTTCGTGAACCATAATCTCGTAACGGAATCGTTGGATCGTCAAGTCGGCGTCACGATAAACGCAGATTTCGATGTATTTTCTGACTACACGTTGAGCGCGATTTACGGATATCGTAACTGGAACAATACAGAAATCCGCGAAGGCGATTTCTTGCCCCGCGCTGTTGTTGGTACTCCACAATTGCATGACCGTGGTTTTGTCGAAACCAACCAAAGCTCGCTTGAGGTGCGTTTGGCGTCAGACCAAAGCAAGGCGTTCAAATATCAGGTCGGGACATTTTACTGGAAATCCGAAAATACGCAGAACTTCACGCGTGACGTTACCACGTGCACGACATCCACTTCGCCTGTTGATCCGATTACGGGTGCGCGTCCCTGTAACCTTACAGATACGGTCAATACATTGTTCCCGACTGCCACATCAAACAGCTTAGTTGATATCGAAAATTATGCTGTTTTCGGTCAGGCAACATATGATTTCACCGATCGCATCGGTCTAACCGTTGGCATGCGCTGGACGCATGACGCTATCGATTACACGCACAACCGTGCACCAGGCGTAAACCGCACCAATGGCGCGGCGGCAACGGGTGCCGGCATCTCGGGTTCGCCTGCTGGTGGCACAGTTGCATCCGGCGGTAACGGAACGGCGCTGTCCACCGGATCGTCTAGCAACAGCAATTTCTCCGGCAAGGCAGTGCTTACTGTGAAGCCAACGGACGATGTCATGGTCTATGGCAGCTACACGCGTGGCTATAAGGGCCCAGCGTTCAACGTATTCTTCAACCACACGGCACCCGTCAACGCAGTGCCGATCGATGAAGAAACATCAGATTCGTTTGAAGCTGGCATTAAGAGCCAGTTTGCTGACAACCGCATTCAATTGAATGCGTCGGCATTCCAAGTGACCTATGACGGGTTCCAAGCGAACAACTTTGTGCTTTTGAATGGCGCAGTTGTTACCAACCTGACCAACGCGGGTCAGGTTCGCAGCACCGGCTTCGAACTTGATGCACTTGCCAACCCGGTTGAAGGTCTCGACCTGTTCGGCAGTGTTGCATATGCAGATGCAAAGGTGCGCAAGTTCAACCCGAACCCGCTCACCAATGCACCTGATGCCCGCAACGGCACAAAGCTGCCTTTGGCTCCAACGTGGAGCTGGAACATCGGCGCATCGTACGAATCGCCGTTCAATATGTTCGGTAAAGATGCGAAGGTTTATCTGCGGACCAGCTACAACCATGTTGGCAGCCAGTTCTCTGATCTGGGCCAAAGCGGACCAATCGACAGCTATGGTCTGTGGAATGCAAGCGTTGGATATTCGGATGCCGAAGACAACTGGCGCCTGACCTTCATCGTCCGCAACATCACAGACGAAAGCTATGTGTTGCTGAACACCAGCGCTGGCCAGCGTTTGCATATCCCACGTGATGCAGATCGTTACATGGGTGCAAGCCTGCGCTTCCGCATGTAATCCATCACGCGACAAAAATTTAAAAAAGGCTGGAATCCTCAATGGGTTCCAGCCTTTTTTGTTTTCAAAATTCAGCGGGAGAAAGCGAGGACGGGTGGTGCGAGGCCAGACGCAAACCACCCGTCCTGGCTGAGTGGGTGTTGAACATAGTCATATAGGCACCTGCCATGCCATATACTGAAAAATGTTTTATATCAGTTACATGGCCATTTAATTTGTCCTTTGCCCGATGCCCGGCTGTAAAGGCGTTCGACAAAAAACCGACAATGGCAGACAAACGACGTTTACAGATGTAGTCGAATCGACTACGTCTGTAGTCGGAGATTTCAAAATGTCATCAGAACGTATTAGCGACGCTGAATTAACAATCATGGAAATCCTATGGGAACGCGCGCCGTTGACGGCGACGGACGTTGCTGCGCGATTGCCAGATGATCGTGACTGGTCGTTACCCACCGTGAAAACCTTGCTGTCGCGCCTGCTGACCAAGGCGGCTGTTGAACATCGCGCCGACGGACGCCGGTTCTTATACTCCCCACTTATTGATCGCGAGGACTATGTTTCGCATGAATCCAAGCGGCTGGTCGACCGGCTTTTTGGGGGGCGGTTCATGCCGCTGGTTGCGCATCTTGCCGAGCAGGAAAAGCTGAGCGACGCTGACATTTCCGAAATCGAAAGGCTGTTGCGGGAGATGAAATCATGAACGCTGACTTCATGGGCGCTTGGCTGTTTGATACCTTATTGACAACGACATTGCTGATGGCCGCTATTTTGATGGTGCGGCGGCCCGTCGCCAAATATTTTGGTCCGACCATCGCATATGCGCTTTGGCTGATACCCGCTGCCCGTGTGTGCATGCCCACGCTCGAAGGGCCATCCAGTTTAACCGCTGACAGCGGCATTGCTATCCAAGACACGGTGAGGGATGCTGTGCTCGCAGGGCTATCGTCCCCGAATGCTATGGCGACTGCGGCGAACCCGGTCGATGCCCTCCCTACGATCGATTTTCTGGCACTCGGTGTGATGACCTGGCTTGGCGGTGCGGTGCTGTTGTTCATGGTCCAGATGATCCGCTACGCCGCAATGCGCGATGACCTATTGTCCGAAGCTACAGAAGTCGCGGTTGTCGACGGCGTCAAAATCGTCGCATCTGATCAGGTGGCCGGACCATTGGCTTTTGGCCTTTTTCACCGGGTGATCGCGGTGCCGCAGGATTTCACCAAAGCTTATTCGCCTGCCGAATGCGATCTGGCGATTGCGCATGAAATGGCGCATCACAAATCGGGCGATCTGTTCGCTAATCTGGCCGCTTTCATCATCCTGTGCCTGCAATGGTTCAACCCGGTTGCGTGGATCAGCTGGAACGCATTCCGGTTCGATCAGGAAGCGGCGTGCGATGCGCGCGTGCTGGCGGGAAAGGGGCCGGAAGAACGCGCGATGTACGGTCAGGCGTTGGCGAAGACAGCATTTGACGGCGTGCCGACCTTTGCGACGGCACTGAATTCACCCAAAACCATAATTGAACGATTGAGGAGAATAACGATGAAGGACACCAGCAATACCCGCCGTTCGCTTGGCAAGATTGGAATCATAACTGCTGCTGCAATCATATTGCCGCTGACCGCCACAATAGTTCCCGCGGTGGTTGCGCAGGACAAAGTGGCGACGGACGAGGGCAAGCCTGAAGTGGTTAAGCGCGAGGTCCGGATAATTAAGCTGAAGCGCGACGGTGAGACGGTCGACATAGTGGGTCATGACGACACGGGTGGCGAAGTGACCAAGGTCGAACGTGACGGAAAAACCTTCATCTTCCGCACCGATAAGAAATTGTCGCCGGAAGACGTCGAAAAATTGATCGATGGGGCCGAAAAATCCCGGGAAGAGGCTGAAGATGCTGTGGCGCAGGCCGACAGCGCAAAGGGTGCTGAAGGCAATACGCCCGCACCCGCCAAAATCCGCCGTGTGGAAACTATTCGCGTCATGGGCGACATGGATATCGCTTCATATATCCCCGAAATCGATATTAGTGAAATGACCAAGGACTGTCGTGACGGCCAGCCGGTGACCACCGATGTCAGCGGGTTTGACGGCAAGCATAAATCGCGCGTTCGGTTGGTTATGTGCGGCAAAGGACAAGCCAAATTGGCACGAGCCGAAGCGATCAAAGGCTTGCGCGAGGCGCGTGACGAAATTCGGAAGGACAAGGACATGCCCAAGGGTGTTCGCGAAGATGTCGTGAAACAACTTGACCTGCAAATTCGTAAGCTCGAAGCGCAAGGCGACGCGGCGGAATAAACGGAAATCCGTTCGCTGGGCGGCCAGCGTACGCATTTAAAAGACCAATTGGGGCGGTTTTCGCGAACCGCCCCTTTTTCTTTGCTCCGCATTGCGCCATAGCCATGTTATGAGCAATTGGCCCGATAGCATAGAAGCTGGCGAAACTGAGCAGCATGAGCCATTGGTGCGCCGCGTGCTTGCGCCCAATGCCTCGCCGTACACCTATACAGGCACGCAAACTTGGTTGGTGGGCGCAGGGTCCGATGTCGCGGTAATCGACCCGGGCCCAGCCGGTACCGGAATGAGCATTGGCGATCCGGCTGATATCCATGGCGAGGGTCATGTCGAGGCGATCTTGCGCGCTGTTGCCGGTAAGCGTGTCGCGGCGATTATGTGCACGCACACGCATCGCGATCATTCTCCCGCGGCGGCACCGTTAAAGGCGGCTACGGGCGCGCCAATCATCGGTTGTGCGCCGCTTGTCTTGCGGGACGATGGCCCGCGTTCCGATAGTGCTTTTGACCCGGACTACGCCCCCGACCGCATCCTTGCCGATGGTGAGCGTATTTCAGGCGACGGCTGGACGTTGGAAGCCGTCACGACCCCCGGCCACACCAGCAACCATATATGTTACGGACTGGTCGAGAGCGGGGCGCTGTTTACGGGCGATCATGTCATGAAATGGTCCACCAGCGTCGTCAGCCCGCCCGATGGTGATATGAGCGACTATCTGGCGAGCTTGCAAAAATTATATGAGCGCACCGATCGTATTTATTACCCCGCACATGGGCCAGCGGTTGAAAACCCTCGGCAGCTTGTGCGCGGCATGATTGGTCACCGGCGCCAGAGGGAACGCCAGATTCTGAATTTGCTTGAGGCAGGCGAGGGGCACATTCCCGACATGGTCGCCGCGATGTACAAGGGGCTCGATCCGCGTTTGACGGGTGCTGCCGGCCGGTCGGTATTGGCGCATCTCATCGATTTGCAAAATCAGGGCCGGGTCGCTGCGCAAGGTGAAGGTTGGCATTTAATCCCGTAAAAAACACCGTAAAAGCGCGCGCCAGAACTTGTTTCGATCGGCCTTATCGACCACATAGGGCTTCACTCGAGATGCCGATGACAAATCTGCAACGCAAAGGTAAGATAGCATGAACGCCCCGACGCCCCGCGAAAATCTGCAAGGCCTTGACCTGCTCGCTGAAATCCAGCGGCTGAAAAAAGAACGCAACGCGGTCATTCTCGCGCATTATTACCAAAAGCCGGAAATTCAGGACCTTGCCGATTTTGTCGGTGACTCGCTTGAGCTCAGCAAGCGTGCGGCGGAAACCGACGCGGATGTCATCGCGTTTTGCGGCGTCAAGTTCATGGCCGAGACCGCGAAAATATTGAGCCCGCAAAAGACAGTCATTTTGCCCGATATGGCGGCGGGTTGTTCATTGGAAGATGCGTGCCCCCCCGGCAAATTCAAGGCGTTCCGCGAAGCGCACCCTGACCATATCGCGCTGACATACATCAATTGTTCGGCGGAAGTGAAAGCGCTGTCTGATATCATCGTCACGTCCTCAAGCGCCGAGACGATTTTGAGCCAGATTCCCCCCGAACAAAAAATCATTTTTGGCCCGGACCGTCATTTGGGCGGCTATCTGAGCCGTAAGTTCAACCGTGACATGCTGCTGTGGCCGGGCGTGTGCATTGTGCATGAGGCGTTTTCGGAAACCGAGCTGCTGAAACTGAAAGCGCAGTATCCCGGCGTTCCAGTGGCAGCGCATCCCGAATGCCCGCCGCATATTATCGATCATGCCGATTATGTCGGCAGCACCAGCGGTATCTTGCAATATGCGCAGACGATAAAGGGCGACACGCTCATCGTCGCGACCGAGCCGCACATCATTCACCAGATGGAAAAGGCCGAGCCCACCAAGACCTTCATCGGTGCGCCGGGGGCTGACGGCAACTGCGCATGCAATATCTGCCCTTATATGGCGCTCAACACGATGGAAAAGCTGTACCTCGCGCTGCGCGACCTGCAGCCGCAAATTCATCTCGACGAAACCGTCCGTTTGGCTGCCAAAAAGAGCCTCGACCGCATGCTTGAAATGGCGAGCGGGACCGTCGGTAAAGGCGATCTCGGCAGGGCCTAGCCCGGTCTGCAGAAAATTTGGACGCTATTGGCTGGATGCGGGTGGACGCTTCGAAGCGGCTTCATCTGAGGTTCAGCGAAAAGCGTAAATATACCCTCGCATTCACCGTTATATCGATATAATACAGCCACGCGATGCTTTTCCGGCGCTCCTCTTCTGACATTCCTTCGGATATTGATGGTCGTCTTGCGGCCTTCGATGAAGACTATGCGCGGCGCTTTCCCAATGACCCGCAGCCTTGGAATCCCGACGCAAAGCCAGCGTCGACACGGCGTCTTATCCTCGGCAAGACGCGCTGGTGGTGGTTTAGCCGTACCAGCGCTGCCTTGCTTGGCTTATTCATAGTGTTGATATTGTGGCTTGCGATTACAGCGCCATTGTCCAAGTCGCTTCAGCCCATCGCGCCGCCGCGCATTACGTTGCTGGCATCGGATGGCACGCCCATCGCGCGGAACGGCGCTATCGTTGATAAGCCGGTTGATGTCGGCACGTTGCCGCCGCACGTGGTGCAGGCGTTTTTGTCTATCGAAGATCGCCGCTTTTATTCGCATTTCGGCATCGACCCCCGTGGCCTTGCGCGAGCGTTTTGGTCAAATGCTTTTGGCAGCGGAATGACGCAGGGCGGAAGCACGATTACGCAGCAGCTCGCGAAATTCACGTTTCTGACGCCGGAGCGCAGCCTGACGCGCAAGGCGCGCGAAATGCTTATCGCTTTCTGGTTGGAAGGGCGTTTGACGAAGGACGAAATTCTTGAGCGTTATTTGTCGAACGTCTATTTTGGCGACAATGTGTACGGCCTGCGCGCAGCGTCCTTACATTATTTTTACAGGCAACCCGAGCGCCTGACGCTCAGCCAGTCGGTGATGCTTGCTGGACTTGTACAGGCACCGTCGCGGCTGGCCCCGACAAAGAACCCCGAACGCGCGGCCAAGCGGGCACAATTGGTGTTGAATGCCATGGTCGCCAATAATGTCATTACCCGGGTCAAGGCCGACGTGACACCCGTTGCGCGGCTTGACGTTCGCGTGCGGGAAACGCTGCCCACGGGCACCTATTTTGCGGACTGGGCCATTCCTCAAGCGCGGCTGCTGACCGAAAGTGGCTATGCCGACGTCAGGATTACCACGACATTGGATGCGCGATTGCAGAATATCGCCCGCAAGGTCGTGGCGCGATCCGCCGTTGGCAATGCCCAAATCGCGCTCGTTGCGATGCGCCCCAATGGCGAAGTCGTGGCCATGGTCGGTGGCCGAAGCTATAAAGACTCCGCGTTCAACCGCGCGACGCAGGCAAAACGGCAACCGGGTTCGACCTTCAAACTGTTTGTCTATCTGGCGGCGCTCCGGTCGGGGATGACGCCTGAATCACTAATTGCCGATACGCCGATCAATGAAGGCGCGTACCGCCCCAAAAATTCGGGACAAAATTACCGGGGTGATATTACGCTGGAGCAGGCATTTGCCCAGTCAAGCAACGTTGCTGCGGTCCGCCTGTATCAAAAAGTTGGCGGCGAAGCGGTGGCACGCGCGGCAACGGATCTGGGCGTGCGCAGTCCATTGACGATGGACCAGAGCATGGCGCTGGGCAGTTCGGGCCTGACCCTGATGGAGCTGACGGCTGCTTATGCCGGTGTGGCTGGTAACCAGTGGCCCGTTGAACCGCACGCCATCAAACGCGAAGAACAAGGATGGATCGAGTGGCTGTTTTACGGACCACGTTCATTCAGCAGCCGTACGCACCAGATGTTGCTGGATTTGCTGGGTGCGACGGTCAATAAAGGGACCGGACGCGCGGCGCGGCTGTCCATCCCGGCTTATGGCAAAACCGGAACGAGCCAAGACAATCGCGACGCATTATTTGTCGGATTTGCGGGTAACCTCGTGGTCGGGGTCTGGATTG
>JBEEIJ010000075.1:0-3325 GCA_041169905.1 Pseudomonadota bacterium | reverse complement strand
GGCAAAGTCGATTTCGATATTAAGCTTGTGCAAATGGTGCGCCTGCTGCGCGGTGGTGAGCCTGTGAAAATGTCCAAGCGGTCGGGCAGCTTTGTCACGCTCGCCGATGTGATTGAAGAAGTCGGCAAGGATGTCGTCCGCTTCACAATGCTGACGCGCAAATCCGATGCGCAGATGGACTTTGACTTTGCCAAGGTCGTCGAAGCGTCTAAGGACAATCCGGTATTCTATGTGCAATATGCCCATGCGCGTATTGCCTCGACACTGCGCAAGGCAGAGGGCGAGGGCTTGGGCGTCGACGGGTCCGAACTGGCCTTGTTGGGCGACGCCGAAATTGGCCTTATTCGCGAAGCCGCAAACTTCCCGCGCATTGTCGAAGCGTCCGCCAAATCGGGCGAGCCGCACCGTATTGCCTTTTATCTCAATGACCTGGCGGCCGCGTTCCATGCTTATTGGAACCTTGGCAATGACCAGCCGGACAAGCGCTTCATATTGGCGCAGGACCCGGCGTTGACCGGCGCAAGGCTTTTCATGGCGACCAATATCGGGCAAGTTCTGCGCAATGGTTTGCGCCTGATGGGCGTCGAGGCCGCTTACAATATGTAGCAATTGGGGGACCGGCATGAACAACACCAACAAATATGGACTGAATTTGGACGATCCCAATCGTCTGCCTTGGTTGGAAACCGCTGACGGTTCCGCATATGATGATAGTGCATCCCCGCTGAGGATCGCAGTGATGTTGATTGCCGGGCTTGTCTTGCTCGCAGCGATTATTGGCGCGATCTATTGGCTGCAGCGTAATCAGATCGGCGGCGCAAACGGCAATGGCGAACTGATTGCCGCACCCGCAGGCGCCTATAAGGTCAAGCCTCAGGACGCCGGTGGCAAAAGATTTGAAGGTGAGGGCGATTCGGCTTTCGCCGCGAGCGAAGGCACCAAAACCGGCGCGACATTGGTTCCCGCCGCGAAAACCACTGCCATCGCACCACCTGCCGCTATGGCATCTGCGCCAGTGGCGGCACCAGCGACCATTGCGGCAGCTCCCGCCAGCACAGTCATCGTTCAATTGGGGGCGTTCGGCGATTCTGCCAAGGCTGACGCGGCTTGGGCTGCGCTGACCAAACGCTTTGGTTTTTTGGCCGGAATGAACCGCAAAATCGCGGAAACCAATGTCGAAGGCGGCCGCAAGGTTTTCCGGCTTCAGGCCGTGACCGCAAATTCGTCCGAAGCGCAGCAATTGTGCGCAAAGCTGAAGGTAGCGGGCGAAAACTGCCTGATCGTCCGGTAGCGGCGTCGCGGTTGTAAAGTTTCCATTTGCAACTTATGCCGCCCGCACGCTCCAAGGAGAAGAACATGCCTGCATTATATGACGTCGCCATTCCCGCTTTCATCCGTGGCCTGAAAAACCTGTCGAACATGCTGGAAAAGGGCAGCGCGTTTGCGGATGAACAAGGCATGCCCTTGTCCGACTTGCTTGATGCGCGCTTGATCGACGACATGGCGCCGCTCACGCGGCAGGTGCAGATGGTGACCGATACGGCAAAGTTCGTCGCTGTGCGCGTAGGCCAAGTGGCTAATACGCCATGGGCTGATGATGAAGCCAGCTACGCCGATGTGCAGGGCCGCGTGGCCAAGGCGATTGCGTTTTTGGAAGCCGTATCGCCCGATGGTTTTGAAGGCCGCGAAGACGCGAAAGTCGTGCTTACCACGCCAAGCGGTGACATACCGTTCACGGGCAACACTTACGTCCACGGCTTTGCCATTCCCAATTTCTTCTTCCACCTCAGCATGGCCTATGCGCTGTTGCGGATGAAGGGCGTGCCCGTGGGCAAGCTCGATTTCCTTGGGGCAATTCGTTAATTATACACAGCTTTGGGCCAAAGCGCCGCTGCTCCATGCTTGCCTTGGGGGCACGGCGGCCCTAGCTTGCGCGCCATGAAGCCCGTGATATTTGGCCTTTCGGGCCTGACCCTGACTGATGATGAAAAGCGCCTGTTTCGCGATGTCGAACCGGCGGGCTACATCCTGTTCAAACGCAATATACAGGATCGCGCTCAGGTACGCGCGCTGACGGACAGCCTGCGTGACTTGCATGGCCGCGATGATGTGCCTGTCCTGATTGATCAGGAAGGCGGCCGTGTTGCGCGTATGCGTCCGCCCGTCTGGCCCGACTTTCCCGCTGGCGGAGCGTTTGATGCGCTGTACGATTTGGCACCCATGACCGCGATTGAGGCGGCGCGCTGCAATGCCGAAGCCATTGCGCTGTCGCTCAACGAAGTCGGGATCAACGTCGATTGCTTGCCCGTTCTGGATGTCCGCGTGCCCGAAACGCATTCGGCCATTGGCGACCGCGCGCTGGGGAGTGACCCGATGCGCGTTGCCGCACTTGGCCGCGCGATATTGGATGGCCTTGCCAAAGGCGGCGTCATTGGTGTCGTCAAACATATGCCGGGGCAGGGCCGCGCCAGCGTCGATACCCATCACGACCTGCCGCATGTCACCGCCAGCGCGGCTGAACTGGAACAAGACCTCGCGCCATTTCGCGCGCTCAACAGTGCCGCAATGGGCATGACCGGGCATGTGGTCTATGATGTGTGGGACGATCAGCACACGGCCACGATGTCGCCTTATGTCCTGAATGATATCATTCGTCAGAATATCGGCTTTGACGGCCTGTTGATGAGCGATGATCTCGATATGAACGCGCTTCAGGGGGACGTGGCGACACGCGCGCTGCGTTGTGTTGAGGCGGGATGCGACATCGCGCTCAACTGCTGGGGCCGGTTGGACGAAATGCGGGCTATTGCCGACATGTTGCCCGAAATCACGGCAGCGGCACGGGCACGACTTGACCGCGCAATGGCCTTGCCTGTCCCCGCATTTGATGCCGACCGACTGGCCTATTTGCTCGACAAGCGGGATCAGCTGCTCGCGCTTGCGGACACAAGTGCCAAGCTGACCGGTGGAGCAACGGGCGCGGCATGACGGGGCAATTGCTCTTTGATGAAGAGCAAGATGCGCTCCGCACCGAGAGCGTTCCCGAACCCAATGTCCTGACCATCGACATTGATGGATGGGAAGGTCCGCTTGACCTGTTGCTGGCACTCGCGCGCAACCAAAAGGTCGATTTGCGGCAACTGTCGATCCTCGCCTTGGTCGAACAATATCTGGTCTTCATTGATGAGGCACGCGCGCTGAAGCTGGAGCTGGCGGCGGATTATCTGGTGATGGCGGCGTGGCTGGCTTATCTTAAATCGGCACTGCTGCTGCCCAAGGACCCGACGATTGACCCGTCGCCGGAGGAGCTTGCGCTGCGCCTGCA
>JBEEIJ010000074.1:0-9274 GCA_041169905.1 Pseudomonadota bacterium | reverse complement strand
AACAACGATTGCACTGGAACGCGCAACCAACCCGTTCATGCGCGCACGCTCCGTGGAGGAGCTAGCAGCACGCCGGGCGGCGAAGGACGCAGCCTGACAATTAGTGAAAGTCGCGTGACTTGGGCAAAATGCGCACGTCGCGCGGGTGGCTACCGCGCGGGGGATGTGGCCGCGCAAATTCGTCGATTTTGGGTTTCCCGACATTGGCCGGATGCGTTTCGGACAATCGCGCCAGATCGTCGGTGCGGTCGATAATATTGGTCGCCATCAGGTGCACCACACCTTCTTTGCTGCGCTGAATTTCGCCTTCGGCAATGATCAGCCGTGACGCCATGACGGCGCGGCGTTGCCGGTCGAACAACCGCGCCCATAATAAGATGTTGGTCACGCCACTTTCATCCTCAATCGTGATGAAAATCGCATTGCCCTTGCCGGGACGCTGCCGGACCAGCACGACGCCGGCCACGCGCACCCGCTTGCCGTTCTTGACCGCATTCGCCTCAGCGCAGCTCAGCACGCCCTCATGTGCAAACATCCCGCGCAGGAACTGCATCGGGTGCCCCTTCAACGAAAGCCGGGTCATCTGATAATCCGCCGCAACATGTTCGCTGGCGGGCATCGCTGGCAACATCGCATCGGCCTCCGCGCCAAGCTCGCGCGCGTTGGCTGCAGCGAACAGCGGCAGTTCGTCTGACGGCGTTCGCCGCGCTTCCCACGCGCCCTCTCGCCGGTCGAAACCCAATGATCGCACGGCGTCGGCATCGGCAAGCAAGTGCACGGCAGCCGGTGGCAGCGCGGCACGGCGGGCCAAATCCTCAATAGATGCAAATGGCCGGTGCGCGACAATAGCTTGCGCCCACACCGCCCGAAATCCGTCGATCTGTCGCATCCCCAATCGCAGCGCGCCCTGCTCGATTCTATTATCCCAATGGCTCGCGTTGACGTCTATCGGCCTGACCTCCACCCCATTTTCCTGCGCATCGCGGACAATCTGCGCCGGCGCGTAAAAGCCCATGGGTTGCGAATTCAGTAAGGCGGCAGCGAAAATGGCCGGATGATAATGTTTGATCCACGACGACACATAGACCAGCCGGGCAAAAGACAGCGCATGGCTTTCGGGGAAGCCATAGGATCCGAAACCCTGAATTTGGCCAAAGCAGCGCTGGGCAAAGTCACGTTCATAGCCGCGCCGCACCATGCCTTCGACCATCATCGTCTCAAAATGCTCCATCCCGCCGACATTGCGAAACGTTGCCATCGCCTTGCGCAAGCGGTTGGCATCGGCCTCGCTGAATTCGGCAGCGGTGATGGCCAGGTTCATCGCCTGCTCCTGAAACAGTGGCACACCCAGCGTTTTACCAAGCACATGTTTCAGCTCATCCGGAGGATATGGCGCGGCAGGCGAGGGATATTCGACCTTTTCCTCCCCATTACGTCGCCGCAAATAAGGGTGCACCATATCGCCTTGGATGGGCCCGGGGCGGACAATCGCGACTTGAATAGTGAGGTCATATAGGCTGCGCGGTTTCATGCGCGGCAGCATGTTCATTTGCGCCCGGCTTTCGACCTGAAACACGCCCAGACTCTCGCCTCTGCACAGCATGTCATAGACATTGGGATCATCGGAATCGATGTCGACCTTCAGGTCATAATCGCCAATTCCCTGTTCGCGCATCATGTCATAGGCCTTGCGGATGCAGGTCAACATACCCAGCGCCAGCACATCGACCTTCATCAGCCCCAATGCGTCGATATCGTCTTTGTCCCACTCAATAAAATTGCGGTCTTTCATCGCACCATTGTGAATGGGCACGGTTTCGTCGAGCCGGTTTTCGGTCAGGATAAACCCGCCGACATGCTGCGACAGATGGCGCGGAAATTTTATCAACTGTTCAGACAGCGCCTTCAGCCGGGCAATTTCGGGATTGTCCGGATCAAACCCGGCCTCAACCAGCCGCCGGTCATCAGGGCCACTGCCGAAACTCCCCCAGACCGTGCTGACCATCCGGGTTGTGACATCCTCGGTCAGGCCCAAAGCCTTTCCCACTTCGCGCACCGCGCTGCGCGGGCGGTAATGGATGATCGTTCCGGCAATCGCGGCCCGGTGGCGGCCATAGCGCCGATAGATATATTGCATCACCTCCTCACGCCGCTCATGTTCGAAATCAACGTCGATATCGGGCGGCTCTTTTCGGTCGGACGAAATGAAGCGCGAGAATAACAGTGTGTTTGTAAGCGGATCGACCGAGGTCACGCCAAGCAGAAAACACACCGTAGAGTTCGCCGCCGAGCCGCGCCCTTGGCATAAAATCGGCGGCTTTTGATCACGCGCAAATTTGACCAGATCGTGGACCGTGAGGAAATAATATGCGAATTTCTCGGTGCGGATAAACGCAAGCTCGGTTTCAATCGACTTACGGATTTTCTCCGGAAGCGCAGCCCCATAGCGTTCGTGCGCCGCCGTCCACACCAGATGCGCCAGCCAGTCGTCGGGCGTCCAGCCGCCCGGCACCGGCTCGTGCGGATATTCATATTTCAGCTGCTCAAGGTCGAAATGAATATGTGCGGCAAAGCGCTCGGTTTCCGCCACAGCTTCGGGGCAGGCATGGAATAAATGCGCCATGTCATGCGCCGTCTTAATGTACCGCTCGGCATTTGCCTCCAGTGCAAAGCCTGCTTTTTGGATGGTCGTCCCCATGCGGATGCACGTGATAATATCGTGGAGCGGGCGCTGATCGCGGGTCGCGTAAAGCGGATCGTTCGTCGCGAGCAGGGGCACGTCAAAGGCGTTTGCCACCTGTCGATACCATGCCAGCTGCCGTTTATCCTTTCCCCTATGATGCGTTGATACGCCAAGCCAAAGTTTGCCCGCATGCACAGGTGCAAGGCGGCGCAGCACACTCTCCCAATCCTGCGGCGCGGTCGACACCAGCTTGAGATGCGATGGCGCGGCTATGGGCTTCGCGCTTTCCTTGAACGCATATACAGGCGGGTTCTTATGTGCCTCCTCCGCGTCAGCGGTCGCATATGGCATGACGATGAGCAGCAAATCACCCAGATGGTCGCGCAAATCATCGAACTTTAGGATGCAGCTGCCTTTGGTCGCACGCATATTGCCGACGGTCAGCAACCGGGTGAGATTACCCCACCCTTGCCGCGTGGCGGGATAGGCAATGATGTCCGGCGTGCCGTCGGAAAACACCAGCCGTGATCCTGCCAGAAAGCGGATATTCGGTTCACACGCGGCCTCTTCGGCTTCAGTCAGTTGTTCGGGTTCGCCAGCGTCGCGCTTGGCGGCCAGCAATGCACTACGCGCTTCATCAGGCGCATCGCCCAACGCCTTCCATGCGCGCACGACGCCAGAGACGGTATTGCGGTCAGCAATGCCGATGGCGGTCAGCCCCCGCCGGATACCCTCCGCCACATAATCCGATGGCGGCGATGCGCCGCGCAGGAAAGAATAGCTGCTGGTGCAGGCAAGCTCAGCATAGCTCATGCAAAGATGCCGTGGAGATACCAAAGCGGCCGTTCAATTTCATCATAGAGCCCGCGCCGGAACAGCCAAAAACGCCGACCCTCATTGTCCTCAACACGATAATAATCGCGCGTCAGGCTGCCATTGCCCGGCGCATATCCGCGCGGGTGTCGCCACCATTCCGGGCTGATGCGTTCAGGGCCCTCCACCCGCGTGACGCGGTGCACGTGCCGCCGCCAGCGAAAGCTGCGCGGCTCGCCTTCTGGAAATCCGGCGGTGACCTCAATCGGCTGCGGGGTTTCGAACAGGCGAAAAGGCCGCATCGCCGGTTCGCCCGGCACAGGCTTTGGCCAGTCCACTTTCCGAGCATCAGATTGCGCGGCACGCTCCAACGCTGCGCGTTCGGGGATGTGGCTTTGCCGTGCGTGGAATTGCCGCACGCGCTCTGCGCCCAACCGAACGCTGAGCCGGTCGATGAGCGCGGCCGCGGCTGCATTTGTGTCGATCTTTGTCTCCAGTCCAACCTGGACATTGGCCAGCACCTCAGCCAGCGGGACTTCCAACCGGATGAGGTCATAGCCAAAGCCGGGGTCCAACGGGTCGGACAGCGCGTCGATACGCTCTCGTATCAAGCGCATGAGCAGGGCAGCGTCGCGCGTTGGTGTGCCGGTATCCACTGCCAGCCGCGCGACATGGCCATCGCTGCGGAATAGACGTATCTCGAACCGTCGCCCGCCCTGCCCGCGTTCTTGCAACTGAAGCGCTGCGCTCCCAGCCAGCATTTCGATGGTCGCCAGCACATCATTGGTGCGCGAAATCGGTTCGGCAAAATTTTGGGCAACATGGATGATTGGCAGACTACGGCGCGGGGTGATGCGCGGATCTTCCTCTTCCAAAAGGCGCGCGAGCCGCACCACAACCGCCTTGCCAAAGCGCGCCGCCAGCGGCTTACGCGGGCGGGCAGCCAGATCGCCAATGCTTCTCAGGCCAGCCCGGCGCAGCGCCTTGTGCACCTTGTCACCGCCATCCAGCGCCTCCACGGGCACGTCGGAAATGGCGCGCGCCGCATATCTCGCCTTGGCCTGCGCGCTGTCGGGGGTGCCGCCCAAGGCAATTCGGCACGTGAAACCATGACGGCTTAGCCGCGCGTGCAGATCCTGCGCCAGCCGCGCCGCATCACCAAACACATGTTCGCACCCCGTAATATCGAGCAACAGCCCTTGCGGCGGGTCCAACATGCAGGCGGGGGTATAACGCTCACACCCGTCGGCGATCCAGCCGAGCAAGTTAAGGTCCGCTACAGGATCATGATCAAAGACCGCCAGATCGGGCACGCGGGCGCGGGCGTCGGCCAGCGCCATGCCTGCCGTCAGGCCAAGCGCATGCGCCGCCGGATCGCATGCCGCCAGCCGCATGGCCCCGCGTTGTTTTTCGACCATCGCAAAAGGCGCATCAGGCGCGCTGCCGCGCTGCCGGACCAGTCTCTGTGTCGGTAACAATGGCAGAAAGACCGCCAGATAGCGGCGCGTCAAAAAAGCTTCGTGTTGCATGATCCCAAGTCACTCTTGCCGCAAAAGGAGCCGTGCCACCGCGATGGCGTAGCAGGCTGATGTCAAAAGTCGGAAGGCCCGGCGCATTTCCCGGCAATGGCGCAGAGGGCGCAGAACATATCCGCCAGCGTGTACGCGCCGCGCTTGGCATCGGCACCGCATCCCCGCGCACCAGCAGGGCCAGCACCCCTGCCTCCGCCGCCGCCAAGGCCAGCCGCCGGGTCGAGGTTAAATCCACCAACCGGGCATTGCCGTGCGTTTCCAATATGACCGCACTGGCGGCTTTCGACCGGATGGCATCCGCTGCAGCCCGCAAGGCGTCGCGCAAATCGGCTGTCTGGACCAGCAACATGCGCGCGGGGTCACCGCCCATTGCCGACAGCCCATAAGGGTAGAGACGACCCGATGTCTGGCGTTCCTTGTCCCCCGATATCCAGAAGATACCGGCGTCGCTTTCCGGCAGTCGCCATGCCAGCAAAAGCGCAAAGGCGGCAGCGGCATGTGAGTCGGCTTTTGCGCCGCCAAAAAATTCATGCAGCCCTGCCTGCGTTATGCCACCGCGCAGCCGTTCGTCGACATAAGGCGCCCCTGTGGGCAGCAATGATTGCGCGGCATCCGACTGGTGTTGCTTCCACATGCCGTGCACAGATGGAAACGCACCAGCCGATAGAGTCGGCTGTATGTGATTCGGCTTTTTGTTCATGCTTTGTTCCATACTCCATTTTTCATGGATGTGGAGTCAGCTTTTTTGTTCTGAAGTGGTTTGGGATACACCGCGTTTGATCCCGAAAGCGCGGACGCGATGGTTGAGCCATTTTCCAGCCCGGGACTATTTGCCCGGGCCAAAAAATCGCGTTCACCAAACTGAACTCATTCCCAATAATAAGGCATGCGTTTGCGTGTGCCGGTGACTTCTTCATTCAGCGTGGCCGCATCATATAAACGGCCACCGATCATAACCTTGGCGACCTTGTCCGAATTGCGGATATCCGCGCTTGGGTCAGCGTCGAGAACGACGAGGTCGGCAAGCTTGCCGGCGGCGATGGAGCCTACATCCTTGTCATAGCCCAGCGAACGGGCGGACTCGATTGTCCCTGCGGCCAATGCTTCGATTGGCGACATGCCACCGCGAACGAAGGACCAAAGTTCCCAATGCGCGGCGATGCCTGCTTCCTGGCCATGCGCACCGATCGCCACCGGCACGCCAAGCTTGGCAAGCTTATGTGCCTCACGCGCGCTGTTGTCGTCGACATAGTCTTCCTCTGGCGCGATTTCGCGGCGTGCATTGTTCGCCGCAAGCTCGGTCGGCGGATAATGCTTGGCCATCAACGGATGGCGGAACACATCGGTATGTGCGCGCCAATAAGGATCACCGGCGGGGCCGCCATAGGTCACGACAAGGGTCGGGGTGTAACCCACCTTCGATTTGGAGAAGAACTGAAGCACGTCGCCGTAGAAAATGTCGAGCGGGACATTGTGCTCAACGGTGGTGTTGCCATCGGCAATCAGGTTCATGTCCATGCCGAACAGCGAACCGCCTTCCGCGACCGAACGCATATTTTCCTGAAGCGCGGCGGCAACAACTTGCTGACGCTGTTCACGGCGCGGCTGGTTGTAGTTTTTGACGCTGTGCGCACCTTGCGCCTTCAACCGCCGGACATGCGCGAGGGCATCGTCAAGGCTATTGATTTCGGCATACACATCGGCGGCCTTTGCGCCGTACACAATCTCGCCCGTGGAGAAGGAACGCGGCCCGACAATAAGGCCCGCGCGCTGCATTTCCACCGCGGGGAAAACCGTCGCAGCGCTGCTGGATGGATCATGCCGCGTGGTGATACCCATGGCGAGGTTGAGCATATTCACCCAGTTTTGCTGCGGTGTCATTTCATCGACACCATGCGGACCATGGGCGTGGGCATCAACAAGACCCGGAATGATCGTCTTGCCGGTAACATCAACGGTCTTTGTGCCCGCAGGGATCGGAAAGTCTCCCACCTTGCCCACGGCTTTGATCCGGTCATTTTCGACCAAGATGACGGCATTGTCGATGATCCCGCCATCCTTGTCCGCCATGGTCACGACCCGCGCGCCGGTGAAGGCGACGAGGCCAGTTGGACGATCCGACTTCACCGTCATCGAAAGCGAAATGCCGTCTTTCGGCGCCGCAAACTTGACGGGCTTGGCGTCTTTCGCAAGCGGGCCATTGGGGTAGAATGTGCTGGTTTGTGCGGTGTACAGCGTAGGCCCAAGTGCCCAATGCAATGCATCGCCATTGCGGCTCCAATGCATATAATCGGCGCCGCCCTTGCTGACCTTCACCACGGGAAGGGCGCCGCCCGACGACGACGCAGTGACTTCCTGCGTACCGGGCATCAGCGGCATCACAAATGCTTCATAGTTTTGACGGAAGGCAAAATTGTTCCCGTCTGGCGATACTTCATAAATGGTCGTCAGCTCGCCGCTGGCATGGCTGCGTTTGGCTTCGCCATTCAGATCGACACTGACGAGCAGGCGTTTGTTGGCACCGGACTCGGTATAGAAAATCCGGTCATTGCTGGCGGCGAAATGCGGTGTGGTTCCGCTTTCGGTAACGCGCACAGCATTGCCGCCTGTCGTGGCTATGCGGTAAATTCCCGGTTGATCGGAACGCAAGGGTGACGTCAGACCGCCGCCTTCCTGCTTTTCAAACACGATCGTCTTGCCGTCTGGCGAAAAGCGCGGACGCGCATAATGGCCAGATTGCGCCGTCACATTTTTCGCCCTGCCACCCGATGCGCCCACGGTCTGAATGTGGCCAAGGCCCTTATCGGTCCAGTTCACAAAGGCGATGGTCTTCCCGTCGCGCGACCATGTCGGATATGCCTCCATCGCGGTGTCGGATGTGGTCAGGCGCTTTGCCGCCCCGCCTGCCGCAGGCTTGACCCACAACTTGCCCATGGTTTCAAACAGAATGGTCCGGCCATCGGGCGAGGTCACAACGCCGCGCGGCATATGTGTCTGGAACTCGGCAGGAGCGACTTCAATCGCCGGGCGTGGCGGGTCGATGACATCGCGTGTGTCGGAAATGCGGAACGGGATTTCGCTTGATGCACCGCTCGGCCAATCGACCTTGCGGATCTTGCCGCCTGCCCAGAAGTAAATGGTCTTGCTGTCGGGTGACCAATCCATGTTCGGATAGACGCCGGTCACGGCCCATGTTTCCTGCACATCTTGGTCGAGCGCATCATAAATCTTGCGCTCTTCGCCGCTGTCCAAATCTTTCACATAGAGTTTTGACTGGGTGCGTTCGCGGCGAACGAAGGCGATTTTCTTGCCATCGGGTGAGGGCGTTGGACGCACCGAACCACCGACACCGGACACGGCGGTTTCGGTTTTGCCGGTCTCAATCTCATAGCTTTCAATATCGAAAAGCTGGCCGTTGGAATCCTGCGCATATTGGAAGATCGGTCCGGGCGTGATGTTGCGCGTGTAATAGATATGCTTGCCATCGGGCGCGAAGATGGGTTCGCCCAATTCCTTCTGATGCTGCTCATTGGGCTTCTTCACCAGCTGAACACCTGCGCCGCCGGACACATGGTAGAGCCAGACTTCGCCAGTACCCAGCGAACGGCCGGTGGTGAAATGCTTCTTGGCGGCGATGAAGCGGCCATCGGGGCTCCAGCTTGGTTGGTTGAGCAAGCGGAAATCCTCTTTGCTCATCTGCCGTTTGTCGGAACCATCGCGGTTCATGATCCAGATATTGTCGCCGCCGCCCCGGTCGGAGGTAAAGGCAATGCGCGTTCCATCGGGGGAAAAGCGCGCCTGGGTTTCGAAAGGTAAGCCTTCGGCAATGCGGGTCGGCGTGCCGCCGGTGACGGGCATGGTGTAGATGTCACCCAGCAAGTCAAACGCGATGGTCCGGCCATCGGGGCTGACGTCAAGGTTCATCCAAGAACCCTCATCAGTGTCGATCGCGATCTGGCGGACGGTGAGGCCGGGGGGCGCCGCGACATCCCATTTGGGCGCCTTTTCTTCCGCGGCAGCAGGCGCAGTCGCCGGAGCAGCAGCTTGCGCAAATGCTGACGCCGGAATGGTTGCTGCACCCAGCAGCAATATGGTCTTCAGATAATGTGTCATTTTTGGTGCTCCCCTGCCATTTTGTCCTTGCTGTCATGCCTAGCGGGCAAGGGCAAGTGGGAAGCCGCAGCTTCGATGGGGAACGGGTTATTTTCTACGAACGACGGGGCGATTTCCGCCGCGGCAGGCCGCA
>JBEEIJ010000073.1:0-9125 GCA_041169905.1 Pseudomonadota bacterium | reverse complement strand
TGGAGCGGGCGAAGGGATTCGAACCCTCGACCCCAACCTTGGCAAGGTTGTGCTCTACCCCTGAGCTACGCCCGCTCTGGCGGTCAGGTTCTGTGAATCCTGACGGGTGAGGCGCGCCGTTAGCATGGGGTATATTCCCCCGCAAGCCCCAAATATCGGCTTTTTACGAAAACTGGGGTAATGCCTCTATTGTGAAACCCCTCGCTTTGCCCACATAGGGGCGAAACGAATCCTGTTAAATGGAGAATGCAGTGGCGACGATGGGCCTTACCACCGACGAGCAAAAAGCCGTTGAGCAATTCCGGAACGACGTCGTTACGCCGTCGATGGACAAATTGGTGATCCTGGATTTCTGGGCCGAATGGTGCGGCCCATGCAAGCAGTTGACGCCAATATTGGAAAAGGTTGCCGCAGAATATGCAGATCGCGGCGTCGTTTTGGCTAAGGTCAATGTCGACGAAAATAAGTTCATCGCGTCGCAATTTCAGGTGCGTTCTATTCCCACCGTCTATGCCATTTTTCAGGGACAGCCCATTGCGGACCTGTCACCAGCACGCACCGAGCCGCAGTTGAAGCAAATGCTGGACCAGCTGCTTGAGAAATTGCCCATATCCGCCGAGCCAGCAACCGATGACCCGACAGCTGCCCTGTTGCCGCTGATGGAAGCTGCAGAAGATCTTTTGGCGCATAACGGTGCCGAGCAGGCTTATGGGCTGTTTGCAGAGGCGCTGACGATATCGCCGGAGCATCCCGGGGCGTTGTCAGGCCTTATCCGGACACTGGCCGCTATTGGCCGTCTGGACGAGGCGGAGGCGGTTTATGATAGCCTGAGCGACGAACTGCGCGCCGATCCGTCGCTCGAAAAGGCGGGTTCGATATTGAGCATTGCCGCCGCCGCTGTCCCGCCGGAAGAACTGGCCGGTTTGAAAACAGCCGTGGATGCAGCACCCGAAGACCATCAGGCACGGCTTGATCTCGCAAATGCCTTAATGGCCGCCGGTGACCGCGATGGCGCGGCCGACGCGCTGCTGCATATCATTGCCGCCGACCGCGAATGGAATGAAGGCGCGGCAAAGGCGCGGCTTTTGGAAATATTCGCTGTCATTGGTCTTGAGGACCCATGGGTGTCGGCGACGCGCCGCAAATTGTCTGCGATATTGTTCGGATGACCACGCGCCGTATCTCGATTTTCCCACTTACTGGGGCCATTATTTTTCCGGGCATGCAATTGCCCCTGCATATTTTTGAACCACGCTACCGTGACCTTGTCGGCGATTCGCTGGCACGTGACCGCAAAATCGGCATGATCCAGCCCAAGGGACAGGGCACCAACCCGCCGCTGTTCACCGTCGGCTGCCTTGCACGCATCCACGATGTGGAGGCGCTCGACGATGGCAGGTACAATATCATTCTGGAAGGCGTGCAGCGCTTTTCGGTCGTGCATGAACTGAATGTCACCACCAGCTTTCGGCAGGTCGAGGCCGAGCTTTGGGAAGAAGACGAAATGGGCGACGCCCTATCGCTGGCGGAACGCGCCTCACTCGAAATCGAATCGCGCCGCTTTGCCGAAGCGCAGGGCTATAGTGTCGACTGGAGCGCGGTGTCGCAGCTGGATGATTATTCGTTGGTCAATGCCATCGCCCAAATCGCGCCATTTGACTATGCCGCAAAACAGGCATTGTTGGAGGCACGGGGCTTATCAGACCGCGCAGATACGATCGTGCAACTGATGCAGTTTTTCGGACGCCATGACGGATCGGACGATCGGGTAACACTGCAATAATCAGCCAGCGAAGCTTGCGCGCAATCCATCAATAACAAACTGTGCCGCAAGTGCGCCGAGAAGCACGCCAAGAAGCCGTGTGATAACAGCCTCTGCATTGGCGCCAAGAACGCGCATGATCGGACCAGCGGCCAAAAGCGCGAGCAGGGTCAGAACCAACACGGTTGCAAGCGCACCAAGGATCACGCTCGCGCGATCCATGCCGCTGTTTTGCGACATCAACAGCATGACCGATGCGATGGAGCCCGGTCCAGCAATCATTGGCATGGCCATGGGAAAGACCGAGACGTCTTCGATTTCGGGGGTCTCGAGGATTTTCTGCGCGCGTTCTTCGCGGCGTTCCGTGCGCTTTTCAAAAACCATGTCGATGGCGATGAGGAACAGCATGATGCCGCCGGCGATTCGGAAGCTGTTCAGTTCAATGTGCAATGCCGACAGCAACTGTTCGCCGAACAATGCAAACACCAGCAATATGCCCGACGCGACGATGACCGCGCGAAACGCCATATTGCGGCGCTGCACGGCATTTGCGCCTTTGGTCAGGCTCGCATAAATTGGCGCGCATCCCGGAGGATCGATCACCACGAAAAATGTGATGAAGGCCGAGAGGAACAGGTCAATCATAACGCAGCAGCCACCTGATCATTAATCACGGTCTCTGCCGCTTCACCGTTCCACAATGAGATTTCAATGGTCCGCGCGCCATTTGGGTGCACGACCCAACGATAGCTTAGTGACTGATCCCGCGCATAACCGATCTTCATTTTCGCGCCCTCGGGTGGCGTCGCCAGAATTGCGGGCGCACGGCCCTTGCAGCTTGCGACCTTGGTCTCAATCATTTCCTTCGGCATGCGCGGCGCGGTCAGCGCGTCGCCATGGTCCAACACCCATTTCCACTCGCCATCGCCGCGATTGTTCGTTTCGACAAATTCCCACACGGTGGTGAAATAGCCCACTGAGCCATCAGGCCGCTGCCATGCGCCCGTCGTAACCCCGGTTTTGCCGTCGCAGGACATGAATGCCTTATGCGGTTGCCACTTCACCGATGCCACCGGATCAGCCTTGCCTTTTAACCATTCGGACGCGGCCACAGGTTGCGGTACAAACATCACCGCATCCTTTGCAGCCGTTTCGCGAAATGCCGTCCATTGGCCCTTTTTTTGGGCAAGCTGGTTAGAGGCTATATCTGCCGCGATGATCGCACTTGGATTGGCAATCTTCGGTTGGAACGTGCGAAACTCTGGACTGGGGCCAGAGGCACAACCCGTTAACGCCGCAACAAATATCAGGGCGAAAACGGGTTTCATGACGTCATATTCCTTCCGGCACTATAATCCCTGCACGGCGATGCGCAGCGACCAGAGTGTTGCGCAACAGGCACGCAATAGTCATGGGGCCAACGCCGCCCGGCACAGGCGTGATCGCGCCAGCATGAACAATTGCTTCGTCAAAGGCAACGTCGCCGACCAGCCGGCCCTTGCTTTGCCCATCTGTGGGCGCAAGGCGGTTAATGCCGACATCGATGACCACTGCGCCCGGTTTCAACCAGTCGCCGGTCACCATTTCAGCGCGGCCGACGGCTGCGACAACAATATCCGCGCGCCGCACCACATCGGGCAAATCCTGCGTACGGCTATGCGCGATGGTGACGGTGCAATTTTCAGCGAGCAACAATTGCGCCATTGGTTTGCCAACAATGTTGGAACGTCCAATCACGACAGCATTCTTACCGGACAAATCGCCCATATGGTCTTTTAAGAGCATGAGGCAGCCCAAAGGCGTGCATGGCACAAAAGCATCCTCACCCACGGCAAGGCGCCCTGCATTGACCACATGGAACCCGTCGACATCCTTGGCGGGGTCAATTGCGGCAATGACCGCCTTGTCGTCCATATGCGCGGGCAGGGGCAGCTGAACCAATATGCCATCAACAGCCGGATCGGCATTGAGTGTTTCGACCAATGCGATCAGTTCATCCTGCGAAACCGAAGCCGACAACTTATGTTCAAAGCTTTTCATGCCTGCTTCGACGGTCGCCTTTTTCTTGGATCCGACATAGACTTGGCTTGCGGGATCTTCGCCCACCAGCACAACAGCCAAACCGGGGCTTCTGCCGGTTTTGGTTACAAAGGCAGGGACTAAAGCTGCGATCCGTTGGCGCAAATCGGCTGCAAAGGCTTTGCCGTCAATGATCATCGCCGTGCTCACATGCCCGCCATTGAGATATCACTGGCAAGGCCCATCAGAAGCATCTGCAGAATGCGCAGCCCGATCAGCAACACCATTGGGGAAAAATCAATCATGCCGGTGTCGGGCAGGATTTTGCGGATGGACGTCAAAAACGGGTCAAGAATGACATTGAGCGCTTGCCAGATTGACGCGACAATATTGTTCGAAAGGCTCACGACGTTAAACGAGATGAGCAGGCTCAAAATGAACTGAACGATGACAACCGTCGACAGGATCGACATCAGATAGCCAATAATGGAAATGAGCGCGAGAAGCATGAAATTCTCCGGATAAGTCTAGCCTAAGCGATTAGCCGAGCCAAGGCGCTGTATCAACACCCTAAAACAGCAATAGCCTATATCACTTATGAATAAGCGTACCTGCACCCTTCACAGTGAACATTTCGATCAACATCGCGTGGCTGGTGCGCCCGTCGAGGATGACCGCTGCGTCCACGCCCGATTCCACCGCATCGACGCAGGTCTGGATTTTGGGAATCATGCCGCCGCTAATCGTGCCATCGCTTTGCAGCTTGGCAATCGCCGCAGGATCCAGATCGGTCAACAGCTCCCCCGATTTGTCGAGCACACCGGCAACATCGGTCAAAAGGAACAACCGCGATGCGCCAAGTGCACTCGCCACTGCGCCTGCCATCGTGTCGGCGTTAATATTATAAGTATGCCCGTCTGCGCCAACGCCAATGGGCGCAATGACCGGAATCATGCCCGCGGCGCTGATCGTATCAATCACGCTGCGGTCGACCGTCGTCGGTTCGCCGACAAAACCCAAATCGATATTGCGTTCGATATGGCTGTCTGGGTCTTTCTGCGTCCGCTGAACCTTCGTTGCGGTCACAAAGCCGCCGTCCTTGCCCGAAATGCCAAGCGCCTTGCCACCCGCCGCGTTGATCCAGCCGACCAGTTCTTTGTTGATCGCGCCCGAAAGCACCATTTCAGCGATCTTCGCCGTTTCAGCATCGGTGACGCGCAAACCATCGACAAACTGGCTTTCCACGCCCAATTTTTTGAGCATATCACCGATTTGCGGGCCGCCGCCATGGACGACGACGGGGTTAATACCGACAGCTTTTAACAACACGACATCGTCGGCGAAATCGCGTGCCAGACCAGCATCGCCCATCGCATGGCCGCCATATTTTACGACAAATGTCTTGCCCGCATAACGCTGCAAATAAGGCAAAGCTTCGGTAAGCGTTTCGGCTTTCGCTAGGTTGGCGGGATTAATCGTCATGCTGCGCCTTCTGCGTCAAGTTTGCGGCCGATACGGACGACGAGGGCAATGACCAACGGAACCATCACCGCCGACAGGACAATTTTGGCAATCATCTGCCCAACCATCAGATCCGCGATCGGGCGCACGCCATAGAAGGACACGGTGATGAAGATCAGCGTGTCGACAATCTGCGACAACGCAGCGGCGACAAAACCACGAGCCGCAAGAAACTTGCCCGACGTGCCTTTCAGCCGCGCAAACAACCAGACATTCAACGAAACCGATACGCCATAAGCGAGTATGCCTGCTGCCATCATCCGTCCGCTTTGGCCGACGATGACCGGAAAGGCTTCTTTGGCTGGTTCATACATGCCGGGATCGGTCGGGAGCCTAAGGACAAAATAGGAAAGCCCAATCGCAATGAACAAAGGCACAAAGCCATAACGAACCAAGCGGTCAGCGATGGCGCGTCCATGCATTTCGGCAATAGCGCTCGATACCGCGATCAATGTCAGAAACGGGAAAATCCCCGCCTCCACGGCCAGCGGCCCGATCGCAACCTGCTTTGCGCCCAAAAATCCGCCCAAGGGGACCATGCCGCCATAGAAGATGGCAAAAACAAACAAGGAGCGCGGAATGGCGCTTAATGATACGCCGGATGTGGTCTGGTCAGTCATGTGCAACTGACTAGCGTCTAATTTTATTGGCGCAAGGCCAACGATGGCGCTAGGTGTCGCAGCAATAAATCGGGGTTGGGGACTATATGCCTATTTTATTGAGCCTTGCCGGGATGATCGTCATTCTCGCGATCGCCATTTTGCTCTCGTCAAACCGGCGTGCCATCAAGTTCCGCGTGGTTGGCGCAGCCTTTGCCTTGCAAGCCAGCGTCGCTGCCCTTGTTCTCTACACCTCATGGGGTAAGGTCGCGCTCAATACCGCATCTACCGGCGTTTCGAACCTGCTCGGCTATTCGGCGAAGGGCACGCAGTTCATTTTTGGCCCGCTCGCCTCGCCCGAAATCGGCGGCAACAGCTTTGCGATTGCTGCGCTTCCCGTCATCATCTTCTTCGCTTCGCTGATCTCGATCCTCTATTATCTGGGCATCATGCAATATGTCATCCGCTGGATCGGTGGCGGTTTGCAGAAGATTACCGGCATTTCAAAAGTCGAAAGCCTGTGCGCTGCCGCCAATATTTTCGTGGGCCAGTCGGAATCGCCACTGGTCATCCGCCCCTATCTTGCCAATTTGAAACCCGAACAGCTTTTCTGCGTCATGACCGTTGGCATGGCGGGCGTCGCCGGCACGATATTGGCCGCTTACGCATCCATGGGCATCCGCATTGATTATCTGCTCGCAGCAGCATTTATGTCCGCACCGGGCGGAATTTTGATGGCGAAGCTAATGATGCCCGACGTCCCTGCGGTGGTGCTTGCCGAGGGCGATCCTGCGCTGGCGAACCCGCACCCTGATGATGAACCCGTCATGGTGCATGATGATGGCGAAGAAAAACCCGCCAACATCATCATGGCCGCTGCGCAAGGTGCACAAACCGGCGTTAAGCTGGCGGTCGCGGTCGGTGCGATGGTCCTGGCTTTCGTTGCCTTGGTCGCGCTGGCCAACGGCATATTGGGCGGCATCGGCAGCTGGTTTGGCCAGCCTGATCTGAGTTTCCAGCAAATTGTCGGCTATGCCTTTGCACCCGTCATGTTCCTTTTGGGCGTGCCGTGGCATGAAGCGATTCAGGCCGGCGGATTGTTCGGCACCAAAATCGTTCTGAACGAATTTGTCGCCTTCATCGATTTGGGCGCCCTGAAAGAATTGTCTGCACCGACCGTCGGTATCGTCACATTCGCCTTGTGCGGATTTGCCAATTTCAGCTCGATTGCCATTCAAATGGCTGTGACGGGAAGCCTTGCGCCAAACCAGCGGCCCATGATTGCCAAGCTGGGTGTGAAAGCACTCGCTGCTGGATCGCTATCGAACCTGATGAGCGCGGCGCTGGCCGGTTTGTTCCTGTCTTTGGGCTAATTAATTTTCGCCAGCCGCCCGCTTTAATTCATAGAGCAGGTCAAGCGCGGCGCGCGGGCTAAGCGCGTCGATATCAAGGCCAGTCAGCTTTTCACGCAAGGCATCGACCTTGGCCTCTGCGGCGTCGAGCGCGGCGCTGAACAATGGCAAGTCACCGAGACCCGCGGCCAAGCCGCCCGTTTCCGCGCGCCCTTTTTCGAGTTTCTCCAGCACGGTCTGTGCCCGCGACACGACTTGCGGCGGAAGACCGGCAAGCTTTGCTACCGCGATGCCGTAACTGCGGTCGGCGGGGCCATCGCCAAGCTCGTGAAGCAAGACGAGGTCGCCCTTATATTCCTTTGCGCGGACATGGTGCAGCGACAGCGCGTCAAGGCTGTCCGACAGCCGGGTCAGTTCGTGATAGTGGGTGGCGAACAGGCAGCGGCAGCGATTGGTTTCGTGAATGCCCTCGACAACCGCCCATGCAATGGCAAGGCCGTCATAGGTCGATGTGCCGCGCCCAACCTCGTCCAAAATCACAAAGCTGCGTTCGGTTGCCTGCGCAAGAATGGCCGCCGTTTCGACCATTTCGACCATGAAGGTCGATCGCCCGCGCGCAAGATTATCCGATGCGCCGACGCGACTGAAAAGGCGGTCAACAAGGCCAAGCTTTGCCGATGTCGCGGGGACATAGCTGCCCGCCTGTGCCAGCAAAACGATCAACGCATTCTGCCGCAGGAAGGTGGATTTACCGCCCATATTGGGGCCGCTGACCAACCACAGTCGCTTATCGGGGGACAGCTTGCAATCATTGGCAATGAACCGGTCACCCGATTTGGCGAGCGCACTTTCGACCACCGGATGTCGGCCGCCTTCGATTTCAAGGCATGGATGGCTGACAAAAGATGGCCGGCACCAATTGCCCTCTGCAGCGCGTTCGCCAAGTGCCGCCGATACATCAATCCGCGCCAAAGCGTCGGCGCTGGCGGCGATGGCATCACGGCGCGTGAGCACAATCGCGGTCAGCTCTTCCAAATGCGCGGCTTCAGCAGCCAAGGCATGTCCACTCGCCTGTGTGATGCGCATGGCCTCTTCGTGAAGCTCAGGCGAATTGAAGCGGACCGCGCCGGCCATCGTTTGCCGGTGCGCAAAGCCTGACCCAACCGCCATGAGCGCATCGCCATGCTTTGCGGGTACTTCGACAAAATATCCCAGAACGGCATTGTGCCGGATCTTGAGCGCAGCCACGCCTGTGGAATCGCGATAGCGCGCTTCCAATTGGGCAATGGCCTGCCGCCCATCACGTCCAGCCGAGCGCAGCACATCCAACGCCGCATCATAGCCTTCTGCGATATAACCGCCCTGTGCGGTGTCGGTGGGCGGGGAGGTGACAAGCGCACGGCTGAGCACGTCGACCATATGGCCGTGGCCATCCAACATCGGCAGCAATTGGTCGAGCAATTGGGGGCGGTCGGCCATTGCGCCCAATCGCTCACGCAGATGGCGCGCCGCATCCAACCCATCACGAATTTGCCCCAAGTCACGCGGACTGCCGCGTCCGGCAACGACACGTCCCAACGCACGGGCAATATCGGGCAATTGTCGTAAAGCGGATCGGACGGCATCGCGGGTCAACGGCGCGTCATGGAACCACTGCACCAGCGATAAGCGCGCTTCGATAATATTCTGGTCCATCAGCGGCGCAGACAGGTCCGACGCAAGCTGGCGTGCGCCGGCACCGGTTATCGTGCGATCCACCTCGGCCAGTAATGACCCAGCGCGTGCGCCTTTATGCGCTGCGCTGATTTCGAGGCTATCGCGCGTTGCTTGGTCAATCAGCAGATGGGCATGCACTTCACGCCGGACAGGCAG
>JBEEIJ010000072.1:0-4711 GCA_041169905.1 Pseudomonadota bacterium | reverse complement strand
ATGAAGTAATTCAGCGCCTGCGTGCCCGATGTCGCGATGGAATCGGAAACCATGACCGTTGCCTTCGCCTCGGCCTCTGCTTCGCGTTCGCGGGCTTCGGCGTCACGGAATGCCGCTTCCTTGCGGCCCTCGGCCTGAAGGATTGCGCCTTGTTTCTCGCCTTCAGCGCGCAGGATTTCTGCGGCGCGCATGCCCTCTGCTTCGAGGATTTGCGCACGCTTTTCACGCTCGGCCTTCATCTGCCGCGCCATTGCGTTGGAGATATCAGCTGGCGGGCGAATATCTTTCACCTCGACACGCGTGATTTTGACACCCCATGGGCTGGTTGCGTGGTCCACCACCGACAGCAGGCGGCCATTGATATCGTCGCGTTTCGACAAGGTTTCATCAAGGTCCATGCTGCCCATCACGGTGCGCAGGTTGGTTGTCGTGATTTGCATGATGGCGACATAAAGGTCGGACACTTCATATGCAGCTTTGGCTGCGTCGAGCACTTGGAAGAACACCACGGCGTCTACGCCGACCATGGCGTTGTCTTTTGTGATGATCTCTTGCCCCGGAATATCGAGCACTTGCTCCATCACATTCACCTTGCGGCCAACGCGATCAAAGAACGGGATGATGACTGTCAGCCCGGGTTGCGCGGAATAGGTATAACGCCCGAACCGCTCAATTGTGAAAACAAAGCCTTGCTGAACAACGGTTACGCCCATCATGACAAAAATGATGACGATCAGCGCGAGTAAACCGAAAAAATATTCCATCGAACGCTCTCCCTTTTAAGAGTGAGCTGTAATTCGGTGGGTTTAACAAATAGTTTCATGAAAATGACCGAGGGGGTTTAGGATTTACGTTAGTTTTTATCGGCAAAACGCTCATTTACGCCAATAACGCCCTTGGCGCCGATGCCGCTGCGGTGGCTGAGGCGGAGGAATTAATTGCGGCGAGCCGAGGCGGTGCGCAGCGATTTAAGGGTCGCATGATTGAATCGATGCATGTAGATGAAGCAAAATTAACGATAGAGCGTTCCCGACATACGACAGGGGCCGCTCCTTCGTAGTCTGGAGCGATCATACATGCGTCTTGCCCATTTTGCAGTGTTTGTCAGCGTTGCAGCAATGTCCGCGGGTTCGGTGCACGCCAAGGCCGTGCGCGAAGCGGACCTGCGAACACATATCGAAATTTTGGCTAGTGATGCGTTTGAAGGTCGTAAACCCGGCACGGAGGGCGAGGCAAAAACGGTTCAGTATATTGCCGAGCAATGGGCGAGATCGGGGTTAAAACCAGCGGCGACCAACGGCAGTTGGTTTGATGCGGTTCCCTTGATCCAGCGCGGGCAGGGCAGTGCGGAATATACATTTACGGCCAAGGATCGCAAACTGCGCATCGCGTCTCAAGAAATCATCCTGATTGGCAAGCAGGTCGATTATGCGCGGACAGATTTGCCGCTTATCTTTACCGGTGCAGGGGTCAAGGCCGATGGTTCGGTGGCTGCAGATGTTGCGGGAAAAGCCGCGCTTGTTTTGTTTGACGCCGAAAATGTGCCGAACAATATGAAGTCACCCCGCGCGCGGCGCGAAGCGCTTATCGCTGCGGGGGCGGAAGCCGTGATCTTCATCGGCGACGAGCAGGGGAGTTGGCCATCACTCAGGCGTTTGTTGCTATCACGTCCTGTCGCACTGGAGAGCCACGAAAAGCGCGCGCCGTTGGAAGGGGCGATGAGCGCCGAGTTTGCGGTCGCCATGATAACCACCGCGGGGCAAGATTGGGACAAATTGCGCGCACATGCCAAAGCCAGCGATTATGCGGGCGAGCCGCTTGGCATTGACGCAGATTTCAAAGTCACGACGGACATTTACCGTTTCAACAGCTCCAACGTTGTTGGCAAAATTGCTGGTCGGAAAAAGGGCAGCGGCGCTGTTTTGTTCATGGGGCATTGGGACCATTTGGGTATTTGCGCGCCAGAGGGTGCGCCGGACCGGATTTGTAATGGTGCCGTGGACAATGCCAGCGGAATTGCCGTGCTGAACGAAATCGCGGAAAGCTTGGCGAGGAAAAAGCATGATCGCGATATCTATTTTGTAGCGACAACCGCGGAAGAAAGCGGCCTATTGGGTGCTTATGCTTTCGCTGAAAAGCCCGCTTTGCCGCTTGATCAGATCGTGATTTCGCTAAACGTCGACACAATCGCCATTGCGCCGCGCGGCTCAAAGGTTGCCATTATTGGTCGCGGGACTACGCCGTTGGATGCCACGGTCGAGGCGGTGGCGAAAAAGACGGGCAGGGCGATTGAAAGTTCGACCGATGCAAATGCGTTTCTCCAAAGGCAGGACGGCTGGGCGCTCACGCAAAAGGGTGTGCCGGCACTCATGGTGGGTGGTTCGTTCGCCGATCTTGAGCTGATGCAAAAGTTTCTGGGCAGCGATTATCACGGCCCGAATGATGAGCTTACGGATAAAACGGAGCTTGGCGGCGCGGCGGATGATGCTGACCTGCACATTGCGCTTGGTCGCTACTTTGCGGACGCCAGAAAATATAAATCCAAGAAGGCTGGCGAATAAGGGACTTACTGTTTACATGGGCCGCCACGAATCAAAGCTTAAAGCGGTGGCACCATGAAAGAAATTTCCCTCGGACTTACATTTGACGACGTGCTGTTGCAGCCCGGGGCATCTGACATTTTGCCAAGCCAGGCCGACACCCGTACGCAGCTGACCAAAAGCATATCGCTGAACATTCCAGTGCTATCGTCGGCGATGGACACCGTCACCGAAGCGCGCATGGCGATCGTCATGGCGCAGCTTGGTGGCATTGGCGTTCTGCACCGCAACCTAAGCATTGAAGAACAGTGCGCTGCCGTGCGTCAGGTGAAGCGTTTTGAAAGCGGCATGGTGGTGAACCCTATCACCATCGCACCCGAAGCGACCTTGGCGGAAGCGCAAGCATTGATGTCGGCGCATGCAATCTCCGGCATACCGGTTGTTGAGGCGAGCGGTAAGCTTGCTGGCATCTTGACCAATCGTGACGTGCGCTTTGCCGAAAATCCGGCGCAGCCTGTGTCCGAATTGATGACGCATGAAAATCTGGCGACGGTTGCATCGTCCGTCACGCAGGAAGAAGCGCGGCGTTTGCTGCATCAACGGCGCATCGAAAAGCTTTTGGTCGTCGATGACGCCTATCATTGCATTGGCTTGATCACCGTAAAGGATATCGAGAAGGCTGTTCTATATCCCGACGCCACAAAAGACGGCACAGGACGCTTGCGCGTCGCTGCGGCGACGACTGTAGGCGAAAAGGGAATGGCGTACACGAAGGCATTGATTGACGCGGAGTGTGACCTCATCGTCGTCGACACGGCGCATGGCCATAGCGCGATGGTCGCGGCTGCGGTTGCAGAGATTAAGCGTATGGCACCAGAAGTTCAGGTCGTTGCTGGAAATGTCGCGACGGCGGCGGCGACACGTGCGCTGATTGATGCCGGCGCGGATGGTATCAAGGTTGGTATCGGTCCCGGCTCCATTTGCACCACCCGCGTTGTCGCTGGTGTTGGCGTTCCGCAATTGACTGCGGTTATGGAATCAGCGGCAGAAGCCGCAAAGTCGGGCATTCCGATCATCGCTGATGGCGGATTGCGGACGTCTGGCGACTTGGCGAAAGCACTTGCGGCTGGGGCATCGTCGGTGATGGTCGGCTCGCTTTTGGCGGGAACCGAGGAAGCGCCGGGTGAAACATTCCTGTATCAGGGCCGTGCCTATAAAAGCTATCGCGGCATGGGCAGCGTAGGCGCGATGGCGCGTGGCTCTGCGGACCGTTATTTCCAGCAGGATATTAAGGATCAGCTTAAGTTGGTTCCAGAAGGCATTGAAGGGCAGGTGCCTTTCAAAGGCCCCGCACGCGATGTCATCCACCAACTTGTCGGCGGCGTTAAAGCAGCTATGGGTTATACCGGTTCGCGCACGATCGCGGACCTTCAGGAACGCGCGCAGTTTGTGCGCATCACCAATGCCGGATTACGGGAAAGCCATGTACATGACGTTACAATCACGCGGGAAGCTCCAAATTATCCGACGCGTTGAGGCATGAGACCTGCTGCGCGCCTGCAGTCAGCCATTGAATTGGTTGACCAAATCATCCTTTCCGCACGTGATGGCGGTGCTTCTGCTGACCAGCTTGCGAAGCGCTTTTTTGCCGAACGGCGTTATGCCGGTTCGAAAGACCGCCGTGCTGTCCGTGATTTGGCTTGGGGCGCGATCCGCCGCTTTGGCAAAAGGCCAGCGACGGCGCGGTCTGCCTTTGTAGCAATGGCGGATGCCGATCCGGAACTGGCGGCCCTGTTCGACGGGACCGAATATGGTCCAGCGGTGATTGAACCCGGCGAAGCGCGATCAACCGGTGGCGGATTGCCCAAATGGATCAAGCCCTTGTTTTCCGTCCATGTTGATGAGGCCGAGCAAGCAAGCCTGCTTGACCGCGCCCCCATGGACTTGCGCGTGAATGCGTTGAAGGCAAGCCGCGCTGAAGTCTCGGCCGTGTTTCCTGACGCCGAAGTCCTTCCGCACCTCGAATATGCGCTCCGCCTGCCGGGTGGGACCGCAATTGACAGCCACCCCGCGGTGGAAGACGGTCAGGTGGAAATTCAGGATTTGGGAAGCCAGCTGATTGTAGAGGCATGTCAGGCAAAGGGTTTAGGCACTGTGCTCGACCTGTGCGC
>JBEEIJ010000071.1:0-11419 GCA_041169905.1 Pseudomonadota bacterium | reverse complement strand
CAGATCCAATCGCGGCGGCAGGCGCAGCAAAAATGTCGCCTTGTGCGGTCTGGATCGGTTCCTGCTGCCATGCGGCAAGCGCGTCCGCCGATGGTCGTTGCACCGCGCGGAAACCGGACTGGTCCAGCGCATGGCGCAGCCCAGATATGATCATGCCGCGGATCAACGCCGGTTCGCGAAAGCGGACTTCTGTCTTGGCCGGATGGACGTTTACGTCGACCTGCGTTGGCGGCAGATCAATGAACAGCGCCACCACGGCATGCCGGTCCCGCGCCAGCATTTCCGCATAAGCGCCGCGCACAGCGCCAATCAGCAGCCGGTCCTTTACCGGACGGCCATTGACGAACAGAAACTGGTGGTCGGCAACGCCACGATTATAGGTGGGCAGGCTCGCCACCCCGCCAAGGCGCACCCCTTCGCGTTCGAAATCAAGCGCCACGCTGTTGTCGATAAGCTCCCCGCTGGTCAGCGCGGCCACGCGCTCGGGCCGTGCGCTGGTGGGTTGCACCGCCAGCACGCGCCGGCCGTCATGCTCAACGGTAAAGCCAATGTCCGGCCGCGCCATCGCCAGCCGCTTCATAGCGTCGAGCGCGGCGGCATATTCGGCGCGCGCGCTGCGCAGGAATTTGCGGCGGGCGGGCACATTGCCAAACAGATTTTCAACGCGAACGCGTGTGCCCTGCGGCAGTGCGGCTGGGCCCTCCCCGGTCACCACGCCATGGTCCACCGTCCGCGTCCAGCCTTCTGCGCCAGCGGGCCTGCTTTCGAGCGTCATTTTGGACACGCTGGCGATGGATGGCAAAGCCTCCCCCCGGAAACCCAAAGTCGACACCATTTCGATATCTTCGTCGGGCAGTTTCGATGTTGCGTGGCGTTCCAACGCCAGCGCCATGTCGGCAGGCGACATGCCGCAACCATCGTCAGTGACTTCGACCAAGTCGATTCCACCCGCACCCAGCCGCACCGAAATATTACGGGCGCCCGAATCGATGGCGTTTTCCACCAGCTCTTTTAACGCGCTGGCTGGTCTTTCCACCACTTCACCGGCGGCAATGCGGTTGACCAGATTTTCAGGGAGCCTTCTTATTGACATATGCAGGTTCCTAGCCCAAGCGCACAGCCCAAGCGACTCCTTAATCGTTCGCACTCCAGCCAAATATCTGTTTTTAAAAACAGCAAATTCCGCTAGGACCGCGCGATTATTTGGACGCGCTCCAAAGGAGTCTCTCCAAAACGGATTGGGTGGAAATTAAATGGTATTTGGCAAGTTTTTCCGTTTCGCATCACAAGACATGGCAATCGACCTCGGCACCGCAAACACGGTGGTCTACGTGCGCGGTCAAGGGATCGTCCTGAATGAGCCGTCGGTGGTCGCGATTGAAACCATAAACGGTATCAAGCGCGTAAAGGCCGTCGGCGACGATGCAAAGCTGATGATGGGCAAGACCCCCGACAGCATCGAAGCCATTCGTCCGTTGCGCGACGGCGTTATTGCCGACATTGATGTGGCCGAACAGATGATCAAGCACTTCATCCACAAAGTGCACGGCAAGCGCCGCATGTTCAGCTACCCCGAAATCGTCATCTGCGTTCCATCGGGTTCGACATCGGTCGAGCGCCGCGCGATTCGCGATGCCGCGTCCAACGCGGGTGCTTCCGAAGTGTTCCTGATTGAAGAACCGATGGCCGCAGCCATCGGCGCGGATATGCCGGTAACGGAACCCATCGGTTCAATGGTCGTCGACATCGGCGGCGGCACCACCGAAGTTGCCGTCCTGTCGCTACGCGGCCTTGCCTACACCACCTCGGTACGTACCGGAGGTGACAAGATGGACGAGTCGATTGTCTCTTATGTCCGACGACACCATAACCTGTTGATCGGTGAAGCGACGGCCGAGCGGATCAAGAAGGATTTCGGTACCGCACGTCCACCAGCAGATGGCGTTGGCCAGACATTGCACATCAAGGGCCGCGACCTTGTAAACGGCGTGCCAAAGGAAATTACGATCAACCAGGCCCAGATTGCCGAAGCCTTGTCTGAACCTATTGGCACCATTCTTGAAGGTGTGCGCATCGCGCTTGAAAACACTGCGCCAGAACTGGCGGCGGACATCGTCGATCAAGGAATTGTTCTAACAGGTGGCGGCGCGTTGATGGCGGGCCTCGACGAATATCTGCGGGATGAAACCGGACTGCCGGTCACGGTCGCCGAAGACCCGCTGACCTGCGTTGCAATCGGTACAGGCCGGGCGATGGAAGACCCCATCTTCCGTGGCGTCTTGCTGACCGCCTGATTTAGGTTTCAGCATGGCGCCGCCCAAACACCGGCGCCCCGGATTTTCCCGAAAGGCGCAATATGGCCTGTTCGTGACCTATGTCGTCGCGATTGCAGGAACGATAGTGGCTGCCTTGTTGCTGGCCATATCGGTGGCGGACCCTGCCGGCTTTTCCGCGCTTCGTGCAGCAGGGGCCGAAATAACAGCGCCGGTCGCGCGTATGTTCAGCAATGTCCGCCGGTCGGCGCAGAATATGAATGCAACGATGGCTGCTTATATCAACGCAGGCTCCCAAAATGCCGCGCTTCAAAAAGAATCAAAGGCCATCCGAAAGAAGCTGATCGAAGCGCAAGCCCTGCGTGTCGAAAACGCGCGGTTGCGCGGACTGCTAAAATTGTCCGAAGACGGCGAAAGCCAAGTCGCCGTCGGCCGCCTTATCAGCTCCACCGCATCCAGCACACGGCGCGTGGCGACATTGTCCATTGGCCGGAACTTTGGCGTGGAGCGCGCACAACCAGTCCGCGGTCCTTCCGGATTGATTGGCCGCGTTATCGAAGCGGGCCCGACGACGGCACGTATTCTGCTCGTGACCGACGCTGAAAACCTCGTTCCTGTCATGCGCGCCAGCGATGGCCTGCCCGCCTTCTCGGCGGGCCTTGGCAATGGCACGGTGCTGATCAAACCGCTAAACTTGGGCGAAAGCCCGTTCAAGGTCGGCGATATCATCGTCACGTCGGGCAATGGCGGGCTGTATCCACCAAACATCCCTTTCGGGCGCGTCATCAGAAAAACCAGCGATGGTGCGTTGGCAATACCCTATGCCGACCCGGGCAACACGCCTTATGCCATGGTGATGCGACCATATCAGGGCGAAGCACGCGCAGCACAGCAAGCGGTGGCCCCTGACGGTGAAACCAAGGAAGTTGCGGAATGAAAATTCCGGTGACGACCATCCGCCTGCCCACCCGTCCGGCACGGGAATATGAATCCCGTTTTGACCGCGAACAATCGCTGCTCAAGATGCTCGCCATTCCGATTGCGTCGGTCGCTATTGCATCGATGATTACGGCGTTGCCGATATTCACCAAAGAACCCCTGTTGCCGCCACTTGGACTGTTGATGTTCTTAAGCTGGCGTCTGATGCGTCCGGGACTTCTGCCCGTTTGGTCCGGCGTGCCATTTGGTTTGATGGATGATGTGTTCAGCGGGCAGCCCTTTGGCAGCGCGGGATTGCTATGGTCACTCGCCATGCTCTGCATCGAGATTATCGATGCGCGGGCTATCTGGCGCGATCATCTGCAGGATTGGGTTATTGCGGCTATTCTTATCACGGCTGTGCTGTTGGGCGGATTGTGGATTACAGGCATGGCGCACGCCGCGCCTGAGCCCGCTGTTTTAATTCCGCAGATCATATTGTCCATATTGCTATATCCGCTGGCCGTGCGAATATGCGCGCGTCTCGACAGCTGGCGATTGGCAACATGAAGGTCGAAAAACAGGTCACATCAGGACAGCTTGATTTCACGTTCACCCGCCGCGCCGCTTTTGTCGGCGGCGTGCAGGCAGCGATTGGCCTGACCGTTGCCGCGCGCATGACCTATATCGCCGTGGCCGATAACGAAAAATATAAGCTGTTGGCCGAAAGCAACCGCGTCAACCTTACCATCATCCCGCCACGTCGCGGTTGGTTCGTTGACCGCTATGGCAAACCCATCGCAACCAATCGTGCAGATTTTCGTGTCGACATCATCCCCGACCGGCTCGTCAATAAAGAACAGACCGTCAAAACGCTGGCGGAGCTGCTGGCGCTATCGACCGACGATGTGGACCGCATTCATCGCGAGTTGAAACTGGCCCAAGGCTTTCAGCCTGTTCAGGTTGCCGACGGGCTGGATTATGAACGCTTTGCCGCCGTCAGCGTCCGCCTGCCCGACCTTCCCGGGGTCAGCCCGCGGCAGGGTTATTCGCGCTTTTACCCAAGCGGCGCGGCGGTGGGCCATCTCATCGGCTATGTGGGCACGGTGTCGGCCGAAGAATATCAAAAGAACAAAAACCCGCTGCTGATCACTCCCGGTTTCAAGGTCGGCAAGGATGGCCTCGAAAAGACGCTTGAAGACCGCCTGCAGGGCGAACCCGGCGCAAAGCGCACCGAAGTCACCGCCCGCGGCAAGATCGTCCGCGACTTGGCCACCCGGCCAGACATACCGGGGAAACCCGTGCAACTGACCATCGATATCGACCTGCACAATTATGCCGCACGCCGACTTGGGCTGGAATCTGGCTCCGTGGTGATATTCGATTGCTTGACGGGCGACATACTGACGATGGCGTCGATGCCATGTTATGACCCCAACAGCTTTTCCGATGGCATTGGCCGCGTCGAATGGAAAATGCTGAATTCGGATGACCATATCCCGATGCTCAACAAAGCATTGCAGGGGCTGTATCCGCCGGGGTCGACAGTAAAACCCGCTGCTGCGCTTGCGATGCTGCATCATGGCATCGATCCAGAAGAAACCGTTGTGTGTGGCGGCGGATACCGGCTGGGCAATCGCGTGTTCAAATGTCTGGGCCGCCATGGCCCGATGAACATGGCCGACGCGCTGATGAAAAGCTGCAACACCTATTTTTATGCAATGGGCCGCCGCATTGGCTATGACGCGATTGCACCATTTTCAAAGGCGCTGGGTCTGGGACAGGAATTTCCCCTTCCCTTTCCGTCGCAACGATATGGCACCATTCCCGACAGCGCGTGGAAAATGCGCAAATATGACCAAAAGTGGAGCGAATCTGACACGCTGAATGCGACCATTGGGCAGGGCTATGTTTCGGTTAGCCCGTTCCAATTGGCCATGATGGCAGCGCGGATCGCATCGGGCCTGAACATTCAACCTGAAATCATCCTCAAAAAACGCCCGGCGCCGGGCCGGCTCAGCATCCCCGAAGAACATTTGGCCGTCGTGCGCGAAGGCATGAACCGCGTCGTCAACGGCGATGGCACCGCCGTTCGCAGTCGGCTGGACATTCCGGGCATCGCGATGGCCGGGAAAACCGGCACCGCGCAAGTGCGCCGCATTGCAGGATCGCAGCGTGGACAATCGGGCGCGTGGAAATATCGCGACCACGGCCTGTTCGTGTGCTTCGCGCCTGTCGATAACCCGCGCTATGGCGCGTCGGTCGTCATTGAACATGGCATGGGCGGCGCGCGCGCCGCAGCACCAATCGCGAAAGACGTTCTGACGTTCCTCTATGACCGGGAAAAAGCAATGGCGTCGTTGGAAGCGCTCGAAGCTGGCTGGGGCGGCAATATCGAACAGCGCATGGCGGCCAAATATGCGACCTTCCAAGGTCAACCGGCGGCACCCCCGCCGATGGATCCGACGATATGAACGGCATCGTCCCCGCCCCGATTGCAGCCCTGCCGTGGCGCGTGATTTTCATATTGTCGGCCTTGGTCGGCTTTGGCGCGACGGTACTTTATTCCGCAGCAGGTGGTCATTTTGAACCATGGGCCGGAAAGCATGTCATCCGGTTCGTCGTCCTGCTCGCCATGGCCATCGCGATGTCGCGGATGAAGCTTGAATTTTGGAAGTCGATGACCTTTCCTTTATACCTGTTGCTGCTTGTCCTGCTTGTCGTGGTGCAGCTTATGGGCTTTGTCGGCGGCGGCAGCCAGCGCTGGATCAACCTTGGCATCATCACGCTGCAGCCATCGGAGCTGATGAAGCCGGTTATGGTGCTTGCCGCCGCATGGTTTTTCGACCGGCTTCCGCCGAACCGCATATATGGATTTGACGCCATTTGGCCGCTGGGCGCTATCCTGCTGCTGCCAAGCATATTGGTGATCATTCAGCCGGATTTTGACGCCGCGATTGCGTATGCCTTTGGGCTGGGCGTCGTTGGCTTCATGGCTGGTCTGCCCCTTATATATTTCATCAGCGCCGGCTTGGGCGTCGCCGTACTTGCGCCACTGGTGTTTTTCTTTGGATTAAAGGCCTATCAGCAAGACCGCGTTCTGATTTTCCTCAACCCGCAAAATGATCCGCTTGGGGCTGGCTATCATATCACCCAGTCGAAAATCGCGATCGGGTCAGGCGGGATATTCGGCAAAGGTTTTGGTAACGGCACACAAAGCCATCTCGATTATCTTCCCGAAGGACATACCGACTTCGTCTTCGCCACAATGGCGGAAGAATGGGGCATCGTCGGCGGCTTTTTCATCCTCTTCATGTACTATCTGCTCATGCGCTGGGGCCTGAGCGTCGCGATGCAGAGCAAGACGCGGTACGGGCAGCTGGTCGCCGCCGGCCTGACCTGCACCATTTTCTTCTATATCATGATCAACCTGTTGATGGTTGTGGGCCTCGCGCCGGTCGCGGGCATCCCGCTGCCTTTTGTCAGTCATGGGGGTTCATCGATGCTGACCATGATGCTGTGCGTGGGAATCATGATGTCCATCGAGCGCCACCCGGGCGCAAAGCGTGGACAATTCCAATAAGTGCCTTTGTCATGCTTGACAAAGCCCACGAAACCCATCAAAGGCGGCGCTCCAAACGGGCCTGCGCATCTGGCCAGCCCGAAATGGGGACGCTTAGCTCAGTTGGTAGAGCAGCTGACTCTTAATCAGCGGGTCGTGGGTTCGAACCCCTCAGCGTCTACCATTTTTTCAATGACTGATACGCCACTGCCCGTGCAAATCGTGACGGCTTGTTGTTTCCAGAAATCACGTAGCAATCACCGCGCGACACTGTGCTGCCGTCAGCGACTGCAATTGGACCGTTAGCTGCTCGTCACGATTTACAATTTTCACTGGCCAAATCGCCGCTAAATCTATGCCTGAAGGTCGGCCCTCTATATTCTGGAAAGTAACGACCCCGCCAAAGCTGAATCTGGCATAGTTACGCACAACTGCCGTTCCAGTTTCTTCATTTTTCAGATTGGAAGCGGCTTGCGTCTTGCGCTATACTTTTGATATTGCAGCAATTTTCCGTGCAAGTGAAATTTTTAAGCTGTTGGCTTGCACTCTCCAACATTATGCTTAACATGCCTTATTAGGAAGAGAATGGACACTGTCGGTCGAAAGAAATCCGCAGTGCGTGGCTTACAACGGGGGGAATTCCAGATGAACCAATCATTTCGCGCGGCGCTGCGTGGGCGGCGCTTGCTTGCCAGTTCGGCTCTATCGCTTGCCTTGGCAACGACACAGATGGCTGCTGCTCAGACCGTATCTGCGCCAGTCGCAGAGGACGCTGATGGCACTGAAATTATTGTTACGGCGCAAAAACGCGAACAGAAGTTGCAAGACATAGGCATCGCCATTTCGGTGTTGAGCAAGGACGATCTTGATAACCGCAATATCACAAACGCGACGGACGTTGTGTCGGCTATTCCGAACCTGAAATATAATGCGTATTCCTCGTCGCAGGTTGTCTTCAATATGCGCGGCGTGTCGCAGAATGACTATGGAGACCAACAAGAGCCGCCAGTTGCCGTCTATCAGGATGATTCCTACGCCAGTTCGATCACAACGGCGAGCTTCCCGATCTTCGATCTGGCACGGGTGGAAGCTTTGCGCGGTCCACAAGGGACGCTTTTCGGGCGGAACGCCACCGGCGGCGCCGTGCAATTTATTTCCAGCCAACCGACTGACGTCTTGGATGGCTATGTCCGCCTAACTTATGGCCGTTACAACCAGACGCAGGTTGAAGGGGCCATGTCGGGGCCGTTGAGCGACGATTTGAGCGCGCGCGTTTCCGGCATTTTTGATCGCGACGATGGTTATATGCAGAACATCACTCCGGGCGAGAAGGACCGGGGAGCGAACAACCACTGGGCTTTGCGGGGTATCTTCGACTATCATCCCAGCTCTGCATTTAAGGCGAAGCTGACGCTGCGTTATTCGCAGGCGGACAAGGAGCGTCAGGCCGGGGTATATAATTATGCCCCTGCTTGCCCCAATGCGCAGTTCCAGGGCGAGTTCCTCGCGCCTGCCGCGGCATGTTCTTATTGGGGTGTGACCGGAACGGCCGGCAATGGCTATTTCAATCCGGAAATCGCTGCGTCGCAGGGCGGCAGCCCTTGGAAGACGGCTGGTACGGGCGATGCCTATGTCGATCGCAAGCTGTTTGGCAGCACGCTTCGGATTGATGCTGAAGTTGGCGGTTTCGATGTGACCTCAATTTCCGATTATCAGCATGTCGACAAATTCTACATCGAAAGCGGCAATGGTCCGCCCGAAATCCCATATGTTGAAAATGTCACGCCGGCAGCAACTGCGCCATGCCCTGCGCCAAATACGTCGTTGACATGTTACGGATCAGGCACCGTGTTCTTCCAAGACGCGAACGTGAACCAATATTCTCAGGAACTCCGGCTTTCCAAGACATCTGACCGCAATTTCCTAACGGTCGGTGCCTTTGGTATGGTGATCGATGGGAAGTACAAGGCGAAGTACGCAACGCCGTTCGCGGGCTATGACCCAAGCGTAAATTTCACGCAGAAGACGACGTCTTACGCCATCTTTGCCCAGAATGAATATGAAGTGAGTGATCAGGTTAAGCTGATCGGTGGCTTACGCTATTGGCATGACCACAAGGTTGGGAATTACGCCGCAGTGCACACGTTGCCGCTCTATGCGCTTTCGCTTCGTTTTGGACCAAATGGCATATCCTACACCGACCTAACGGGAACCAACACGCCAGGCACATGGACCTATGGCGCCGGCACATCTGGCGTGACCATTACGCCGGATGCCGCCTCACCCAATTTCAGCGGCGTCACCGCGCGTGCAGAAGTTGACTATAAGCCGAGCGACAATGTTTTGGTGTACGCCAGCTATAACCGTGGTTCAAAATCGGGCGGGTTCACGTTTTCGACCGGAACACCGTTCCCATCACAGCTGGTCGATACGCTGAACAATCTGGCGTATCAGCCGGAGACGTTGAACGATTTTGAAGTTGGTATGAAAACCACGCTGGCGCCAGGGACGACATTCAATGTCGCCTCTTTCTATTATGATTATAAAAACTATCAGGCCTTTGTGCAGGTCGGGTTTACGCAGGTTGTCCGCAACCTTCCCGCCACCGTCAAAGGCATTGAAGCGGACTTCACCACGCGGCCTGCCCCGGGGTTAACCCTTCAACTCGCCGGTGCCTTGCAAGACAGCGAAGTTAAGAATGTGCTGCTGCCGGATGGCGTGACGGTTGTGACGCATGATCTTCCGCAAGCGCCAAAGCTCTCAGGCAGTGCCATGGCACGTTATGAATTTGCGCTGGCAGGTGGTACGGCTTCGGTTCAGGCCGATGCGATCTTCCAGAGCAAGATGTGCTTCACGGTCATGTGCGCACCCGTCGAACGGGAAGGCGGTTATGGCGTTGCCAACGGCCGCCTTGGCTTCACCACAGCCGATGAGAAGGTCGACGTAGCTGTGTTCGTGAACAACCTCTTTAACCGTGCCTATCGCGTCTATGCATTCGATGGCTCGCTCTATTGGGGCGATACGTTGGGCGTTTATGCCAAGCCACGCACCTGGGGCCTCACGGTTCGCTATAACTTCGGCAATTGATACGCTGAACGCAGGAAAATTGGGCCAACCTCTGATCTATTGTCAGCGGTTGGTCCTGCATTCTCGGGGGGAAGAAGACCGGTGGCGAGCAAGGCGGCGGTAGCCAGCAAAGGACAGGCAGGAAGCCCAATGCAGTTGCAACGCCAACTTGATTGGAAGGACGCTTTCTGGGCATCAAGCGGGGTGCCCGCGGGCGTGCTGCTCACCATGGGCGGCATTGCCGCGACCATCGGCCAGCCAAGCTGGGTCGTTTGGATCGTTTCGATCGGGATGGGTTTCATCCAGGCCTTTGTGTACGCTGAAATAGCGGGGCTATACCCACACAAATCTGGGGGTGCATCGGTCTATGGCGCGGCAGCTTGGCTGCCTTACGGAAAATTCATCGCCCCAATCTCGGTCTGGTGTAACTGGCTCGCATGGTCGCCAGTGCTCGCGCTCGGCACCAGCTTGGGCGCAGCCTATGTTATGGCAAGCCTGTTCATGCCCGATGCCGCCATCAATACATGGCAAATTAAGCTTCTCGATCTGGGTTTTGTCAAAGACGGTCTGACACTTCGGATCAACTTCGCCTCGATTATTGCGGCCTCGTTCTTGGTTCTTACTTTCTTCTTGCAACACAATGGCGCGGCGCGCGCCGCAAACTTCCAGAAAATTCTCGGCATCATTTGCCTCTCCCCCCTGATCCTCGTTGGCCTTGTGCCAATCCTCACGGGCGACTTGCCGACCAATCACCTTTTCCCGTTGTTACCAATGATCCGCGACGCAGCTGGTAACATCAGTTTCGGCAGCTGGGATGCGATGGGGCTGACTTTGCTCGCAGGGGCGTTCTTCGGCGCGGGTTGGTCGACATATGGGTTTGAAACCGCGGTGTGCTACACCCGCGAATTCAAAGATCCACGGCGCGATACGTTAAAAGCCATTCTATCTGCCGGGCTTTTGTGCATGGCAGTCTTCATCCTCGTTCCGCTCGCTTTTCAGGCGTCTCTTGGCTTGGAAGGGTTGCTCGATCCCAAAATTTACGATGGCTCGGGCGTCGCTAAGGCACTGGCCAATATATTGGGCGGTGGCGCGGTGATCGGAAACATTTTCATTGTGATGCTGATCCTTGCGCTTTTGCTGATCGTGATGACGTCGATGCTTGGCTCTTCGCGCACGCTTTATCAAGCGTCGGTCGATGGTTGGTTGCCGCGCTACCTATCGAAGGTCAACCATCATGGCGCGCCTACGGCCGCAATGTGGACTGACCTTGGTTTCAACCTGACCCTATTGCTTGCATCCGACTATTTCGCGGTGCTGATGATCTCGAACGTCTGCTATTTCATCTTCAACTTCCTCAACCTGCAAGCAGGCTGGATCCACCGAATGGATCGCGGACATTGGGAGCGTCCATTCCGTTGCCCCACTTGGCTGCTTGCATTTGCTTCGTTGCTTGCCTTCGTCAACATGGCATTTATGGGCGCAGGAGCAGACGTTTGGGGTGAGGGAACATTACGCAACGGCCTGCTGGCAACATTGTTGATAATCCCGGTGTTCTGGTTCCGCCACTATGTGCAGGACAAAGGGGTGTTTCCAGCGGCTC
>JBEEIJ010000070.1:0-4151 GCA_041169905.1 Pseudomonadota bacterium | reverse complement strand
TTGAAGAACAATGGGGCGGCGCCCTCCGGCGGGAGGGCGATCTTTCCTTGGCTATTTTGGGCGTGCGGTATCGCGGGGGCCGCAACGCTATGTCTCGGACTTTGCCGGGTTACTGTTTGCGCGCTCGGCAGCTTCGGGACGGACCCCATGCGGACTGGATTTGGATATGTTCCATGACCGGTCTGGCTTACCGCCCTGATATCCATCGTTGTAACGGCGATACGGGCCGTGACCCACGTTCCACAGAGCAAAGCCATGGATGCAAAGGCCCGCCCGCGCATTAGTCCGGCCGGACCCATGGCGCAGGGACAATATGGTGCGCCGTCTTGTCCCAACGCAACGGTGTCCCGAAACAATGCCGTGCATAGACCATGCAGGCCCGCCGCGTGGCCATGATCGCGATAATGTTCGCAATGATGCTGCGGGGGATCGACAGCAGTGCTTCTTTTGGACCGTACAAAGCGGCGACAAAGCCCGCCCGCACACACAATCGCCAGACGAGGAATACAGCGTTGGTCCAAAGCAGAAGGATCAATGTCGGCGTGAAGGGTTTTGATCGGAACGCGCCTTGTGCTTCCGCCACCGCCAAAATCGTCGCGAGCAAGACGCTGATATATGCCGCAACCAATACGATCGCCGCAAATATCGACCGGCGATCCTGAAGCAACATCCATTTCTGCGCGAGATTGCCGGTCCACCCAAGTCTATCCCAACCGGCAAGAGCAATGCCCGTCAGCCAACGTGTCTTCTGACGGACCGAGCTGGTTAGCGTATCGGGAAAGCATGCCCGGGTGCCCACAAGCGCGCCATTGCTGTCCAAAACCCGCACCATGATGGTACGTCCGCCGGCAGCCCCAATACGCATGCCCAGCTCATAATCCTCGGTCAGGCTGTTCGGGTCGAACGGATTTCCGCCGTGCATAATGGCCAAGCGGCCCATCAGATTGCGCTCAATCGCGCAGGCGACGCCAGCCAGCGGCAGCCGCGCGCCAATCGCCTCGCGCACGACCATATTCTTGCCATGGGCTTCGGCAAATTCGTCGCAATAATGCCCGCTGATCCATCGCGAACTTTTTGTCCGCACCGGAATGACCGGCAATTGTACCGCGCCGCCAATGGCGAGCAGCCTATCGAACACCCGAAGCTCATCTGTGTGGACGGCGTCTTCGGCATCATGCAGGACAATCGCCTTCGCTTTGTAGCCGCCCGCGATTTCATCTGCGACCAACGCCTTCCACAGCCTGTTGAGGCAATCGGCTTTGGTGGTTGGGCCCTTATGGTTGACCAGCACGAGCCTGATAACTGGGTTGTGCTTTGCGGCCCGAATGACGGCGGCCGATGTTTGTGGGTCATTAGGGTAGCAGCCGACATATAACCGGTGATCGCATCCGCTGTCGGCCCAGCTGCGTGTGCAGTTGCGCAGCATCGCGCCGATAACGGCTGCCTCGCCCCATGCCGGTATCAAAACCGCCATCAGCCCGGGCCCCGACTTTGCCGGCAGTTCATCCACCCTCATCGGTGGCCTGTGCCAATAAAAGGCAATCTTTCGGTACAGCCGTCTGCCTGCCCAGATGGCATCGACGCACAGATCGTCAATTGCGCCAATCAAAAGCCAGATCGCACTAAACAGCAACAGTTCACGCTGTGCTGTTTCGACGATTGGGAAAATCCAGTTAGGCACAATTGCGACCCCTCAACCGGCTACGATCGATGTCGCGCCGTTTTGATATGCAGTGTTCCGGAAAGGCAGTGTCTCAGGCGAGCTGGACTTTGCCCCGTTCATATTGGCGGTCTTTGCGGGTGCCCATGACCATCACCCACAGGATCGGTATCGCCCAAAAGGATAATAAGGCCTGATAGGATTTCGGCACGAAGCCGGGAAGCCACAGCGTTGCCATATGCGTTGCGACGGCCACGGTTTGAAACCCCATCGCCCATATCGGCCAATAACGGTTACTGTTCAGCGCCAGAACAAGGAGCGCAAGCAAGCAGCCACCGTCCACGGCGAACAGTCCATAAGATGTTGTTGCCCAACTTGGGTTCATCGTTGCGGCAGCGGCGCTCAATATGGTCGCAATGATGAAAATGGCTGCGCCAGCCCTGCCGGTACGTCCGCCATTGATACCCGCATAAAGCGCGCATAGCACCAGGGCGAAAATGAAAGCTGACTGGAGAATATCCATCCCTTGCCCGTCCTCAGAATATCGCCCGCATCCGGGCAAGGGGGCCCAGCATCAGCCGTTTACGACCCGAAGACCGGATGGTCGGGTAAGGGGGCCGGGGCCAACGCACCCAAAGTTGATTTCTTGAAGATTGCTGTCGCGTTGGGCGACGACAATTTTGCGGTGCGCGTTAACAAAGCCCTTGCGGGCATCGACCATCATCGTCAGCCCGTTCGCCACGCCTTCGATCGCAGCCTGTGTATGCGCCGGTGGTGCGTCGGAATTTCGGCACACATCAATGACCGAAAAAGTAAGGCTGGCGAGGTCCGCCAGGGCGTTATCTATCGATTGGTGGGTCGACCGGATGTCAGATGCCAATTGGCGGGCGGTCTCAAGTTCGAAATTCACCATAAACTGTCTCCCTCTAGATCTGAATTCAGCTTCAGCCAGCGAAGGACGTTTATTGAAACAGTCGAAACGTACCCGTCAAAACAGCAACAACAAATGCAAACGCCACTGTGCTGAAAAATGCAATATTCAGCGATTGAACCACGATATCCTTTGGGGATAAATCATGTCTTTCGCCACCGATGGGCGGAATAGAAACGCGTGCGGCAATTTTCGCAGCGACCTGTCCCATCCGTTTCGGTAGCCCGTTCTGGCTAGCGGTATATTGCTGCTGCTCAAGGCCTTGCGTTTCGTATACGAATGGCTCGGATATTGTCCGTTGCTCCAGAGCCGCAAAAATTTTTGCGGCATCCTTGCGCGTTGCGGCATTCAACTTGCGCCGCGCCGCGTCCAACCGTTGATCGACAGTGAAGTGTGAAATGCCCAAAGAACGGCCGATTTCTTTGGACGTCAAGTGATCGTCGACGAGCCTAAGGCACGCCTTTTGACCTTCGGTCAGCTCAACCGATTCATCCGCCATCGGATCAGCATCTGTGTCCTCAATAGTCCGATTCAATCCCGCCATATTGGCCATATTTAATGCCCTTTTGGCAGTTTCTAGACCAACCGAAACCGCGAAGGCAAGGGATTTGCTCAATGTTTTGGCTCATGCTTGCTATCAATTATGCGGGCGGGCATATAGCTGGACGATGACTGAAACGCCCCAAAAGCGACCCAACCAATCCGCATTACGCGCGTTCCTCGGCAGCGAAGCGGCCGGCGGCATTTTGCTGATGGCGGCTGCGGCTTTGGCGCTGATCGTCGCCAATTCGCCTTTTGCCGATAGCTATGCCCATTTCGTGCACACCGTGATTGGGCCGGAGTTGACGCCAAAACTTGGCCCAATGACCGTTCATCTCTGGATAAATGACGGGCTGATGGCGATATTTTTCCTATTGGTCGGGTTGGAGATTAAGCGCGAATTTGTCGACGGACATCTTTCAACGTGGAACGATAGGCGGCTTCCGATCATTTCGGCCGCGGCCGGTATGGTCGTTCCGGCGCTGATCTATCTGGGCGTGGCGGGCGGCGACCCGGACCTGCATCGCGGCTGGGCGATACCCGCTGCCACCGATATTGCATTTGCCATAGGCGTGCTGGCTTTATTGGGCAGCCGCGCCCCTGCGTCTTTGAAACTGTTTCTAACCACTGTCGCGATTGTCGATGATATGGGTGCGGTCGCCATCATTGCTGTGTTCTACACCGCAGAACTGAACATCATGGCATTGGCTGCGGCGGGCGCCATCTGGCTGTCGATGATGGCGCTCAATCGTTTTCGGGTGCATGTACTTTGGCCTTACCTCATCCTTGCAGCCTTGCTGTGGTATGCGACATTACTTTCTGGCGTTCATGCCACGATTGCAGGCGTCATGGCCGCATTTGCCATTCCGTTTCACCGAACAATCGCAGCACCTGACGCAGAAGATTCGGCGCTGCACCGGCTTGAACATGCCTTGGTAAAGCCCGTCGCGTTTTTCATTGTGCCGATCTTTGGCTTTGCCAATGCGGGCGTCTCGCTTGCGGGCACAAGCCTTGCTGCAC
>JBEEIJ010000069.1:0-3013 GCA_041169905.1 Pseudomonadota bacterium | reverse complement strand
AGGGCAAAAACAAGCGGTCCCGCGGGGCCGCTTTTTGGCTTTTGGAATATGCCAAGCATTTGGTTGGAAGGAAATATACCATGTCGATCACGCCTTTGATGCCCGTCTATCCGCGTTGCGGCTTCCGACCGGTGCGCGGCGAGGGTGCTTGGTTGATTTCTGAAGACGGCAGCCGCGCGCTTGATTTCGCAGCGGGCATCGCTGTGAACTTGCTTGGGCACGGCCACCCGCATTTGACCAAAGCCATTCAGGATCAGGCAGCAACGCTGATCCATGTGTCGAACCTGTATGGCAGCCCACAGGGTGAGGCATTTGCCCAGCGGCTGGTCGATACGACTTTTGCGGACACCGTGTTTTTCACAAATTCCGGCGCCGAAGCTGTCGAGTGCGCGATCAAGACTGCACGCGCGTACCACCAGAGCCAGGGCAGCGACCGCTTTGAAATCATCACTTTCAAAAATGCCTTTCATGGCCGCACGATGGCGACGATTTCTGCCAGCAATCAGGAAAAGATGCACAAAGGCTTCCTGCCTTTGCTCGAAGGCTTCAAATATGTCGACTTCGACGATCTTGAAGGCGCCAAGGCTGCATTAGGACCCAAGACCGCGGCCTTCCTCGTCGAACCCATTCAAGGGGAGGGCGGCGTACGTCCGGCGTCGGACGCCTTTATAACGGGCCTGCGCGCGCTGGCCGACGAACATGGCATCATGCTCATTCTCGACGAAGTCCAGTGCGGCGTTGCGCGCTCGGGAACGCTATATGCCTATGAACAATATGGCATCACGCCAGACATTATGGCGACGGCAAAGGGCTTGGGCGGCGGTTTCCCAGTCGGTGCGTGCTTGGCTACCGAAGCAGCAGCCCGCGGCATGGTGGTCGGGACGCACGGGTCGACCTATGGCGGCAACCCATTTGCGATGGCGGCATGCCAAGCGGTGTGGGATGTCGTGGCGAATGACGAATTCCTCGAAAATGTGCGCACGACGGGCGACAAAGTACGCACCTCACTTGAACAGTTCATTGGCAATTATCCCGACCTGTTTACCGGCGTGCGCGGCAAGGGCTTGATGCTGGGCGTCATGATGACGCACGAAACGCGGGCGTTCGTTGCCCATTTGCGGGACAATCATGGCCTGCTGTTGGTTGCCGCTGGTGATAACACCTTCCGTGTGCTGCCGCCGTTGAACATCACCGATACCGAAATCCAGATTTTCATGGAAAAGCTCTCGGCTGGCGCGGCAAGTTACCAGATACCGCAGGCGGCATGACGCGTCATTTCCTCAATCTGGCGGATGCGGGCGGCGATGCGATTGCGGCCATGCTCAACGACGCCATTGACCGCAAAGCCGCACGGCAGGGCTGGCCAAAGGGCAAGGCAGATGCGGATGCGCCCTTGGCCGGACATACATTGGCGATGGTGTTCGAAAAAAATTCGACGCGCACGCGAACGTCATTTGAAATGGCGATGAAGCAACTGGGCGGGGACAGTATTTTTATGGCGTCCGGCCAAATGCAGCTGGGGCGCGGTGAATCCATCGCCGACACCGCCCGCGTTCTGTCGCGCTATGTCGATGCCATCATGATCCGCACCGATGATCATGCCAAGGTCGAAGAGCTCGCGCATCACGCCAGCGTGCCGGTGATAAACGGACTGACCGATTTGTCGCACCCCTGCCAGATTGTCGCTGACCTGTTGACGATAACCGAGCACGGCAAGTCGTTGCCGGGGCTTGAGCTTGCGTGGCTGGGCGATGGTAACAATGTGCTCAACTCGATCGTTGAGGCTGCGGGATTGTTTAAGTTCAACGTGCGGATTGCCGTGCCAAAGGGTTATGAAAGCGACGATAGCTTTATCGAAAGCGCGCGCGCAGCGGGTGCGAACGTTACCCTGACCCGCGATGCTGCCGAAGCAGTACGTGGCGCAGACGTGATCGTCACCGATACCTGGGTGTCGATGGGACAAGAGCACGCCCACAACAAAATAGCCGCGATGATGCCCTATCAGGTCAATGAACAGCTTATGGCCATGGCGAAGGCCGATGCCAAATTTCTGCACTGCCTGCCTGCGCACCGTGGCGAGGAAGTCACCGACGCCGTGATCGACGGGCCGCAGTCGGTCATCTGGGACGAAGCGGAAAACCGGCTCCACGCGCAAAAATCAATCTTACGCTGGTGTTTTGGCCAAATTTAATGGCTGGGCAGTCCGAAACCTTTTGTAATCAGCCTTTGCGCTTTTCCATTCCGACCCGTGACGCGCGGGGACGGTTGGTGCGTCTTGACGAGGTGCTGGCTGAAATATTGGCCGCGCATGCTTATCCGCCGATCATTGAAAAAACGCTCGCGGAAGCACTGGTGCTCACGGCATTGCTGGGCGCTTCGCTGAAGGAAAAGGGCAGCCAGCTTACGTTGCAGACGCAAACCGAAACGGGTGCCATTCGTTTGCTGGCATGCGATTATAAGGACGGTGCGTTGCGCGGATACGCGCAGTTTGATCCAGCGACCGTTGCTGCGCTGCCGGACGATGCCACATTATTTGGTATCTTTGGCAAAGGCTATCTTGCCATCACCTTCGACCGGATGAAGCCGGCGGTTGAGGGCGGTGGCCGATACCAAGGTATTGTGCCGCTTGAGGGTGATACGTTGGCGGATGCCGCCGCGAACTATTTTGTCCAGTCTGAACAAATTCCGACGCTCATTCGCGTCGCGGTCGACCATGTGAACGGCCGCTGTGTGGCTGGCGGGCTGCTCGTCCAGCATCTTCCCGAAGGCGAAGAAGGCCGCGAACGCTTGCATGTCCGGCTTGACCATCCTGAATGGGAACATGTGGAAATCATCGCCTCCACCATCGCGCGTGCCGAACTTGCCGATCCATCATTGCCACTCGAAGAAATCGTCTGGCGCTTGTTCCATGAAGAACAAGAAGTGCGCATTGAACAAGGCGACCCGCTGTCCAAGGGCTGTCGTTGCGACCCGGTGCATATTCGCGATGTCATCTCAAAATTTCCGGCAGAAG
>JBEEIJ010000068.1:0-13007 GCA_041169905.1 Pseudomonadota bacterium | reverse complement strand
GCGAAACCGCCGATGCCGTCGCGCGCTTGCATGGGCTGGCGGACGCCGATGCGTTGATTGACGCGATCCGCCCGATCACCGCACAAGTCGCGGCGATATATGACCGGATGGTGGACGCGGGCGGCAGCGAAGGGCCGCGCATGGCCGACGAAGGCCTGCCGCTTGAAGAACAATTGACCGATTTGGGCTATACCGACCCGGCCGCCATCATGCAGCGCATGGCCCGGTGGCGCAGCGGCAAAATTCGCGCGATCCGCAGCGCATCGGCGCGCGACGCATTTGAAGCTGTCCTTCCCGCGATCATGAAAGCATTGGCGTTGGCCCCCGATTCCGACCGTGCCATCGCGCGGTTCGAAAATATGATCGAAGCGATACCCAGCGCCATCAACGTCTTCCGCTTGCTGGAGGCGCGGCCCGGGCTGTTACAATTGGTCGCCAACATATTGAGCTACGCGCCGACGCTTGCCGACGATCTTGCCCGGCAGAGCCGCTATCTGGACGCGTTGATTGACACGAGCGCGATGAACTTGCCCGGCGACATGGCCGCTTTGCACGACGCGATGGCGCGCCGGATTGGCGATGCCGATTATCAATCCATGCTCGATATTGTCCGCGATTATGTCGGCGAGAAACGCTTTGCGCTGGGCGTGCAGTTGATTGAGGGCCGAAGCGACGCAAGCGACATTGCACGCAGCTACGCCCATTTGGCAGAGGCCGCGTTGCAGACGCTCACCGCCGCGACGGTCGCCGAATTTGAAAAGGCGCATGGCCGCATTGACGGCAGCGAGCTGGTCATTTTGGCATTGGGCCGATTGGGCGGAGAGGCGCTGACGCATGCGTCGGACCTTGATCTGATATTGCTTTTCACCGGCAACCATCTCGCCGAATCCAATGGACCGCGTCCGCTGGGGGCGACGCAATATTTCAACCGGTTGGCGCAGCGCGTGATTGCCGCAATGTCGGTGCCCACCGCATCGGGCGCTTTGTATGAGGTCGACACACGGCTTCGGCCATCCGGCGCCGACGGCCTGCTCTGCGCTTCGGTGAAAAGCTTTGACCAATATCAGCGCGAAAATGCGTGGACGTGGGAGCATATGGCATTGACGCGGGCGCGCGTGCTGTTCGGCTCCGCCGACGCCCGTGTGCAGGTGGATGCCATTGTCGCGGATGTGTTGCATGGCCAACGCGACCCCGAAAAACTGCGCTTTGATATCGCCAGCATGCGCAAGGACATGGCCGCGCATAAACCGCCAAAGGGCGAATTGGATGTGAAGCTGTTGCCCGGCGGCTTGGTCGACATGGAGTTCATCATCCACCGACTCCAGTTGGAAACGCATGCCGGGTTGGTGCCGCAACTTGACCCTGCCATTGATGCGCTGGTGACAGCCCGACATCTGCCTGCGGACTTTGCCAACGCTTATGCCTTGTTCGCGCGCCTATTGGTCATGGTGCGCCTCATCGCGCCCGATTGCGCCACCCCGCCAGTAGCCGCGCAGGCGTTGATTGCGGGCAGCCTTGGCTTTGCCGATTGGGATGGCTTGATGGCGGCGATTAGGGATTATCGCGGGGTTGTCATGACGGAATGGCAGCGGCTATTTGGACCACGCGATTTTTGAAAAGGAACCCATGATGACCGATATCAACGACACCCTGCCCAACGTCACTGTTGCGGATAGCGTGGGCAATGCGGTCAATCTGGCGGCGCTTAAAGGCCCGCTGGTGCTCTATTTCTACCCCAAGGCGGACACGCCGGGTTGCACGAACGAAGCGAAGGATTTCACCGCATTGTCGGCTGATTTCGCCGCGCTCAATTGCCCCGTCTACGGCATGTCCAAGGACAAGCCCGCCAAGCTTGCCAAATTTGCGGCGAAATATGAACTTAACGTCACTTTGCTGTCCGACGAAGCCAGCGATGCGACCGAGCAAATGGGCGCTTGGGTCGAAAAATCGATGTACGGCAAAAGCTATATGGGCATTGACCGGTCAACCTATCTGGTCGGCAAAGACGGCAAGGTTGCGCAGGTGTGGCGCAAGGTAAAGGTCAAGGACCACGCCGCAGAGGTTTTGGCCGCTGCCAAAGCGTTCGGCTGAACCGCGCGAATCCTATTACAAAACCGAAGCCCTGAGCCTGTCGAAGGGCGGCTACCGTTCTCACGCTGCTTTCCCTTACCGCCCTTCGACGGGCGCAGACGCTGCGCGTCTGCTGCTCAGGGCTACGGTCTGTTGAAGCGGGCAGCCTATTTGGTCGGCAAAGACGGCAAGGTTGCGCAGGTTTGGCGCAAGGTAAAGCTCAAGGACCACGCCGCAGAGGTTTTGGCCGCAGCCAAAGCGTTCGGCTGAACCGCGCGGGTCATATGTCAAAACCGAAGCCCTGAGCCTGTCGAAGGGCGGCTACCGTTCTCACGCCTGTTTCCCTTACCGCCCTTCGACGGTCGCAGACGCTGCGCGTCTGCTGCTCAGGGCTGCGGTTTGTTGAAGCGGACGAATCGAAACGGCAACCGATTCGGCGACCGCTGGGATGCTCAACCACCGCCAGAATGGCGAAATTTCCCGCGTCTTGGCGGGAACAAACGGCTTTGCGACGGGTTGTTCACAGCGCCAGATATTCCCCAAGCCCGTTTGGAAATTGTCGGTAAACCGCCATTTTAATGCGCCGTTGAGCGCTCCATTCAACGACTCAACGCGTTTGAGCGGCGGTTTGTCCCGCGATTATGACAGGCATGTTGCATTCGTTTGAACCATCGGACACCACCATTTTCGTAATGAGTGGGCAGATCCTCTGTCTTGGTCAAACGTCTGAACTGCGTAAAAGCGCGGGTCGCATTTTAAGGTAGTACACAATATGGTATCCAGCGCTTTGGCACATCGCCAATCACTGATCCTTAAAGCTGTATCTGCTTTGGTAATGGTCGCCGCTTTCACAGCAGCAACACCATCATTCGCCAACTCAGCCGCCGCCTCATCAGACACTTTCCGTATTTCACCAGAAGATTTGCGCGCGAACCAAAGCGCGCTTGGCGTGGCGGACGCTGAATTCCGCGCATTGAATGACAGCTGGGGCAGCATCAACGGCACCGCAACCAAGGTTGCAGTTGCCGTTCCATCGATCAACCCCGTGGACATCATGAAATTCTCCAGCGGCTATGGATATCGCAGCGCACCGACGCGTGGCGCCAGCCGCAACCACAAGGGCATCGATATTCCCGGCGCAATCGGCACACCTATTTACGCAACGGCAGATGGCATTGTCGGCCGCGCGGAATGGGTTGGCGGTTACGGCAAATTCGTTGAAATCAACCACGGCAGCGCGGTGCAGACACGTTACGGCCATTTGTCGGCGATGAACGTTGCGCCAGGCCAGCGTATCCGCAAGGGCGACATTTTGGGCTATATGGGCTCAACGGGCCGCTCGACCGGAAGCCACCTGCATTATGAAGTCCGCATTGCCGGTGAAGCGATCAACCCAACGGCGTTCCTGTCGCCCATGAAATCGGACCCAAGCGGCGCAAAAATCTTGCTTGCTGCAAAAACTGTTGATAGCACGGCTATCGGTGGCCCTGCTGAAGGCGAGTAAGCAGACAGGCCAAAACGCATCACCTTTGGGAGAGGGTGTAATCTTGGGGGCTGGCGCGGGATACTGCGCCGCCCCTTTTCTTTAACTGCTGCATGGCCTACATATCCGATATGAGCGAAACTGAAGTCATCTCCATGACCGCCAATGCCGCGCGCCGCGTGGCCGAGATTGCAACCAAGCTTGGAAAAGATCCGGTGCTGCGGTTGTCGGTGGAAGGTGGCGGCTGTTCGGGCTTTCAATATCGTTTCGGCCTCGCCGACAGCGTTGAGGCAGATGACATCACCGCGCAAGGCGAAGGTGCATCTTTGGTCGTCGATCCCATCAGCCTCGATCTGGTGCGTGGCTCTGCGGTGGATTTCGTCGAATCGCTGGGCGGCAAAAGCTTCAAGGTGACCAATCCGCAGGCGCAGGCCGGTTGTGGCTGCGGCTCCAGCTTTTCGGTTTGATGCAATAGCCATGCGCGGCTAGGGTCGCGGGCATGCGTATTGCGACTTACAACATTAACGGCGTCAAAGCGCGCCTTCCCCGCCTGCTCGAATGGCTGGAAGAAACCCAACCGGACATTGCCTGCCTGCAAGAGGTGAAGTCGCAGGATGAAGGCTTTCCCGTCGCCGAATTTGAACGCGCGGGCTATGGCGCCATCTGGCACGGGCAGAAATCGTTCAACGGCGTGGCCATCCTTGCCAAGGGCACGCAGCCTGTCGAAGCACAGCGCACCTTGCCCGGCGACCCCGAAGACGAACATGCCCGTTATCTGGAGGCAGATGTTTTCGGCATACGCGTTGCGAGCATTTATTTGCCCAATGGCAACCCGCTGCCCGGACCGAAATTCGACTATAAGCTTGCGTGGATGAAGCGCCTATACGACCGCGCCGCCGAATTATTGGCGGCGGAAATCCCTGCCGTGCTGGCGGGCGATTATAATGTCATCCCGCACACGCATGATATCTGGGCGCCCGCAGCGATGTTGGACGATGCCTTGCGCCAGCCGGAAAGCATCGCGGCCTATCGCGCGCTTTTGGGCCAAGGCTGGACCGACGCGCTGGCGACGCATTATCCGCAAGGCGGCATTTGGACATTCTGGGATTTTCAGGCCGGCGCATGGCAACGCGACCATGGCTTTCGCATCGACCATCTATTGCTGAGCCCCGTTGTCGCCGACCGCTTGTCCTCATGCGGCGTGGATAAGGAGCATCGCGGCCGTGAAAAGGCCAGCGACCACGCGCCGACTTGGGTCGAACTGACGGACTAAGGCATGCGCGGCGCGAAAGAAGCGGCGTCCCCAACACGAAAGAATCGTCATCCTGAACTTGTTTCAGGATAACAAACAACGGTGGCGTGTTATCCTGAAACAAGTTCAGGATGACGTGGAGTTATATTTTTAACGGCGTTACCAGACCGGAAAATAGATATTGTAGCAGTCGCTACACTTTGTTAGATATATCCAATCGATGGAAGGATGTATCTATGTCCAACATGCAGATAAACCGCATTGGCCTCAAATATGGACAGACTTTTCTGCTCATTGGGCTGGGAGCTGCGCTCTGGTTTCTCGCCGCAATCATCCTGCGCGTCATTGCGCCGATGGGCGCCCTCGAAGGCAGTATGCGCACGGTGACCTATGCCATTGTTATCCCCGCTACCGTGCCATTTATATTCCTTGTGCGTAAACTCGCAAAGCTTCGGCCGGATCAGTTGTTCACCGGTATTGGCGTCGCAACCGCGACGGCTTTAATCACCGACGGTATCGTCATCGCCTATTTTCCGTCCGTATACGGCGGCACATTGCCGCACATAACCAATTGCGCCGCCATCATCTTGTGGGGCGCCGGTGTCGGCATGTTGCTGGCATCCATCTTCAACCGTGGAGCAGAAAAATGAACGCCTTTCGCCTTTTCCTCGTTGCCGTCATTGCCATCGTCGGCGCCTACACCACCGTCACCATCGCCAATCATGGCATGGGGCTGTATCCGATATTTTTCGGTGACATCGCCGAAATGGCGTGGCCCGGGCAGTTCAATCTCGACTTTTTATGCTTTCTGATCTTTTCGGGATTCTGGGTCGCATGGCGGCACGAATTTACCGTGGCTGGGCTCGCTCTGGGATTTGCGGCCTTTAATCTTGGTGCGCCGTTTTTGGCAGGCTATCTGCTCGTGCACAGCTATCGGACCAAAGGCGACGTTGCCGCCATGTTGCTCGGACCAAATCGGGCAGCACGCGCGCGCTAAAGTGCCTTGGCGTTTATATCGTCAAGGCCAATGCTTTTTAGGAACAGCATCCCTTCGATGCTGACCAGCAGCCGCGCGGCATCAATGTCGCGCTGCGCTTCGCTGTCGGACTGCAGCTGCGCCTTGCCCCATTCGAGGAATCCGCGGCCAATCTGTTCCCCCACCGCGCGGTAAAACGGGTCGCCCATCGCCGCGCGGGCGGCAACATCAAGCCAGATCCGCATATAGGGCCACAGGGCGTCTTCAAAGACAATGCCCGCCAATTTGCGGCGCAGCGCGTCCACGGGCAATGGTTCGGCGGCCGCGTGCGCACCGACCATCTCCACCAGCTGCGCCGAAATCTGTTCCAACACCGCGGTGATGATTTCCGCCTTATCCTTAAAATAATAAAGCAGCATCCGGTCGCTGGTGCCCGCAGCCTTGGCCAACGGACGCAGGCTCGACGCCGAAAGCCCTTGCGCAAGGACATAGGCGGTCAATCGCTGGATGATATCTGCGCGTTTGCTGTCTGGTTTGGTCACCGCGACGCTATAGCGCACCGAAACACGTCAGGGCAAAGGGCAAAGTCCAAAGCGCAAAGTCATCGGGGTAACTGGACAGCGGCGGCGGCAGTCACTATCGGCTGGCCATGCCTGAAACCAAAACACACGCCCACCCTTCCGATTCCATCCTGATCATCGATTTCGGGTCACAAGTGACTCAATTGATTGCGCGCCGCGTACGCGAGGCCGGGGTCTATTCGGAAATCGCGCCCTTCAATTCCGCCGAAGCCGCATTCGCACGTATGAAGCCAAAGGGCATCATCTTGTCGGGCGGCCCTGCATCGACGACCAAAGCCGATTCGCCGCGCGCGCCGCAATGTGTTTTTGACAGCGGGCTGCCCATATTGGGCATCTGCTATGGCCAACAAACCATGATGATGCAGCTGGGCGGCCATGTCAGCGAAGGCGACGGCGGCGAATTTGGCCGTGCCTTTATTGAGGTCGAAAAACCCTGCGCTTTGTTCGACGGATTATGGGCGACCGGCGACAAGCATCAGGTGTGGATGAGCCATGGCGACAAGGTCACCAGCCTTGCCCCCGGCTTTGAAGTTGTCGCCACCAGCGACGGCGCGCCCTTTGCCTTTATCGCGGACGAGGCGCGGCAATATTATGGCATCCAATTCCACCCCGAAGTCGTGCACACCCCCGATGGCGCGAAATTAATCTCCAACTTCGTACATAAAATCTGCGGCCTTGCGGGCGATTGGACGATGGCGGAATTCCGCGCGACCAAGATTGCCGAAATCCGTGCGCAGGTCGGTTCAGGCCGCGTCATTTGCGGCCTTTCGGGCGGCGTCGACAGCTCGGTCGCGGCTATCCTCATTCACGAAGCAATCGGCGCGCAGCTCACCTGCGTCTTTGTCGACCACGGCCTGCTGCGTATGAATGAACGTGAACAGGTCGAAACCTTGTTCCGTGACCATTATAATATCCCGCTCGTCGTCGTGGACGCCGAAGAACGCTTCATGGCGGGATTGGCGGGCGTCACCGACCCCGAAAAGAAACGCAAGTTCATCGGCGGCGAATTCATCAACGTGTTTGAAGAAGAGGCGAAGAAAATCGGCGGTGCTGATTTCTTGGCGCAAGGCACGCTTTACCCCGACGTGATCGAAAGCGTCAGCTTCACCGGCGGGCCATCGGTTACTATCAAAAGCCACCATAATGTCGGCGGCCTGCCCGCACGGATGAACATGCAACTGGTCGAACCCTTGCGCGAATTGTTCAAGGATGAAGTGCGCGCCTTGGGCCGCGAATTGGGCCTGAATGACCAATTTGTCGGCCGCCACCCCTTCCCTGGCCCCGGCCTTGCCATCCGTATTCCCGGCGAAGTCACCAAGGAACGGTGCGACGTGTTGCGCAAGGCGGACGCGGTCTATCTCGAAGAAATCCGTAACGCAGGCCTATATGACGCGATTTGGCAAGCCTTTGCCGTGCTGCTGCCCGTCCGCACCGTCGGCGTGATGGGCGATGGCCGCACCTATGACAATGTCTGCGCCTTGCGCGCGGTGACGTCCACCGACGGCATGACCGCCGACATCTACCCATTCGAAAGCGCCTTCCTCAGCCGTGTGTCGACGCGCATCATCAACGAAGTCAAAGGCATCAACCGCGTGGTTTATGATTATACGTCAAAGCCGCCGGGAACCATTGAGTGGGAATAAGGCTTACACAGCCGTGACCATCACCTACGAACCCGAACGCAACCGGTTCAACATGCCGACGGACGCGGGGGATGCCTATGTCACCATCCGCTGGGACGAAGATGTCATGATATTGCCGCACGCCGAAGTGCCATCCGCCTTGCGCGGGACAGGCGCGGGGGCGCGGCTGGCCACGGGTGTGTTTGAACGGATCGAAGCAATGGGCATCAAAGCGCGGCCGACCTGTCCGTTTCTGGTCAAGGTCGCAAAGTCGGACCCGCATTGGCAGAATCTGTTCGGGCTCTGAACGCATGGCAGCAGAATTATCCCCCGCCGCGCTCAGCGAAATCGTCGAAATGGCGCTGTCCGATCATATCAGTTTCACACAGATTTCGGCGCAGCATGGCGTCACGCCGGACGAGATAAAGGCAATCATGCGCAGACAGCTGAAACCCGGCAGCTACCGCGCATGGCGCAAACGCGTACGCGATTTCGGCGACCGGCGGGAGCATTATAAGTGATGCCCGCGGCCAGGGTGATTGCCGTGGCTGCTTTGCTATCTGGCGGGGGATCGGGGAATGTCAGGAAGTGGGTGGAATGCTGTCTGTCCGGTGCTGTATTCTGGGCTTTGTAAAGAGGACACCGATCAATCGCATGAGCAATTTTCTTCAATCGTCAAACAAGAACCTGCTAAGTGCCGCAGCCATAGCTGCTCCTAAAAGCTGAGCGAGGACAAACGGGGGGACATCTTGTGGGGCAATCCCAGCGAAGGTGTCGGACAGGCTGCGTACAATCGTAATCGCAGGATTCGCAAAGCTAGTCGATGAGGTGAACCAGTAGGCAGCCGTGATGTAAAGCGCGACGCTGGCAGGCACCCATTGTGGGCGGTGACGGAGGGTGCCCAGTATAGTCAGGATCAATCCAAATGTGGCAATCGCCTCACTGGCCCACTGCCCAAGTCCTGTTCGTGCTTTGACGGACATTTGGAGTATCGGAAGGTCGAACATGAGGTGGGCGGCCAATGCGCCTAGGATGCCGAAGACGACCTGCGCTAAAATATAAACTGCGGCAACACGCCATGTTAGATCTCCCCGAGATGCCGAAATCAAACTTACGGCGGGGTTGAAATGCGCCCCGGAGATCGGCCCAAGCATCGCAATCAGCACATACAATATTGCCCCCGTGGCTAGTGTATTGCCCAACAGTGCGATGGCGTTGTTCCCTTGCGAAAGGTTCGTTGCCATGATGCCCGAGCCGATCACACAGGCAAATAAGAAGAAAGAGCCGATGCCTTCGGCCACCACCGCGCGAATATTCATGCCGCACCTTCCATTCGGCCTATCGCGACCAATGCGGCGCGCAGTTCAGCAGGTTCCATCGTGTCGAATGGTAGCGCGAGTAAAGCCCGCACACGCATATCTAGCAGACGCCATGTTTCCTCAAAGGCTGCGTCGACCTCTGCATCACTGCCGGAAACGTCTGCTGGGTCGGGCAAACCCCAATGTCCGCGAATAGGCGCGCCGATAAATATTGGGCAGGCTTCCCCCGCAGCGTTACCGCAGACTGTGATAGCAATGTCGATGGCAGGCGCACTTGGGGCAGCAAATTCGTCCCAGCTCTTAGACCGGAAAGCCGATGGTTCTATGCCCTTGACCGCCAGACGCCGAAGCGCCCCCGGATGCGGTACACCCTTTGGCTTGCTACCCGCGCTATAAGCAATGATGCGGCCGGCGCCGAGTTGATTGAGGATCGCCTCGCCCAATATACTACGCGCCGAATTTCCTGTGCACAGCACCAATATGGTCTTCATGTGCCCGAAAACCTCTCAACAATAGCTAGCTTGTGGTGCAGGAGTAGGTGCAAGCGATGGAGCGCAACATTGTCCCTCAGCGGCGTTGTTGGATTCAAGCTTCGACAATTCGGGGCTATCACCGTAAACTGTCGCCTCGCCATTGGTGAAAAAGGCTTCCCAGACGACGCCGTCGGGATCGGCAATCCAGCTCTTCTCTGATTTCGCATAGCAGCAGGTCGTCTGCCCTTCTTCAAGCACCGGACCATCCGCCGCCTTTAGACGGCCATATACTTCGGCAAGTTCGTCGCCGCTTTCCACTTGAATACCGAGATGCTCGATGCCTTTGCTGGCGTGCTCGCCTGATGAAATCGCAAAATTGACGCGGGGATCGTCAAGCATCCATTTGGCATAGTCGTCCTTTACGACGGTTGGCGTGGCGGCAAACAGTGTCGTGTAAAAATCTATGGATTGGTGAAGGTCGGTGACGCCGACATGGACATGTAACCGCTTCATGCAGATTTCCGCTCAATTGTTGGAGACTCGCAGCCAACATCATTGCCGCAATCAGCACCAGCGCAGCAATTTTCCATCAGATAGCCCACAAGTGCATTCATTTCCGCGTAGTTGGCTCTGTAAATGAGCGAACGATGCCTCCGTTCCTGACTGATAAGTCCCACGCGATTCAGTTGGGCCAAATGGAAAGAAAGCGAGGAATTGGGGACGCCAAGTGCATCGGCGATGGCCCCAGCTGCCATTCCTTGTTCGCCAGCCTGCACCAGCAAGCGGAACAACGCTAGGCGATGTTCCTGAGCCAAGGCGCTCAGCGCTTCGATTGCAGCAACAGCTTGCATGTTCAAATCCTTGCTTCCATTTAAGTCGAAATGACAGCTTCATTAGCGCCAGTCAACTTCAATTCGAAAAAAATCGAAACGATCCAAGCCGAAGCGGCGTTAAGGTGCAGTGGATATAAGGAAGCGGCGGGTATCGGAGCCGTCTTAGGGAGCATTTTATGTCCGCAATTGGGTCGCAACCTGCCCGTCCGCTTTTTGACGATTGCGCGCACGGCGGTCATCGAGCCAGCCTAGACAATATGCGATGACGCTTCACCACCCCAATGAAGGCGCGCCAGAGCGAGCATCACCCTCTTGCGGCAACCAAATTGATCTGCGCCCTTGTGGGTGCTCAAAAACCTATGTTTGCCCTTACGATGCGTTTTTGTTGGTCATCCGCATCGCTATTGCTATTGCCTTCTGCGTCCGTGCATGGGTGCTGGGCCTAGACTATAATCATTCCAAGAAAGCACGACTAAGATGCCGACTTCAACCTACGCCGTTCTGGCCATTTATGTGGCTTTTGGCCTGCTTGAATTATTTCGCACCCGCCTTTTTTCGAAGAATGAGCAAACCCGCGACGACGGCATTGTCGAAGTGGTCAGCACCGTTTTGTTGTTGGTTTTCACCCAGCCCGCCATTTTGATATTTGTCGACTATGCGCTCGGCGCGCTGCGTCCCGAATGGCGTGGAATGTTGTCGGGTATAAATATATTTTTGGCGATCGGGTTGTTCCTGATCCTGGACGATATGATGCAATATTGGCAGCACCGTGCATCGCATAGCTTCGCCTGGCTCTACAATATGCACCGCGCGCACCACAACGCCCGCTATATGAGCATCCGGTTGGTCTACCGGAACAACATTTTTTATTATGCGCTGATGCCAAGCATCTGGTTCTCGGCCGTATTGGTCTACATGGGCTTGGGTTGGGTGTATGCTGGCTATGTTGTGGTCAAACAACTTGTGATCATCGGGGCGCATAGCGATGTGGCTTGGGATGCGAAGCTGCTGAAAATCAAATGGCTGTCGCCCGTCATGTGGGTGGTGGAACGCACGATATCGACGCCTGCTACCCACCATGCCCATCATGGGCGTCATTACAGCGACCCGGCCGTGAACTATAAAGGCAATTTCGGAAATCTGCTGTTCTTTTGGGACGTTCTGTTCGGTACCGCGAAAATCACCCGCACCTATCCGCAAAGCTATGGGGTAGAGAATTTGCCAGACGCGACTTTGGGCCAACAATTGGCGTGGCCATTGTTTCCTGAGGCGAAAGCCCCACAGAAAAACTAAAGGGTGCTTTGCGACCCCAACGAAAGCGAACCAGAAAAAACCCATGTCACACATCACCCTCTACGGCATTCCCAATTGCGACACCGTCAAAAAGGCGCGGAATTATCTGGATGCGCGCGGCGTTAGCTTTGTCTTTCATGATTATAAAAAGGCAGGGGTGACCGAAGCGCATCTGGCGCGCTGGGTGGCCCAAGTTGGCTGGGAAAAGCTGCTGAACAAGGCCGGCACGACGTTCAAGAAATTGCCCGATGCCGACAAGGCCGACATTGATGAGGCCAAAGCCATTGCGTTGATGGTCGCCAACCCGTCGATGATCAAACGGCCCGTCGTCGAAGGCGGCACGGCTTTGCTGGTGGGTTTCAAGGAATCCGAATGGGAACCGGTCTTGTCGTAATAATGAAATGCGGCACGGCCATGAAGGTGGCATGAAAAACTTGCACGCCCTCTTCATCGCCTTATTCTTATTGTCCGCCTGCGCGACACCGGAGAGCCACGCCATGGAAAAACCCTTAAACGGCCAAGCCATCATCATCGCGCACCGCGGCGCATCGGGTGAGCGGCCCGAACACACCATCGCCAGCTACACGCGCGCGATTGAACAGGGTGCGGATTATATTGAGCCTGACCTTGTGCTGACGAAAGACGGCGTGCTGGTCGCGCGGCACGAGAATGAGATTTCGGAAACCACCGACATTGCCGACAGACCCGAATTTGCCGACCGCAAGACGACCAAGACCATCGATGGTCATAAAATGACCGGCTGGTTCACCGAAGATTTCACCCTTGCCGAGCTTAAGACCCTGCGTGCCAAGGAACGCCTGCCGCATTTGCGCAAGGACAATATGGCGTTTGACGGGCAGTTTGAAATCCCGACCTTTGAAGAGATATTGACCCTCGCCAAGGCGCACAATGTCGGCGTCTATCCCGAAACCAAGCACCCCAGCTATTTCGCGTCAATCGGCCTGCCGCATGAGACGCCGTTGCTGGCGATGCTGACCGCATTTGGCCATGTCACAAAAGATGCGCCGATTTTCATCCAATCATTTGAGGTCGAAAATCTAAAAGCGTTGCGGCCCAAGACCAAATTGCGGCTGATCCAGCTGAT
>JBEEIJ010000067.1:0-16004 GCA_041169905.1 Pseudomonadota bacterium | reverse complement strand
TTTTGCCATTCGGCCTCCATCTCGGCCAATTGTGCGCGGCTGTTGATGCCTGCAACATCAAAGGGATCAGTGACGACTGCAACGCAAACACGGCCATCGGCGTTCGCAATGTTGACGATGTCCGTGAGATAATATTCCTTCTGCGCATTGTCGTCCGTCACGCGGCCCAGCAAGCCAAACAGATCGCGTGACTTGACCGCCATCAGGCCGGAATTGGACAGCTTCACCGCCTTTTCAGCTTCGGTTGCGTCTTTCTGTTCGACCATTTTAACGATGCGGCCGTCTTCGACAATCACGCGGCCATAGCCTGTGGGGTCTTCTGGCTCGAACGCCAACACAACCACGGCAGGCGCGTCGGCGGCGTTCAGTCTTTCGACCATCGCCTGCATTGTCGCCGTCGGCACGACCGGAACATCGCCGTAAAGGATGAGAACATCCCCATCAAAGCCAGCGAGCGCGCCTTGTGCTTGCTGCACAGCATGGCCTGTTCCATGTTGCGGTTCTTGCACGGCCAATTCTGCCGACCCGGCCAAGGCAGATTCAAGCTGATCCTTGCCGCTGCCGACCACCACAATTTTTTTGGCAGGACTTAAGGCATCAACCGACGCCATCAGGTGCATCAGCATGGGCCGGCCGGCTATGGGATGCAGGACCTTGTGCAAGTCCGATTTCATGCGGGTGCCCTTGCCCGCGGCAAGGATGATGGCAGCTAATTCAGTCATGTGCAGTGTCATGCCAGCAAATTGTTGCGGTTTCCAGAACTTGCAGCCATTTGGGAGCGATATGACAAAAATTCCTTTCGACATCATCGGCTTCGACCTTGACGGTACTTTAGTGGATACCAGCGGCGACCTCACCGCCGCGGTCAACCATGTGCTGTCCAGCGTCGGCAGACCGACCCTTTCGGCTGAAACCATCAAGCAACATATTGGCGGCGGGGCAAAGCTGATGTTGCAACAGGGGTTGGAGGCAACGGGCGGCATTCCCGATGGCGATTTCAAACCGCTCTATCGCCAGATGTTGGCTTATTATGAAGCCAATGTATCGGTCCACAGCCGGCCCTTTGACGGTGCGCTGAAATTGCTGGATACGCTGGACGCGATGGGCGTCCGCTACGCCGTAGTGACCAACAAGTTTGAGAGCCTGGCGGTCAAGCTGCTCAACGACCTGAACCTTGCGCACCGTATGGGCTGCATTTTGGGTGCGGACACTTTAGGCAAGGAAAATGCCAAACCATCCGGCGCGCCTATCTTTGAAATGGTCAAAAGATGCGGTGGCGGACGTGCGGCCTATATTGGCGATTCCATCTACGACATCATGGCCGCGAAAAATGCCAATGTCCCCAGTGTGGCCGTTAGCTTTGGTTTCCTACACGGGCCAGTGGAAGATATGGGCGCAGATGCCATCATCGACCATTTTGATGATCTGATCGCGGCTTTGCGAAACCTCTCCTAATCAAATGTCCGTTATTTCATCGGCGTTGCTTGCACGCAAAACCTGCGTCTATATGTGGGACAATGAAGCCGATAATAGCACACAAGGGATTGCCGCAGATCGGGCTGACATGGACGGATTAATATAGTGTACAGTTGGTTTTCTCCCCGCGTGCTTTTTGCCTTTGGCCTTGCTTTTGTGGGCGCCGTTTTTGCTGGGCAAATGCTTGGTGTCGCCGAACGCATCCTAATTGTGTTCGTATCCATGCTGATCGCTTTGTTCGTCGTGGCCGAAGGGCAGGACCATGATGAAGCTGCTGTCGATACACTTCGGGAAGGCGGGCCGCTTGCTATCGATGCGGCTTCAATCACATCGCACCCCCAGTTGCAGGCGTTCATCGATGCATCAACCGACGCGATATTGATGGTTGAAAATGCGCGCGTCACGGCAGCGAATGTGGTCGCGTTGCGCTTATTAGGTAGCAATATTGTCGGCCAGAACGTCCGGATGGCATTTCGGCATGCCGGTGCAATTGAACGACTGTCTGACCCTGATGCCCAGCATAGCGGTCACCCCATAAAATTAACAGGCATCGGTCAGAAAAACCAGCTGTGGGAAATGCGTATCCAGATGATGGGACCCGGGCAGAAGATTGTCCATTTGGCCGACCGCAGTGGCACGCAAGCGGCCGAAAAGATGCGCGTCGATTTCGTTGCCAATGCCAGCCACGAACTGCTGACGCCGCTCGCTGCTGTTAAAGGATTCATCGAAACATTGGATGACCCGGCTGCTGGCGACGACCCCGCAACGCGCAGTCGATTCTTAGGCATCATGGCGAAAGAAACCGACCGTATGCAGGCGTTGGTACGCGACCTTATGTCGCTTAGCCGTATTGAAGCCGAAAAATATGACCCGCCACAAACGCCCGTCGATTTTTCGCAGATCGTGATGGAAACGGTGGACCAGCTTCGCAATAGTCAAAAGGACCGCGGCGCAGATATATCTGTAGACATTACCGCGGATTTGCCTGCGGTAATTGGCGATGCCGGCCAATTGCGGCAGCTTGCCAATAATATTCTGAACAACGCTATGAAATATGGGAAAGACGGCACCCCGGTGCAGGTCTCGCTTATTTCGTCGCGATCGGGTGCTATGCTGAACTTCGCCGTTGCAGATGAAGGGGATGGAATTGCGCCCGAACATTTACCGCGGCTGACCGAACGTTTTTACAGGGTCGATTCGGGGCGCAGCCGCTTGGTTGGCGGAACGGGTCTGGGGCTTAGCCTGGTGAAACACATTGTAGACCGGCACCGCGGCCATCTGGAAATCCGCAGCACGGTGGGAAAAGGCACCACGGTGTCGATTCTGCTGCCCGTTGGACCGGCGTGATCGTCACAATATTGTAACACAAGAGTCATTTATCAGCCATCTGCGACGTCTAATGGACCCCAGAGCGCAGTTCGATCTGTGCCGAATCCACTATGGGGACAACAGTTATGATTAAGAAAATTTCACTTGTTGCCATCAGCGCGCTCGCGCTTGCGGCATGTAATGACCAAGCAAGCACGGGTGGTGCCGCTGGCGGTTCGCGTCAGGAAATCCGCATTGTGGGTTCATCGACGGTATTTCCATTCGCAAAGGCCGCGTCTGAGGCCTTTGCTAAAGCGGATCCTTCGCGCAAATCACCCGTTCTGGAATCGACCGGAACCGGCGGCGGCATTGAACAATTCTGCAAAGGCGTGGGCGCAGAGACGCCAGACATCGCAAATGCTTCACGTCGTATGAAGAAGAGCGAATTCGAAAATTGCCAGAAGAACGGCGTTAAGGACATTATCGAAGTTCAGGTCGGCATCGACGGTCTGGCACTGGCACAATCGAACAAGGGCACCAAGTTCGTATTGTCGACCGCTGACGTTTACAAGGCACTCGCCGCCAACCCGTTCGGTAAGCCACAGACTGCAAAGCTTTGGTCGGACGTGAACCCGTCACTGCCGAAATTGCCAATCTCGGTATATGGCCCGCCATCGACATCGGGCACACGTGATTCATTCCATGAACTGATCATGGAATCCGGTTGCAAGTCCGACGCTGCAATGAAGGCGTTGAAGGACACCGACGAAGACAAGTATAAAGCAATCTGCACCGAAATCCGCACCGATGGCGCTTTCAAGGAGCAAGGCGAAAACGATAACCTTATCGTGCAGAAGCTCGATTCCAACCCCAACATGGTTGGCATCTTTGGCTACAGCTACATGGAAGAAAATGCATCCAAGGTGCACGGCATCGTGATGAACGGCGTCAGCCCGACAGTCGCGACGATTTCGGATGGCAGCTATCCCGGTGCGCGCAAGATGTTCATCTACGTCAAGAAAGCCCACATCGACAAAATTCCCGGCATCAAGGAATTTATTGTCGAGTTTCTCAAGGGCGGTGCAGTTGGCGGATATCTGACCAAATTGGGCATGATTGCATCGACTGAAGCAGACTATAAAGCTGCCAACGAAGCTGCAAATAGCCTCAATCCCATGACGGGCGCAGATTTGAAATAAAACTGCAACAATCATCGCGTCTATGGGCCTGGATCGAATCTCTATTTGATCCAGGCCCATTGCTATTTTGGGTTTTGTATTCGGCGGAATTCGGCCAATTTTGGTCCAAGGGGGCAGCGTTAAGTTTATGACCGGAACGGCTTTGCTCTTCCTTGTCCTTGGTCTCGGCCTCATTGGCTGGATCGTCGGGCGGGCCCGCGCGTCGGGTTTCGTCCGCAAGGCAAAGGGTGGCCCACGCGGCACTGTGAACAGCCTGCCTTATTATCACGGCTGGTTTGTTGCGATTTGTGCGGTTGCGCCTGCGCTGTTGTTCATGGTTATTTGGCAGTCGCTTTCGCCATCGCTGGTCACCAACATGGTGCTGTCAGCGCCGATCGCCGCTGAATTGCCACAAGACACCTTCGCCCGCGCCGCCATATTGTCTGAAGCACGCGCCATAGCGCAGGGTTTCCAAGCGACCGCATTCCAGGACATGAGCGACAAGCTTGTTCCTTTATACAAAAGTGCTTTGTCTTATTATAAGTGGCTCGGCGTAGCCGCGACTTTGCTGCTGTTATTTGCAGGCGGCGCATTTGCCTTTACCCGTCTGAAGCCGGACTTTCGCGCGCGCGGTAAAGTCGAACGTGTCATCATGTTCGGGCTACTTTTGGCATCGCTGATCGCCATCATCACCACGCTTGGTATATTTGCGTCGTTGATATTTGAATCCTGGCGCTTCTTCTCAATGGTGTCGCCATTTGAATTTCTGTTTGGAACCGACTGGAACCCCAAATCGGTTGTTACGGCAGGCGCGGATAATGGCTATGGCGCCATTCCATTGTTCTGGGGCACGATTTTCATTGGCGCAATCATTGCGATGATTGTGGCGATTCCGCTGGGTCTGATGAGCGCCATCTTCCTGACGCAATATGCGTCATCAAACGTGCGCAAATGGATGAAGCCCATTCTGGAAATCCTCGCTGGCGTGCCCACCGTGGTATATGGCTATTTTGCGGCCTTAACCGTGGCACCCGCCGTACGCGACTTCGCCGTCATGCTCGGCGTTAGCAACGCAGCATCTGACAATGCGCTTGCTGCGGGTATCGTCATGGGCGTGATGATTATTCCATTGGTATCGTCGATGTCGGATGACAGCATTGCCGCAGTTCCCAACGCGATGCGCGATGGCAGCTTGGCCATGGGCGCGACCAAGAGCGAAACGATTAAAAAAGTGCTATTGCCAGCCGCGCTTCCTGGTGTGGTCGGCGGCGTACTGCTCGCCGTCAGCCGCGCTATTGGCGAAACGATGATTGTGGTGATGGCCGCAGGCTACACGGCAAACCTGACTGCCAATCCCTTTGACACGATCACCACAATCACCGTTCAGATTGTCGCGCTTTTGACGGGCGATCAGGATTTTGGCAGTCCGCACACACTGGCAGCATTTGCGCTTGGATTGGCGTTGTTCATAACAACGTTCTTCCTGAATTATGTCGCATTGCGGGTCGTCAAAAAATATCGGGAAGCATATGAATAAAGCCGTCATCGACCCAAGCCCGACCGACTGGAACGGGCAAATCATGCAAAAGCGTATTGCCAGCCGTTATGCGGCTGAGCGACGCTTCAAAGCGATGGGCTTTTTTGCGGTCGCGCTATCGACGCTGTTCCTTGGGTTTCTGTTGTTCACCATGCTTGGCCAAGGCCTGCGTGGTTTCCAGCGCACAGAAATCGCGGTGGAATTCGACTTTCCGGCACTGACAGCTGGTGCGACTGCAGCGTCAGTCACTGGCCCGAATGCCGACGCCGCGTTGAATTCGATGGACATTCCGGGCCTCGTCGAATTGGCTGTCGGGCAACAATATGCGGGGCTCGGCGACAGCTTACTGACATCTGCCGCGGCCGCAAATGTGCGGCAGATGTTGATAGACAATCCGGAACTTGTGACATCCAAACAAACGCTTTGGTTACCAGCGGACTCCCGACTGGACGTGGCATTCAAACGCCAAGGCGAGCCATCGGCGGAAAAGACGGTTGCCGCGCTCTCTGAAAGGGACGCTTTGCGCACGGGCTTTAACTGGACATTCCTAACGGGTGCAGATGCGACAGACCCATCTGCGGTTGGCATTTGGGCTGCGTTCAAGGGATCGCTGATGACGATGGCGATTACCCTGTTGCTCGCCTTTCCCGTCGGCGTCCTCGCAGCATTATATCTGGAAGAATATGCGCCGAAAAACAGACTGACGGACATGATTGAAGTGTCCATCAACAACCTCGCCGCTGTTCCGTCGATCATCTTTGGTCTTTTGGGGCTCGCGGTGTTTCTCTCCATTTTCGGCATGCCGCGATCATCCGCATTGGTGGGCGGGTTAACACTCGCGCTGATGACAATGCCCGTCATCGTCATTGCCGGCCGCAACGCCGTCAAATCCGTACCGCCGTCAATCCGCGAAGCGGCGTTAGGTATCGGCGCCTCACCTGTCCAAGTCGTTTTCCACCATGTACTGCCGCTTGCCCTCCCCGGCATCCTAACGGGTACCATCATCGGTATGGCGCGTGCGCTTGGGGAAACCGCGCCACTGCTGATGATCGGCATGCGCGCGTTCATTCCGGCTGCGCCACAAGGCTTTACAGATGCCGCTACGGCGTTGCCGGTGCAGATTTACCTGTGGTCGGATGAGGTCAATCAGGGCTTTGTCGAAAAAACCAGTGCGGCAATCATTGTATTGCTGATATTCCTGCTGGGAATGAACGCTTTGGCCATTTATCTTCGCAACCGTTTTGAAACGCGGTGGTGATTTATGAACAAAAAGGACGTTAATGTGGGCGAAAACCCCGGAAATCCGAAAATATCCACGCGCAATGTGAATGTTTTTTATGGCGATAAACAAGCGATAAACAACGTATCCATCGACGTCGATCGCGACAATGTGACTGCCTTCATTGGCCCGTCGGGCTGCGGCAAGTCGACGTTCCTGCGATCACTTAACCGCATGAACGACACCGTGATTGGGGCGCGCGTCGAAGGCGAGATTTTGCTCGATGGGCAGGATATCTACGCATCGTCAATGGACGTCGTGCAATTGCGCGCCCGCGTTGGTATGGTTTTCCAGAAGCCAAACCCTTTTCCTAAATCGATTTATGACAATGTCGCTTATGGTCCGCGGATCCACGGGCTGGCGAGCGGCAAGGCGGAGATGGACCAGATCGTCGAAGGTTCACTTACCCGGGCCGGTTTGTGGACTGAGGTGAAGGATCGGCTGAACGAAAGCGGCACCGCGCTCTCCGGCGGTCAGCAGCAGCGTTTGTGCATCGCACGCGCCATTGCCGTTGATCCCGAAGTTATTTTGATGGACGAACCTTGTTCGGCGCTTGATCCCATCGCGACGGCGCGGATTGAAGAGTTAATCCATGATCTGCGCGGAAAATATGCTATCATCATCGTAACGCATAATATGCAGCAGGCGGCGCGTGTGTCGCAGCGCACCGCATTCTTCCATTTGGGTAACCTCATTGAATTTGGTGAGACGTCCGAAATATTTACCAATCCACGTGAAGACCGTACAAAGGATTATATTACAGGCCGCTACGGTTAGGAATTGATAGCATGAGCACAGGCACAAAGCACACAATCACAGCTTTTGACGATGACATGGACGAAATCCGTGGCCTCATCGCCGAAATGGGTGCACGCGCCGAGTCATCGGTCGCGGCAGCCATGAAGGCCTTGGCAGAGCATAACATCGAGCTGGCGGCCTCCATTCGTGCCGACGACAAAGTCATCGACAATCTGGAGACCGACGTCGAACGGTTGGTTGTACGCACCATTGCCTTGCGCGCACCGATGGCCGACGATTTGCGTGAGCTTATCGCCGCACTCAAAATGTCTGCGGTTATTGAACGCATTGGTGATTACGCGAAAAACATCGCCAAGCGTGTTCCGAAGATGGAAGGCAAAATTCACGCCTCGGCAAAAGAACAGCTGGACCGCATGGGTGAAATCGTTGTCGAAATGATCCGCACCGCCATGGATGCTTATGCAAAGCGTGACGTTGATCTGGCACGCGCTGTGACTGTCCGCGATGATGTTGTGGACCAGCTGAACAAAGATCTGTTCGTCGACTTCGTCGCTTATGTTGTGAAGAATCCGGAGAACGCAACCGAGGTTGCGCACTTGCTTTTCACTGCAAAGAATTTGGAACGTATCGGTGATCACACCACCAATGTTGCCCAGATGATTTATTTTACCGAAACGGGTGAGAACCTGCCTGACGCTTAACGCGGAGAAATATATGCCTAAGGCACAATTGCTTTTGGTTGAAGACGATAGTGCTCTGGCCGAGCTGGTACGCTGGCATTTTGAACGCGAGGATTTCGACGTTCAGCATACCGGAGACGGTGAAGAAGCGCTTCTGATGGCCAAAGAACGCACGCCCGATCTGGTTTTGCTAGATTGGATGTTGGAAAACCTGTCGGGCATCGAAGTGTGTCGGCAATTACGCAAAGCCGACAACACCGCCAATGTGCCCATCATCATGTTAACGGCGCGCGGTGAAGAAGACGACCGCATTCGCGGACTTGAAATCGGCGCTGATGATTATGTCACGAAACCCTTTTCACCACGCGAATTGGTTGCCCGTGCAAAGGCCGTTCTACGCAGGGTCCGTCCCGCGCTTGCAGGCGAAGCATTGCGCTTTGGTGACGTCGAAATGGATACGGTCGCGCATAAGGTAAAGCGTGGCGGAAAACAGGTTCCGCTTGGGCCAACCGAATACCGGCTGCTGAAGCATTTCCTCGAATATCCGGGCCATGTATTCTCGCGTGAGCGCCTGTTGGACAGTGTCTGGGGCCATGACAGCGATATCGAGATCCGCACCGTGGATGTCCACATCCGTCGCTTGCGCAAAGCCCTAAATGAGGGATTTGACAGCGATATCATCCGGACGGTGCGCTCGGCGGGCTATTCGCTTGATCAGGACGCTGTTTAGAACTCCAACTGCATCCGGGCGGCAAGTACATCGACCGAATAGTCGCGCTTATCAATAGACTGCGTTGACAGTGGGTCGACGGTCGCTGCCAACGGACCACCCTCGACATTGACGCGGCCATAGTTCAGCATGAAGCGAATATAATCGATTGGGTACCAGTTCAGAGCAAGCAAATAGCTTGTCTGCGTGCCGCCCCGCCCAAGCCGTGCATTGAGCGCAGCCAGACTATTACTGCCCGTTGCAAAGTTGTTCGTCACACCGTTTTTCAAGGCGTTGCTATCGAGATCCAGAAAATCATAGCGTGCTGCAATTTGGAACGCACCCAGGCCCTTTTTGTCGATTGGCTTCAGTACCTTGGTACGCGCCCATGCGCCGTCCTTATAACCGCGGGTTTCGCCGGTCAGGAAATAGCCAGCTTCGGCATACATGCCAAAAAAGCTGGGGTCGCCATTTGGTGTAACGGCACTGTTGCCGCCAGCAAAACTGTTCAATCCCGTTGCAATGTCACCCGCACGATAGGCACTTACTTTGGTCCATTGGCCTTCGCCGGCAAAATAAAATCCGGGGAAGATAGCCGCCAATTCTAAACCGACAATTCGGTCGCTCTTGGCGGCGAAGCTTCCGGTGTCGACAAACCGTACATCGGTAAGCTGTGTATTCGGCCGCGCGCGATATCGTGCAAGCTGATTGGTCGATGGCGCATTTGTCGAAACCGACGCCGTTCCATTGTTGTTGGATGCGAATTCGCGCTGCTGAATGGTCGCGCCAAAATGCAACTGGCCGCCAAACGCCTTTGGCGCATAGGTCAGCCGTCCCGCACCAATCCAGCCGTCATTGTCGAACGAGTTGTCGATGCTGTGGCCAGCAAACAAGCCGACTTCGGCGCGGAGCACATTATCGGAATCACGCCATGCAACCGCGCCACCAAGGCGACGGCTGTTTAAAAACGCGTCATTGAACGCAGCCCGCTCGGTAAAGCTGGCGCTGTTGGAACTGGTGATTTGTTCCATCCCGTTCAGCGCTTCAAAATTGCCAATCCGAACGCTGATGGGTGCATTATTGGGATTGTAGCTCAGCAATACGTCGCCAAAGGCAACATTGCCGCCAGCGAGGTCCGCTTCGACCTTGTAGCCGAAACCGCCGGGCATGCTGCCTTCGGCACCAAGGCGAACGCGCCGAACGCGGCTATTGAAACCCAGGTTGCGGTTGACTGCATAATCGCCGGGTACGCTCACATAGCCTGCGTCATAATGGATGCGTCCACGTGGCTTGAACGTCCAACCGCCTTGCCCGCTGGTTTCTGGTCCGCCCTTCCATTTTACCTCTGCGACAGGCTTTTTCTCGACAGCATCAACCTTTGCCGAAATCGCCGCCAGTTGCACCTTAAGCGCTGCAACTTCCGCGCGCAGCGACTCAACCTCAGATATGCTGTCCTGCGCATATGCGGGGAACGTGACACATGCCGCCGTTACCAATGCTATCGTTGAAAGCCATTTTTTTGCGACGGTCATAAATTTATCCCTGTTTCAATGGTGACAGCTAGACAGCAATTTTATGTCTTGTGCATGACAAGATTATTTCTCTTTTGTGACATGCACCCCAACTTGCTTTACGCTTGCGTCAAGTGGCGCGCCATGCCAAGGCATAGCGTGTTTCGGCGCCTTGGTTCGCCCCTGATTATGGAGATATAACATGACCATCAGTTTTAAAGACAAAGTCGCTATTGTGACCGGTGCAGGCGGTGGATTGGGTAAGGCCTATGCGCTTGAACTCGCCAAGCGCGGTGCAAAAGTGGTGGTCAATGACTTGGGCGGCGCGCGGGATGGCACAGGCACATCCGACGCAGCGGCTCAGGTTGTCGAACAGATCAAATCAGCTGGCGGCGAAGCCATGGCCAATGGCGGCAGCGTTACTGAATATGAACAGATGGTCGAAATGGTCGCCAAAGCAAAGGAAGCATGGGGCGGCGTGCATGTGTTGATCAACAATGCCGGCATCCTGCGCGATAAGAGCTTTGCCAAAATGGACATGCCCGATTTCAATTTGGTGCTTCAAGTCCATGTCATGGGATCGGCAAACTGCACCAAGGCGGTTTGGGATACGATGCGCGATCAGGCCTATGGCCGCATCTTGATGACCACATCGTCGACCGGTCTATACGGCAATTTCGGCCAAGCCAATTATGGCGCGGCAAAGCTTGGACTGGCTGGATTGACGAAGACGCTTCACCTTGAAGGCGCGAAATATAACGTGCGCGTCAATTCGCTCGCACCTGTTGCCGGCACGCGCATGACCGAAGATATTTTTCCAGAAGGCCTGTTCGAACAATTCACGCCGGAAAATGTTGTTCCAGCCGCATTGTATCTGGTCAGCGAAGATGCGCCAACGAACATGATCATCGGCGCAGGCGGTGGCGGCTATCACGCAGCCTATGTCACGATGACCCCGGGCGTCGCCCTGCGTCCAGAAGACCGCAACGTCGAAGGTTTTGCTGCGGCGTGGGACAAGATTATCGACCGCACGGGTGAGACCGTACCACAATCAGGCGGCGAGCAATCCATCGCCGTGATGAAGGCGCTTCAAGCACTCGGCTGATTGTCTTCCAAATATTTCGAAAGAGCCCGGTCATTGGCCGGGCTTTTTTTATGCGTCGACGAGCTTCATGAGCTTTCGTTCAACAGGCGCAAGGACGGGGCCAAGATCATGCCCACGTTTCAAAATTGCGCCACCTTCGCCGACCAATGCCCACATGCCTTGGCGGTTGCGCAATGCTGGTCGCTTTTCAATGCGATATTCCGGCCGCTCGGTGGCGCGCCGGAACGCACTGAATACGGCGGCATCGCGACCAAGATCGATGGCATAATCGCGCCAATTACCCGCTGCAACCATCCGCCCGTAAAGATTGAGTATCTGGGTTAGTTCGCCTTTTTCGAAACCAATCTGGTTGAGCCGGTTGGATATTGGAAAAGGCGTAATGATTGCGCTCAACTGGTCTTGCTTCCCTTGCTCGCACGGGGCTTTACTGGCGTCGCCGCGGGCGTTCCATCACGCTCGGCCATCAGTTCGGCGATACGTTTACGCAAAGTTTCAATTTCGCACTGCATGATCTCAAGACTTTGCGTGGTTGGGTCGAACATCTCACGGCAAGGTGTGCCGTAAGGCATAAAGTCACGCGCATAGGTTTCCGCCTGAACCAATGTCGAGCGCGCCTTTTGACCAATCATCGTTGCGCCAGCTGGCACGTCGTCGGTCACCACGGCAGCAGCGCCAATGCGCGCGCGTTCGCCCACGGTGATTGGGCCAAGGATCTGCGCACCTGATCCAATGATAACATTATCCAATATTGTGGGGTGCCGTTTGCCTGCCATCCCGTTGGTCGGGTTGGTGCCACCCAAGGTGACGTTCTGGTACATGGTAACATTGTCGCCAATCTCGGCCGTTTCACCAATCACGCTGAAGCCATGGTCGATGAAGAAATTGCTGCCAATCTTGGCGCCGGGGTGAATGTCTATACCCGTTAGAAACCGGGCCAAATGGTTCACCAATCGCGCAAGAAAGAACATCTGGCCAAGGAACAGCCAATGGGCAATGCGGTGATAACCGACAGCCCATACGCCGGGGTACAGCAAGATTTCCCAGCGCGAGCGCGGCGCAGGATCACGTTCTTTGATCGAGTCGAGATATTCGATGAGATTTGAAATGAACATAAATGACCCTGCCGTCCCCACTGGGACCATTGAGCCTCTAAGCTAAGACTTTCAAACGGGCATTTCCAGCAATCTATGAACCTTTTCGCTAAATATTGCTAGAATCATCGTTAAAAACGATTATATGGCCCATAATAATAAACGGGGTCGATTTATGAGCACCTATCTTCCAACGCTGAAACAGCTGCAATATCTGGTCGCACTTCAGGAGCATGGCCATTTTGGCAAAGCGGCGGAGTCATGCTTTGTCACGCAGTCCACGCTGTCCGCAGGGATACGCGAGCTGGAGTCGCTGCTTGGCCTGATGCTCGTCGAGCGCACGCGGCGCGTCGTCCGCTTTACGCCGCTGGGCAACAAGATGGTGACCAAGGCGCACCGCATCTTGCGTGAAGCGGAAGAGCTCGCCGAAATGGCGCGTTCCGCAGGCAAGCCACTTGCGGACGATTTGCGTATGAGCGTCATCCCCACGATTGCGCCTTTCCTCTTGCCGAAGTTGTTACCGGCATTGCGCAAAAAGTATCCCGATTTGAAGTTGTACCTGCGGGAGGAAGCCAGCGCAGCGGCGGTCGAGGCATTGCATCATGGTCAGGTCGACTGTGTCCTGCTGGCACTTCCTTTCCCGGCGGGCGATGTCGAAAAAGCGCATCTGTTTAACGACGCGTTACATGTTGCCTTTCCATTGGACGACCCGCGCGACCCACCCGAAAGCATCGAACCTGCGCTGATCGATGAAAATAGGCTTTTGTTATTGGTCGATGGCCATTGCCTGAAAGACCATGCCCTGGCTGCCTGTAACAGGCCCGAACTGCGTGCAACGGCCATGATGCTGGGCACTTCACTGCACACGCTTGTGCAGATGGTGGACAATGGCTTGGGCCTAACCATCATTCCCGAGATGGCCGTCGCGGCTGGTCTATTGAACGGAACCGACGTTCAGGCGCGGCCGTTGAATGCGGACCATGCGACACGCGAAATTGCGCTTATTTGGCGGACCAATAGCCCGCGCCGTGAGGAGTTTGAGTTGCTTGCGGAGTCCCTGCGGGAATTGCACACGACCTAAGCGCTGAACCGCAAACGGAGCCTTCAGGCCCAGCGAGACGACCTGTCGTCGTCGCTGGATTTGGCATCAACCCAGACGGACGTGCCATCTGCATAATGCTCTTTCTTCCAAAATGGCGCGTCGGTTTTCAGGCGATCAATGAGAAACGCCGTGGCCTCGAGCGCGTCTGCTCTGTGCCGTGACGCTGCGCCGACAACGACCACGGGTTCGCCCACCGCAACGCGCCCGATCCGGTGCACAATGGCCGCGCCAAGCAATGCCCAGCGGGTAAAGGCTTCATCGATTAACCGCATCAGGCTTGATTCCGTCATGCCGGGATAATGCTCCAGCTCAATCGCGGTCACGCCGCCATCGTCCCGTGATATCCCGGTAAAACTGGACACCGCACCGCCGCCCAAATCACTTAGCCCCGCCAGTGCAACCTCCGCGCTGATCGGCTCCGCGCTGATAAGGACGCGCTTCATCCGCCGGTCACTGGCGGGAATATCGCAAGCTCATGTGCCTCGCCAAGCGTGGCATCCAATGGCACCATAGCTTGGTCCAAAGCGAAACGAAGCCGCGCCTTGTCTTGAAAGGCCAGCGCGTGCTCGGGTGACTGACCGGCCAGCCAGTCAATGGCGTCATGAATATTGCGCACATGTGCCGGCAGATCACATGTTTCGGAGGCCACACCAATGGCCTCGCGAACCGCAGCGAAATAGACCAGCCTCATTTGGTCAATCCATATGCTTTATGCCGACGCGGAGATAATCCCAGCCGGTAATCATCGTCAGCACCGCGGCGATCCACAGCAGCGCCAGTGCGACTTGCTTCAGCAATATCCAGTCCGGCAAGGCGCCCGCCAAAATGATGCCGCCGAGCGAAACCAGTTGAAACGTCGTCTTCCATTTGGCGAGTTTCGAAACGGGCACCGAAATCTGCAAGCCGGCCAAAAATTCGCGCAGGCCCGATACGATCATTTCACGCAGTAAAATGATGAGCGCCGCAATGACATGCCAACCGTCGACATCGCGCGTGAACACCAGCATCAAAATGACAGCAGCGACCATGATCTTATCGGCGATGGGGTCAAGGAAAACGCCCAATTTCGACACCGTTCCCTGCGCCCGCGCAAGGTAGCCATCGAAATAATCGGTAATCCCCATGAGGCAGTACAATATGAATGCAAAGCCATAATCTAGTGGCACCGGCTGAATGCCCAACTGCTTGGCCCCGGGCCACAGCAAAAAGACGAGGATGGGCACAGCAAGAATGCGCGACAAGGTCAGGATGTTAGGTAAGCTAAGCATCCTATAGCAATAGCGCGATGTGCCAGCAAAATCACGCAGCTATTTCACCGTCACATGAAATGCGCTTTGCCATGATAGGGCTGGAACGCTAAGGCTCCGATACCGTCCGAATGGGAAGTGCAAAAACCAATGGCCACGACAATGTCCCTGTTGAACAAGCGTAGATTTTTGCCGCTTTTCGTCACGCAGTTCCTGAATGCCTTCAACGACAATTTTTACAAGATGGCCATGGTCATTTTGGTGACGTACGAAATCTATTCGGACCCGACCCAAGAAGCGAATTTTAACGCCATTGCGGGCGCACTGTTCATATTACCCTTTTTTCTATTTTCCGCGCTGGCGGGGCAATTGGCGGATACCATCGAAAAGACGCGCGTCATTCGCATGGTAAAGACCGCCGAGATCTTTATCATGTTCTTCGGCGCTGCGGGTATCTACCTGCACAACATACCGATAATGCTCGCCGCATTGTTTGCAATGGGCGTGCATTCCACCTTCTTTGGCCCGATTAAATATGCGATTCTGCCCCAACATCTGAAAGAAGACGAGGTGCTGGGCGGAACGGGCCTTGTCGAAGCGGGAACCTATCTGGCCATCTTGGGCGGGACGATCGCGGGCGGAATCATTCCCGGAAAAATTGCAGGCATAGGGATTATCATCGTTGCCATCATCGGACGCGTGACCGCGCAATCTGTTCCGCTTGCACCACCCGAAAGCGATGCGCCAACCGCAAAAATGGACTGGAATATCTTCCGCAGCAGCTGGCAGCTGGTGCGCGACACGATGCACATACCCCGCCTGTTTTTGGCGATCATGGCGATCAGCTTTTTCTGGGGTGTAGGTGCTGTCCTTGGGTCGATTTTCCCGCCCATGGTCAAAAACGCGATTGGTGGCGACAACACTGTCGCGACCCTGTTTACCGCGTTTTTCTCTATCGGCATTGCCATTGGTTCAGTCGCCGTCAACCGCATGCTGAATGGCACAGTATCCGCCAAATATGC
>JBEEIJ010000066.1:0-3959 GCA_041169905.1 Pseudomonadota bacterium | reverse complement strand
GGCACCGACATGTTGTACAGTTCAGGGACGACTGGTCAGCCCAAGGGCGTTCGGTTCCCCTTGCCCGATGATCCGGACATTGCGGGACCAAATGCATTGTCAGGCCTTGCCGCGATGGCGTTCAAATTTTCGGGCGACAGCATCTATTTGTCACCAGCGCCGCTATATCATGCGGCACCGCTGCGGTGGTGTGCGGCGGTCCACCGGCTTGGTGGCACCGTGGTGGTCATGGAGAAATTCGATCCCGAAGCGGCGCTTGCGGCTATTCAGAAATATAAGATTAGCGCCAGCCAATGGGTGCCGACGCATTTTGCGCGCATGTTGAAGCTGCCTGAAGAGGTCCGCAACGCATATGATGTGTCGAGCCTTGATAGCGCGGTGCACGCTGCCGCGCCGTGCCCCGTTCCCATAAAGGAAGCGATGATTAATTGGTGGGGGCCCGTCATCCGCGAATATTATGCGGGGACGGAAGGCCAAGGGATTACATTTATCTCCAGCGAAGAATGGATGACGCACAAGGGTTCGGTTGGGCGGCCATTGAACGCCGTCATGCATATATGCAACGAAGATGGCGATGATGTTCCCGTGGGCGAGGAAGGCACTGTGTTTTTCGAAAGCGCTGCATCTTTCAGCTATCACAATGATCCCGAAAAAACCAAAGGCGCGACCAACAAACATGGTTGGACAACGCTTGGCGATGTCGGCCGGCTGGACGAAGAGGGCTATCTCTACCTCACAGACCGCAAAAGCTTCATGATCATTTCGGGCGGGGTGAACATCTACCCGCAGGAGATTGAAAACCATCTGGTGACCCACCCGCGCGTCCGCGACGTGGCTGTCATCGGTGGCCCGCATGATGAAATGGGCGAAGAGGTTATCGCCGTGGTGCAGCCGCTCGATATGGCGGACGCCGGTGATGACTTGCGTGATGAACTCACCGCTTATGCGCGTGAAAAACTGTCGGGTATCAAAATTCCGCGCCGTATCGATTTTCGGGAGGAGCTTCCCCGCCACGATACCGGAAAATTATACAAGCGCCTGCTGCGCGATGAATATTGGGCAAAGCAAAAAGCATGACCGCCATTCCCAAGATTGCTCCGGAGCTTGCGGCGCATATCGTCGACCCGGTTGTATACGGGAACTGGCGTCCGTTGCTGGATACGTTCGCCACACTGCGCCGGGATTCCCCGGTCGCAGTTGCTGAAATACCGGGCTATCGACCATTTTGGGTCATCACGCGGCATGCGGACATATTGAAGATCAGCAAGGATAATGCGACCTTTTTGAATAACCCTGCGACCGTCGTCGTTGCGCCTTTGATGGCCGAAATGTTTGTGGCGCATCTGATGAACGGCAGCCCGCATCTGGTGAAGTCGCTGGTACAAATGGACGCGCCTGAGCATCCCAAATACCGGCGGCTGACGCAGGATTGGTTCATGCCGGCAAACCTCAAGACCATAGAAAGCAATATTCGGGCGATTGCGAAATCTGCCGTCGACAAGATGCTGTCGATGGACGGGACGTGTGATTTTGCGCGCGACGTGGCGGCGATGTATCCCTTGCATGTCGTGATGGAATTGCTTGGCGTTCCAGAGAGTGACGAGCCGTTGATGCTGAAGCTGACGCAGGAACTGTTCGGCGGGCAGGATCCGGATTTGAACCGGATGCGCGCGGCCAATATCTCGCCGCAAGAAGCGACCGAGCTGATGGCGCAGACTGTCGCTGATTTTAACGCCTATTTTGAAGCATTGGCAAAAGACCGCCGTGATAATCCGCGCAACGATCTGGCAACGATTATCGCCACCGGAACCATCGATGGCATGCCTATCCCCGATTATGAAAGCGCGGGCTATTACACCATCGTTGCGACGGCAGGGCATGACACGACCTCGGCGTCGACGGCTGGCGCGATGTGGGCCTTGGCACAGGACCCGGCGCAGTTTGCGAAAGTGAAGGCAGATCGTTCCTTACTTCCCGGTCTGATTGAAGAAGCAATACGCTGGACCACACCGGTCCAGCACTTCATGCGCACGGTAGGCGCCGACACAGAAGTAGGCGGCGTACCGATGAAAGCGGGCGATTGGCTGATGCTGTGCTATATCTCCGGCAATTATGACGAGTCCGTGTTTCCTGACCCGGAGCGGTTTGATGCGGGGCGCAGTCCCAACCGGCATATTTCGTTTGGATCCGGCGCGCATCAATGTCTGGGCTTGCATCTGGCGCGGCTAGAGATGAAGATATTATTCGAGGAACTGCTTGACCGTGTAGATTCGGTGGAGCTGGCTGGCGAACCAAAACGATCGCAATCGACGTTTGTTGGCGGCCCCAAAACTTTACCGCTGCGATTTGTGGCAGCTTGAACGAAAGAGGATACTCTAATGACCACGCAGTATAAAAACCTGATCAACGGCGAACTGGTTGATAACGGCAAATGGATTGATGTCGTAAACCCCGCGACCGAGCAGGTGATTGGCCAAGTGCCCGATTGCGGTCAGGCAGATCTCGACAAGGCTGTTGCCGCCGCACGCGCCGCGTTCCAGACTTGGAAGAAAACCAGCGTTGAAGAACGCCGCGCTTTGTTCGCCAAAATGGCCGATGTCATCAAAGCCAACAGCGACGAGCTGATGCGCTTGCTCACATCTGAACAGGGCAAACCGCATATGCAGGCGGGCAGCGAGATTGCAGGTTGCGTTGGCATGACGCGCGCATTGCCGATGCTGAACCTTGAAGAGAAAATTACAGAAGACAGCGACAAGCGCCTTAGCCGCACGCGCCGCGTTCCTGTTGGCGTGGTTGGCGGCATCGTGCCATGGAATTTCCCGGTGTTGATGGCGATTCAGAAAATTGTTCCGGCGCTATTGTCGGGCTGCACCATGGTGCTGAAGCCTTCGCCATTCACGCCGCTGGCGACCTTGCGCCTTGCTGAACTGGTTGCGGGCGTATTCCCACCCGGCGTTTTGAACATCATCACCGGTGGCGACGCGCTGGGCCCATTGCTAACCTCGCATCCGGATATCGACAAGATTACCTTCACGGGTTCGACTGCCACGGGCAAGCGCGTGATGGAATCGGCGTCGAAGGACCTTAAGCGCATCACGCTTGAACTGGGCGGCAATGACGCTGCGATTGTTTTGCCAGATGCAGATGTATCTAAGGTGGCTGAAAAGCTGTTTTGGGCAAGCTTCTACAATGCAGGCCAAGTCTGCATCGCGGCCAAGCGTATCTACATTCACGAAGATATTTACGACGAATTGTCGGGCGCGATTGCGGCTTATGCCAAAGCCGTCAAGGTTGGCGACGGCGCCGAACAAGGCACGGCAATTGGCCCCATTCAGAACAAGCCGCAGTATAAGCGCGTGCTTGAACTGATTCAGGACGCCAAGGACAAGGGCTATAAATTCCTCGCCGGCGGCGATCATGATGCATCAATCCCCGGCTATTTCGTGCCCGTAACGGTGCTCGACAACCCACCCGAAGATGCACGGATTGTGGCCGAAGAGCAGTTTGGCCCCGTGATGCCATTGATGAAGTTTTCGACCATCAACGAAGTCATCAGCCGCGCCAATGCATCAGATTACGGCCTTGCCGGTTCGATCTGGACCAGCAATCCCGAAGCTGCGGTCGAAGTGGCCGAGCAACTGGAAACCGGAACCGTGTGGATCAACGAATCCATGCACCTTGCCCCCAACGCACCATTTGCTGGACATAAGCAGTCTGGCTTTGGCGCTGAATTGGGCGAAGAAGGTTTGCTCGAGTTCACCTATCCGCAAGTGATCACGATCGCCCGCGAAGCGGCTTAAAGTATATATTCCACGCGTCGTCATGCTGAACTTGTTTCAGCATCTTACTTTGGAACGCACGAAGTAAGACCCTGAAACAAGTTCAGGGTGACGATTGCTGAAGACACAGCCAATCGCACTTGACTCTCCCCTTCCAAAGTTTAATCGTCTGATTAAATT
>JBEEIJ010000065.1:0-3015 GCA_041169905.1 Pseudomonadota bacterium | reverse complement strand
CGAGCGCGTTGATGGACAACAAAAGCTTGCGCGCTTGCCGAAGCGCGGGTGCTGGCGGGCCATCAAGCCAGCGCAATTTGGTCGGGTCATTCTCTCCCCAACGCGCGCAGTCGAGCAGCAATGGCGCGAGGTCGCTTTCCAATATTTCGGGCGGGTCAAATGGCGGAAGTCCGCCATTGCCCGCTTCCTGCCACAGGCGATAGGCAACGCCCGCTTGCTGCCGCGCGGCACGCCCTGCCCGCTGGGTAACCGCAGACAGGCTCGCGCGCTCCGTTACCAGCCGCGTAACGCCAGCGGCTTGGTCAAACCGCGCGCGCCGCGCCAAGCCGCTGTCGATGACAATGCGAACGCCATCAATGGTCAGGCTGGTCTCGGCAATGTTGGTCGCAAAAATGATTTTCCGACGCTGCTGCGCGTCACGGCGGACGGCCAGCCTTTGCGCCGCCGGGTCGATTTGGCCATGCAATTTATGCACGACGATGTCTTCGCCAATACTGCCGAGACTGTCCACGGCGCGATCAATTTCGCGCACACCGGGTAAGAAAACAAGGATATCGCCCTCTTCCTCGGACAGCGCCTGCCGGACCGCGCGCACGATATCGGTTTCGATTGCCTGTTCGGCGCGACGGCCGACATATTGGAAATCCAGCGGCCATCTTTTGCCGTCGCTCTCGACCACTGGCGCATCGCCCATCAACTGAGAGAATCTGGAACCATCCAAGGTTGCAGACATGGCAATCACACGCAGATCGGGCCGGAATGCCGCTTGTGCCTCAAGCGCAAGCGCAAGGCCAAAATCGCTGTCGATGCTGCGTTCATGAACCTCGTCAAACAACACTGCAGAAACGCCGACAAGCTCCGGGTCGCTGATGATGCGGTTACGAAAAATGCCCTCGGTCATGACCAATATACGGCTATTGGGGCCTTGTTTGCTATCCAGCCGTGTCGTGTAGCCAACCCGTCCCCCGACAGCCTCGCCCAGCCCCTCCGATATGCGTTCTGCTGCCATCCGCGCGGCAAGGCGGCGTGGGGACAGCAGCAAAATCTGGCCATCACAATAGGGCTCATCCAGCAATGCAGGGGCGACCATCGTGGTTTTACCAGCGCCCGGGGGCGCAATCAGGACGGCATTGGGTGATGCACGCAGTGATGCCAGCAGGTCGGGCATCACCGCCATGACGGGCAGCATATGGTCCGACATCTTTTCAGCCATGATGGTTTCCGGCTGTGATCATGAATACCGCCTGTGCCCGTGCTGCATCGGCACTGACCGTGCGATCAATATGCGCGTGCTATGGCGAATTCGACCGCCTCAGTCAGCGCAGATTTGGCTTCACCATTGGGGAAATGCGCAATCGCATCAATTGCGCGTTGGCCATAATGCCGCGCGCGATCCAGCGTATCGTCAATCGCATTATGCGCTTGCAGCAACATGCGCGCATGCTGCAAATCTGCATCCGAAATCCGGTTGCCAAGCATCGCGTCGCGCCAGAATTTCTGTTCATCGGCATTGCCACGGATATGCGCCAGAATGACGGGCAAGGTTACCTTGCCATCACGGAAATCGTCGCCGCTGTCTTTGCCCATGGTTGCGCCGTCGGACACATAATCAATAGCGTCGTCGACCAATTGAAATGCGATCCCCAGATTGCGGCCATACGCGTCCAGCGACATTTCTTGCGCGTCACCGCTTTCGGCTACGACCGCCGCAATCCGGCAGGCCGCGGCGAACAAGGCGGCAGTCTTCGATCCAATGATTTCGAGATATTTCTCTTCGGTTGTCGAGATCTGCCGCTGGGCGGTCAATTGATTGACCTCACCCTCTGCAATCACGGCAGACGCATTCGACAAGATTTTGAGAACCTTAAGTGATCCATCCTCGACCATCAGCTCAAACGAACGGCTGAACAGGAAGTCACCGACCAACACTGCGGCAGGGTTACCGAATATAAGGTTGGCGGCAGTTTTGCCACGGCGCATGTCGCTGCCATCGACAACATCATCGTGCAACAAGGTTGCGGTGTGAATAAACTCGACGGCCGCCGCCAGCTTGTGATGACGGTCACCGGGATAATCGAGAAGCTGCGCGCACGCCAATGTCAGCATCGGGCGCATCCGCTTGCCACCGCCAGCAATCAGATGCCCGGCGAGTTCAGGAATGAGCGGGATTTCGGACTGCATACGGTCCAAAATGACCGCATTTACCTTGTTCATGCCGGGGGCGACCAGCTTGAACATGGGTTCCAACGATGGCGCACGATTTCCGCCGATTTTATGTATGGTTGCAGACATAATAGTTTCGCTCTGACGACAGCCGCGCCGCAAGGCAAGTGCAAATGGCGTATTTCCTCTTGTCCGTTGCAGTCAATATCGGCACAGGATGCAGTCATGGACGATCAAGAAACCCTCACCCGTTTTCGTGAAAGCATCGACAATATCGATGCCGCGCTCGTATTCATGCTGGCCGAGCGGTTTAAAATAACGCAGGCGGTGGGCGAGTTTAAGGCAAAATCTGCGCTGCCTCCTGCCGATCCGGCCCGCGAAGAACGGCAGATTGAACGGCTTCGTCAACTGGCCCGCGATGCAAAGCTTGATCCGGATTTCACCGAAAAATTCCTGCGCTTCATCATCGATGAAGTCATCCGCCATCATCAGCAGATCCGCGACGCAAGCTGATTAGCTTGTTGCTTTGGGCAACCTGAGGCGGACGAGCAAGCCGCCCAAATCTTCGCTTTCTTCAAGCCGGACAGTCCCGCCGTAAATTTCGACCACATCGCGAACAATCGCCAAACCAAGGCCCGTGCCCGGCTTACCAGTATCGAGACGCGCACCACGGTCGAACAAACGCTCACGCTCGCCCTCGGGTATGCCTCTGCCATCGTCCTCAATCAGCATTTCGACAAAATCGCCAGCGTCTTCGACCGTCACAAACACGCTGCCGCCGCCATATTTGGCTGCGTTTTCGATCACATTGCCCAACATTTCATCGAGATCCTGCCGTTCGACACGCGCGGC
>JBEEIJ010000064.1:0-13006 GCA_041169905.1 Pseudomonadota bacterium | reverse complement strand
GGGCAGATATCTTTTCATCAATAAGGTTATGGCAAATCACTGTGCCTTGCGAAAGCGGAAAGGAGCGGCTAGGGGCATGCGTCCCTTAGGGGAATGCGGAGACGTGGCCGAGTGGTCGAAGGCGCTCGCCTGGAAAGTGAGTATACGTCAAAAGCGTATCGAGGGTTCGAATCCCTCCGTCTCCGCCAGATTTTCGTGCGGCACTATTTGCCGCTGCCACTTGCCGATTGATGCGCAAACAACCATGCGCGCGGGATTTCATGCCTGAAACGTCTGTGCGCAGATGTTGCGCCAACGACTGACGGCGCCGCTTAGCCTCATGCAGCGTTGGTTAATTCAACAGAGCTTATGGCGCGTTGGCCGCTGTGGCGGTCGAGTTGGATTACAACGTCGATCATGGACCGGGCGTACTCCATCGTTTCGAGGCGGCCAAGGCCAAGTCCGGCCTGCATACACATGAAGGCAATTTGTTCGAACGCGCCTTGGGGTGAATTGGCGTGCACCGTAGTGATGGAACCGGGATGGCCGGTATTGATCGCCCGCAAAAACGTGACCGTTTCGCCGCCGCGCAATTCGCCCACGATCAACCGGTCCGGCCGCATACGCAGCGACGCGCGCATAAGATCGTCCACCGTCACGCGTGCCTCTCCTTGATCGCCGGCCACAGCGACCAAGCCAATCGCATTGTCGCTGCTCAGCCGGATTTCAGGGGTGTCTTCAATGGAAATGACGCGCTCATGTTGCGGAATTTCCTTTAACAATGCGTTGAGCAAGGTTGTCTTGCCAGACGACGTTCCGCCAGAAATGAGGATCGTTTTGCGCGCCGCAACGGCTGCGCGGAAAAAGCCTAGATAATCTTGTTCCTGCAAAAGCGCCGCAAGCGCAGAGCGATCATCAGCGGCCTTACGCACCGATGGAAGCGCACTTTGTTCAAAATAGCTTTCCAGCGTCATGTCGTGCAGCCGGTGTTTGCGGATGGCGAGCGCAACATCGCCGCGCGTTGCGGGCGGCAACACCATCTGCACGCGGGCACCGCCCGGCAATATAGCGGCGAGCAAAGGACTTTCGCGGCTAACCCCTTGATGGTTGATGCGTGCGATCTGGTGCGCAAGGCGTTCCAGCAACTGGCTATCTACTTGTGGTGCGTCGTGACGTTCCATCTGCGCACACCCAAGCCGCTCAACCCACACTTCATGCGGCCGGTTCACCAATATCTCGGTCACATCGTCGCACGCGAGCCATTCGCGAAATGGCGCTAGATAGCTATTGAGATAGACATTTTCGGCATCGCCAGCCACGGGCGCCGCATGCCTCATTGCGCATCGCCGTCGGTGCCCGAAAAATCGAGGTCGCGGGCGATGAAGATACGGATGGCCGTCCCTTGCGCAACTTTTACCGTCGGCGGAATGTTCACGTCCCGCTGCAAGGCAATTCCGGCAACGCTTTTGGCATCATCGGCCGTGCGGACGATGACATCATTGCCGCCCTGCTGCAAAAGCCCAAGGCCGGATTGCACAACGGACAACAATATCGCCGAACCAAACCGTTTCAGGAAGTGGCTATCCACTTTACCCCCTAAGCCCGCACGGCCAAGCGGGTCGGTGACGGGCGAGCCCAGCGACACGGTTACGCCATCGGGGCGGGTCAGCCGTGTCCAGACGATGAATGCGCGGGATTGCCCCGCGGCGAGGCCCGAGCGATATTGCCCGATCAAGCGGCTTCCACTGGGGATCAGCACCCGCCGGCCGTCAAAACCCATGACGTCGCGGCTGACAACGGCACGCACATATCCGGGCAGATCGGAGTTTATCGCCGTTTCCAGGACGCCCGCGACAATGGCACCCTGCGGCACCGTATAGCTGCTGTTGGCGATACGCACCGCGCGGGCAGGTGCATTTTCGCCCGCTGCGACGCGGTCGGAAAATCTGTCTTCTGCGCTCAACTCGTCATTTTTTGCGCCTGCCAGACCCGGCGTGGGCGGCAATATGGCGACGCCGCCTTTGGTGGTATCCACAACGATGCCCGGCGCTTGAAAGCGGTTCGGACCAATGGCTGCGGGTCCAACGATACCGGGCACCGCATTTTGGTTATTCACGGGCGGCGGGACAAGGACGGGCGGCGGCAATTCCGGTGGGCCCGGACGCAATATCGGTTGCGGCACAAGACCGCCGGGCGGAACAACAGCAGCTGCGGTGCGGGTGGCAGGCTGTGCCGCAACTTGGTCTGCTTCATTCCGGCTGTTGGCCAGGCTGCTAAAGGTTAAAATGGCGAGCAAGCCAATACCCACCACGCCCAATTTCATTCCGGGGGATAGACCATTTGGCATGGCCACCGGCGACAAAATCCGTTGGTTCGCTTCCTCAAGCGTATCAGCATCGATGGCGGTGCGCGGGTCTGTATTGCCCGATTTAAATATGCTCACGGCTTTGCCTCCATCGATTTACACCCAAAAAGTCCGCATTTCTTCTTTGGCGCGCGTGGCTTGGGGGCATCTGCGCCGGGTGTCGGCACGGCATAGGCATCGTTAAAGATGATGGTGACTTCTTTGCCATGACGCAGCACAAATTGCGGCGCGATTTGTTCGACGACAGTGTAGGGCCCGCGCACAGCGAAGTTGACGATGCTTTCGCCGGCATCGGGCGTAATGCTGAAAATAGCAGGCGCCGCAGATCCAGCGGCAAAACGGAAATAGGTCGCTTTGCCGTCGTCAAACACTTGCTCAGGCACATTGGCCGTTGCGCCGTCATAGCTATAGGCGCGGTTCCACAATTCAGGCGGGGTCGAAATCAGCGGCGGCGGCGTTGCCATAGTGTCGGCTGCGGTGACTTTGGGTGGGTAACGGAAACGCACAGCATAAATAATCTGGCTTTGCGGCACACGCAGGCCGGATTTGGCCACCAGTTCCAAATTGTACCGCCGCAGATTTGTGATGATCGACAGATTGGTCGCAGGCGGCAATCCCACGGGCTTTAGGAACATGACCGTTCCTGCACCATTGGGGGTCACCTGCCAACCAGAGGCGTCACCAATGCCAACGGTTTCAATTTGTTCACCCGGCTCAAATTCCAGCATCATTTGATAGCCGGTATGGCCGGTCAGGCGAATGATGGCATCGGGGTTATAGTCCACATAACGGATATTTGGCGCAACCTGCGCTGATGCTGCCATTGGCTGCATGATAGCGACGCCAATCGCCATGGTGATAAGGGTGAGCCAATGATAATGTCGGGTCATGCAACGTTCCTAATGGCTTTAATCGGCGCGCGGACCGCATTGACGGGGCCCCGCGAAATACGCCGGTCGGAATAATTGTTCTTTTGTCCTGCTGGATTGGCATCCGCATATGCCGGCTGCGGCAACAATATGCTGCGCGGGTTGCCCGGGCCCATAGTTGCGGTTGCTGCTGCGGAACGCTCAATAGCGCCGACCAGCGACTGCATGCGTTCATTATACACGGCATTATTTGACGGCATCGGGTCATTGGCGGCGGCTGCGGAAACCAGATTATCCGCTGCGCGATGTTGCGCAAAGGGCAAGGTCCAGCCGCTGACAATCGTGCGGCCAATGCGGAACAACTGCACCGCCACCGCGACCATGATGAGCACGATGACCAATATCGTCAAAGCCGCGCGCAATGAAAAATCACCCTGACCCGCGGACACATACATTTGCGTCAATATTGGCTCAAGCGCCGCCAGTGCCCCTGCTGATGTGATCATCGTCATAATGGGCACCAACGCCATCATGATCGCGGCACGGCCCCAGCCGACCGCCAAGCCGCGCGTAGAGGGGAATAAACCCAGCACCGCAAAGACGGGGCCGAGGAGTAGCAACAGGCCCAGGATGATTTTCGCCACGACCAAGACACCTGCCGATGCCAGCACGAGGAACAACGCGCTAAACAACAGCATATTGGGGCCAAGCGAGTCCTTTGGCGCGACAACAGCGGTGATATTGTTTGCGGTCGCAGGAAGCGCTGCGGGTGCTGGCGCTGCTGGGCTTGCCGGCAGCATCTGTTCCGGCCGCGCGTCAAATTCGGTCCAGGCATCCGCAAGGTCGACCATGCGGCCTGACAGCATATCGACACGTTCGGTCATACCGCGCACATTGCCATCACTCGGGTTCATGGCGCGCACGATTTCGTGCGGCCCGTCGGTCAGCACGTCATATACCAAAACCTGATAGGTCGCCCAATTGCTCGTCAGCGCCAATACAGCACCGATCATGATCATGCGCGGCATCATTTCGCCAACGCTGAGTGACGACCGTCCAAATATCAGCCGGTAGCCGATGATCGCGACGTAAATCGTCAGCGCAATGGTTAAGGCGACACTGAACACGCTGCCTTCGCCAAGCAAATTGGCATAGCCCGCCTGCACGGTCGACTGGACGTAACAATCGACGGCATTGACCATCGTTTCCGCCGAACCGGCCGCAGGGTTAAGGGCAACGCAATTTGCCATCAGCTTTGCGTGCCCGTCTTGCTTGCGGCTGGCCGCTGGGTCAACGTCCCGTCCTGCGCTGCCTGCAACAACATCGGCAACCATTCGGACGGCGCATCACCATGAACGCGGCGAAGCTCGTCCAGTTTGCGCACGCTGGCTTCACGGCCGGACAGCACGGTGATCGCATCTGGCATATTGCCCATATCCAGACGCGCAACGACGCTGGTCCCGCCTTGCTTAATCAAGACGCAGCGTAAATGTTCGGGCAAGGAGCGCACGAGATCAAGCTCATGCGCGGTCAACCCAAAGCCGCCGCAATAATCGGATGCTTGCGCCTTCGGATTGCTCATGAACAATTGCGTGGCGGATTGTTCGATGATGGTCGCGGCGATCTTACTTTCAATCGCGTCGCTTGCGCTTTGTGTGGCAAAACCAACCACACCATTGCGTTTGCGGATGGTCTTCATCCAATCCTTCAGCCGGTGCACAAAGATGTCATCATCGAGCGCCTTCCACCCTTCGTCGATGACAATCATCGAAGGGCTGCCGTCCAAACGTTCATCGACGCGGTGGAACAAATACATCATCGCAGGCGTGCGCAACGCTGGGTTATCGAGCAACGCGGTCATGTCAAAGCCAGCGGTTCTGGTATCGAGGTTCAACTGGTCCGTCGGGTTATCGAACAACCATGCATGCTCCCCCGCGCCATACCAAGGGGCTAGGCGCGATGCGAGATCGCCACGGATGGGGCGTGCGCCGCCAGCCAATAGTTCCACCAAATAGCGCAATTGGCGGTATTCGGCCGGTTGGCTGAAATTGGCATCAACTGCGCTTGCGATAATCGCGTTTTCATCGGCAGTAAGCTGCCCGCCCGCTGGCGTTAAAATCTGCGAGAGCCATTGCCGCAAAAATGCCTGATTTGTTGCGTTTTCGGGCAGTTGAAGCGGGTTGAATCCGGTTGGCGTGCCGGGCCGCAAGACATCATAATGCCCGCCAATGGCGCGAATGAAAATCTCTGCACCGCGATCTTTGTCAAAGAAAAACGTGCGGGGATAAAATTTCTGTGCCTGCGCAATCAGGAAATTGAGCACCACCGTTTTACCGGAACCTGATGGCCCAATAAGCGTGAAATTACCTAAATCACCGCTGTGCAAATTAAAGAAATAGGGTGTGCTTGATGTGGTTTCGAGGACCGTGATAGGTTCGCCCCATGGGCCGCCGGCAGGCACGCCGATTGGAAAGCCATGGAGCGAAATGAGGCCGGACAAATTGGCGGTCGATACCAAAGCCTTGCGCGCAATAAAATCTGCGTTGCCCGGAAACTGACCCCAAAAGGCACTTTCCAAATTGAGATCCTCACGCACGGCAACCGCGCCAATATCGGCAAGCGATGCTTGCACATCGGCAACGGCAGCATCCAGCGCGGCCAAGGTCATCGCGCGGACATGTACCGTCAGATGGTGCTCGCCATAAGCTGCAGCGCCGCCGGTGAGGTCATCCTTTGCACCCAAAAGGCCTTGGCGCAGGGTGGTGGTTTCGTCCGACGCCGCGCGCAACCGGCGCAGCGCAAGCCCGATGCGTTCATCCGCAATTTGGCGATCGATGAAAGCAAAGCTTTCCGTCATCGTCAGCTCATGCGGCAGACGCAGCAGATTATCGAGCATGCCGGGTGCCGTATATGCAGGATAATCCTTGATGGATACGATAGCGCCAAAACGCGACGCGTTGGCGCTCGCGCCTTTCAATTCCAGAGCATCAAGGCCAAAGCTAATCCGCTTATAGGGCAGATATTGGCCCGCGTCGCCAGTGGGTTCAAGCACCGGCTGCATTTCGCCATTGTACAGCGCCGACAATATCTCCAGCGGTTCGGAACAAGTGCCATGTGCGTCGTGATAGCGGCCGAGCAGGCGCGGGCCATAGCGGCTGAGGGCGGAGAGCAGATTGGTGCGTGCCGCATCCAATTCGCGCAGTTCCCGCGTTTGGTCAGCCAGCCGTTCGGCGCTGTTGCGTGTTCCATTACCCCATTTGGTCAGGCGGTCGAAAAAACCAATCTTTCCCCGGGCTGGCCGACGAACCAGCATCAGCACCATGTCATTAATATAGAGCTTTTTGCCGCGCAGTTGCTGCTGCCATGCATCGTCAAGGTCGCGGACAAAACCGTCGGGTTGCGCGCCTGATAATTCGGCGGTCACCTGACGACGAATGACGTGGCAGTATAACATCAGGCTGGAGTTCGCGATGCCGCGCATCACAACATCACGCACCGCCGCCATATGGTTCAGCGTTTCGCTATCGGCTGTTTCAAAGGCGACACCATCGACCTGAATCATCTGGATCAGGTCGCCGCCGCGGGTCATAACCGTATGGTCATCCAAATGCCCGGCATAAGGCAGACGGTCCCCGGCACTTGGGTCCAAAGCTGCTGTTTTTTGGGCGGCCGTTTTCATGGATTAAGGCCGGTAACTGTTGCAACGCCAAAGATCATGCGTGCGCGTGCGGCCGCAACGGCTGACTTTGGTAATCCAGAGATCGAAAATCCGGGGCTCCCGCAAACAGGCCATATAGCCAATAGCATGGATGACGGCGGCCGCCGGAATGGCCCAAAATGATCGTGTGATGAGGAAAATCTCGGTCGTAACGACAAGATTTATGACAAAATAGCTATATGTGACGCCAGCAAACATCTGCGGCTGTGTTAATGCCCGGAATATCGGCGTGCGGTTCAGTGGGGTCATGCCTTAACCGCCCACTGCGGCGACACGAATACCCGAGACGATCGCTGTGGCACCAAAGAGAATGAAGCAGCCGATAATGACGGTCGCACCAAAGCGCCAGTTCATGCGTCCGGTCAGCATCATCAGGCCCACAACCGCAACTGCGATGACGGCTGCTGTCGTTGCGACATTGCCAAGCAATGTGCCCTGTATCCAGCTAAGCGCGTTGACGATTGGCCCCGAACCCTGCGGATCGACATTCGCCACCTGCGCCATCGCGTTTTTTGGAATAGCCAAAGCGAGCGCAGCACATGCAAAAAAGCGTTTGAATCTATATGTCATCATGAACCTCAATATCCTGCACGATAGGCCGACGTTGCCGACAAGCGTTGCATTATTTGGCGGACGTAATCTTGTGTTTCGCGGTACGGCGGAATGCCACCATATTTTATCACCGCCCCGGGTCCAGCATTATATGCAGCCAAAGCCAGCGGCACGTTATTGCCAAAGCGTTCAAGCTGCTGGCGCAGATAAGCTGTCCCACCAATCACATTCTGTTCCACATCCTGCGGGTTACGCACGCCCAGCTGCCGCGCAGTCCCAGGCATGAGTTGCATCACGCCCATCGCCCCCGCTGTGGAAAGGGCGCGGGGATTATATCGCGACTCTTGCCAAGCAACGGCGTCGACCAGATTGCGGTCAACGCCGAAGCGTGTTGCCGCAACCTGAATATGCTGCCGCACGGCATTTTGTGATTGGGAAGCATTGGATGCGGGATCTGCGGTGGGACTATATCGACGTTCAACAGACGGCGACGCGTCCGCCCGCCATGCAGGCTGCGATATTTCGACGAGATTGCCATTTTGTTTGCGTTCAAAAACGTTTGCGTGCGCGCCCGAACAAAATCCTGCGAGAGGAAGAATTGCAAAAATAGGAAGAGCGAAGCGCCTGTTGACCATAATCCCAGCCTAAATCACGCTTGATACCATGCCGTTGACTAATCTCCTACCCCACCCATCGCAACAAAAAAATTCATTGTTGGGGCTGGGAAAAAAGTATAAGGAAACCGGACCGTTTGTCGGCGTTACATCATTGCAAAACTGCGGTAACGGCGTTGGGAACCACGGCCTTTTCACACGTTGGAATTGGCCAGAATGGTTGGGGAGAGAGTGTGATGACGCAAGCTGAATGCGCGGCTCTGGAAGAGGCAGTAGAAGCGGATAGCTACCCAGATACATTCGCTGTGCCGCAGGGAACGGCGGGAGAAAAATCGTCCGCTCATTTTGCAATTCCCGCCGCCTCATTGGTGCTGACCGCATGTGGCGGAGAAGGAACGGAAGGCAGTTCAATTGCCTCTGTTTTGGCACCAACTGTGCAAGTCGCGAAACCTGCGACAGATGGCGAAGCAGCCCGTTTCATTTTGAAGGCCAGCCTTGCGGCGACCGAACCCGAAATCGCGGACATTCGATCTGTGGGCTATGTGGCGTGGCTCGACAAACAGATGGACATTCCGATTAGCCAGACCGGTGTCGACTGGCTGTCATCGCGCGGGTACGACCAAGTGACCGTCGACGAATTTTATTTCCGAGACACCTTAGCCGACAACATGGTTTGGAACCAGTTGATCACCAGCCCCGACCCCGTTCGCAAAAGATTGGCGTACGCGCTTTCCCAATTTTTTGTCGTTTCGACCAACGGCATCGAAATCGACTGGCGGTCCAATGCGATGGCCGCGTATTGGGATGTTCTCAATCGTAATGCTTTGGGAAATTTTCGTCAGCTACTCGAAGATGTGACCCTCAACCCCGCAATGGGTGTTTACCTGAGCACACTTGATAACAAGAAAGAAGATACGCGAACCGGCCGCGTGCCTGACGAAAATTATGCGCGTGAAGTCATGCAGCTTTTCACACTTGGCTTGAACGAGCTCAATAATGACGGCACCAAAAAAACCGGAAGCACTGGCCAGCCCATCGAAACATATACCAATGCCGATGTATCCAACCTCGCCCGTGTGTTTACCGGTTACAGTTATGACTATGCGAATTTGGTCAGAACGCCCTCTGTTCGTGTTCCATCTCAAAAAATCGCACCGGTAGAATCTGTAATAAGGCGAATGACAAGCGATCCGACCAGATGGGAGCGAGCGCAAACCGTTAGCCAACACTCAATGCTGGAAAAAACATTTCTGGGTACAACTATTCCGGCCAACACCGATGCTCCAACATCGATGAAGCTGGCGCTGGACACGCTTTTTAATCATCCCAATGTTGGCCCGTTCTTTTCAAAGCAAATGATCCAGCGTTTGGTGACGAGTAACCCTAGCGCTGGCTATGTTGATCGTGTCGCCAGGATATTCAACAATAATGGTTCGGGCGTTCGTGGAGATCTGCGGGCGGTGTTCAAGGCCGTTTTGCTTGATGATGAAGCGACAAATGCTGCCGGATTAACGTCGCCGACCTTTGGCAAAGTTCGCGAGCCCGTATTGCGCTTTACGCAATGGGCCAGAAATTTCGGCGCCACATCGCAATCAGGTAATTGGACCATCAACAATACGTCCAACGCGGCCTTCAGCCTTGGCCAAAGTCCCTTGCGTGCGCCGTCTGTATTCAATTTTTACCGCCCAGGTTATGTCCCTCCCAACACCGCCATCGCAACCAACACGCTGGTTGCACCTGAATTCCAAATCGTTAACGAAGTCAGTGTTGCAGGCTATATCAACTTCATGGCTTCGGCCATCGGATCAGCCAACGGCCTGAACAATGACGTCAAAGCCACGTATACGCGTGAGCTCGCAATCGTTTCCGACACTACGGCCTTACTGAACAGGCTGTCCTTGTTACTATCGGGAAACCAGCTCTCCGACACCACCAAAGCGACTATCAAGGCTGCCCTCGACGCGACGACCGTAACGGACACCAGTTCGTTGGCAGACAAACAACGGCGGGTGTATTTGGCAACACTACTCGTGTTTGCCTCCCCCGATTACCTGGTCCAAAAATAGGGAGCGTCTCGTGCACATTAGCAAAATGGAAGATATATCACGACGCGCTTTCCTTCGGCGCTCTAAACAATTGGCTGTGGCGGGGACTGCTGGGTCTTGGGCCATGGGTCTTGCGGGCATGGGGGAGGCAGCGGCCTTCAGCGCAGGCAATGATTATCGCGCATTGGTCTGCGTCTTTCTAAATGGTGGCAACGACCATAACAGCACGTTGATTCCGTATGACTCGGCAAATTACGACCTTTACAGCGCCATTCGCGGCGGCGGCCCTGGACAAACCGCAGGCGGGATTGCGTTAGCGCGTTCGTCCCTCGCGGCAACGGCCCTTACCCCCGCCAACGGCCAAGTGCTGACCAATAATGTGCAATATGCGCTCGCACCACAAATGACGCGCATGAAAGCTTTGTTTGATGCAGGTAAATTGGCGCCATTGCTGAATGTCGGGCCGCTGATTGCGCCATTAACTTTGGCCCAATATCAAAGCAGCAATTTGGTGGCCAACCCTCGGCCTGCGAAACTGTTTTCGCATAATGACCAACAATCGACATGGCAGTCTTTTAAGCCTGAGGGCGCCACTGAAGGTTGGGGTGGCCGTATGGGTGACCTAGCCCTGTCCAGCAACACCAATTCACTGTTCACCTGCATTTCAGCAACGGGCAATGCCGTTTTTTTAGCGGGGAACGATGCGATTACCTATCAGATATCGCCAGGCGGCGCACCATCCATAAATGGTCTTAATGGCTCCCTATTTGGGTCTGCAGCGGGCAGCAACGCGCTTCGAACATTGATGACGCAGTCGAGCAACAATATCTTTGAAGCGGAGTATAATAGGGTCGCGCGCCGCTCCATAGATGCGGGAGTTGTTATCAATGCGGCGCTTCAGCAGATATCCCTTGCGACGTCATTCCGACCAGTGTCCGGCACCAACAGTTTAGCGGACCAACTTCAAATAGTTGCGCGCATGATCGCGGCGCGCCAAGCGCTGGGCGTAAAGCGCCAAGTGTTTATGGTAAGCTTAGGCGGCTTCGACAATCACGACAATTTGATTGAAGCGCACGCCACGCTCATGAACCGTGTCGACTTCGCATTTGACGCCTTTTATCGTGCAACCGTGGAATTGGGTGTCGCTGACAAGGTGACGACATTCACGGCGTCTGATTTTGGCCGCACGCTGCAGTTCAATGGCGATGGATCTGACCATGGCTGGGGCGCGCACCACTTCATCATGGGCGGCGCGGTGAACGGCGGCCGCTATTACGGGGTTGCACCACAAATCTCGGTTAGAAGCCCGGACCAAGTCGGCCTTGGCCGTTTGCTTCCAACGGTTTCAGTTGATCAATATGCGGCAACACTTGCCACTTGGTTCGGTGTTGCGCCTAGTGAGCTGCCCAGCATCGCGCCCAACATTGGTCGGTTTAACGGCGCTAATCTGGGTTTCATGCAATAACTGCCCCAGTCGCAAAAGGCTCTTATTCCGCGCCTTTGCTTTGGCAGCGCAAATGGGGATAGTAGCCTGCGGCGTCCCAAGATGGACAAGGGTCGCGAACCCGACGCCGCTAACGGCCTGAAAATTTCAGGCCGATCCAGAATATCCGGGGTGTTCCAAGGTCGATGGATGTTCCCACTTTGCGGGTCACAACTTCTTCATTGAGGATATTCTCCACACGGCCGGTCAATGCGATCTGCCGAGTGAGGGGGATTTGGGCAAAGCCGTCAAAGGTTAGCGCCGATGGCAAAATATTCGCCTCAAGATCATCTTCGAATTGTGCGTCGACATAACGGGCTGTTGCCGACAATATTGCCCCGGCGCGTGGCGTCCACCGCACGGTGGCATTTGCGGCATGCCGCGGACTTTGGGCCGGGGTGAGCCCATTGAGGGCGCTGGCGATGCCTGAGGCGCGCACTTTGCTGTGGCTGAACGCGTACGATGCGGCAATGCTGACCGCACCAAATTGCGCTTCGCCGGTTAGCTCAACGCCCTTGGCAATGACAGCATCGACATTGCCGCGCTGGCGCAGGTTGTTGCCAATCGTGACGTTGGCGATGGCGTCGTCAAGCCTGTTGTAGAACATGGTCGCGCCAACGGTCACGCCCGTGACGGGTCGGACATCAAACCCCGCCTCAACACCACGCAGTTTTTCCACGTTCAGCGCTTCATTGGCGCGCGTTGCTACAGGGAAGACGGTGAACGGGCGGTAGAGTTCGTTCAAAGTGGGCAGGCGAAAACCAGTATAGGCGGCCGCACGGAGCGCAACGCCATCGGTCGGCGCATAAAGTGCCCCGACCCGTGCGCTAGACTGCCAACTTGCGCGATTGGCAAAGACATCATCGCGCACGACGGTTCCGTTGGTGGCGCGCTCGGCAAAAAAGCCATTGTCGATCGTCCAGCGATCTGCGCGGATGCCGCCGGTCAGTGTCAGATTACCAAGTGTCCAATCATTCTCGGCGAAAACACCAAATGTCGCGCTGTTGCCACCGGCATTGCGCCGTGCCGTGACGAGGCCAGTGATGCCGCTATAGACATCCTCAAACAGCTCGCCTTCAGATAGCCGCGCATCGACGCCCATGCGCAATTGATGATTGCCGCCAACGGGTGGCCTAACCTCAAACTTGCCGCCGACCCCAGTGGATGGCGTGTTGCGTTGGTCGAGCGTCTTGCGGAACGACGTCGCGCTGATCACGATGTTGGTAAAGTTGCGCGCTTGCACATAGGCCAGCGCGTCGACTTGCCAGCGGCCCTGCGACACGATGCGGATGCTTGCGTCCTGTCCTTCGGACCTGCTGTCTGCGCCGGCAAAGCGCAAGGTGCGGTTGTCCTGAAACAGCAGTCCCCGGAATTGCAATTC
>JBEEIJ010000063.1:0-11581 GCA_041169905.1 Pseudomonadota bacterium | reverse complement strand
CCGGGAACCGGTCTTGGTGTCGCACATGTTAGCCGCACCGGCGGCGCCTATCATGTGCAAGCGACCGAAGGTGGGCATATCGATTTTGCCCCGCTCGATGCCATTGAAGATGCGGTGTTGGCGCGCTTGCGCAAACGCTACCGCAGGGTTTCGATTGAACGCGTCGTGTCCGGTCCCGGCTTGGTTGATCTCTACGAAACGCTGGCCGCTATCGAAGGCCGCGCGGTTCAGCAATATGATGACAAGACGCTCTGGCACATGGGCATGTCCGGTGAGGATAGCCTTGCGGCGGCGGCTGTCGACCGTTTTTGCCTGTCGTTGGGCAGTGTTGCGGGCGACATCACGCTGGCTCAGGGCGGCTTTGCAGGGGTCGTTATCGCAGGCGGACTTGGACTGCGTATCAAAGACAGTCTTGTCCGTTCAGGCTTTGCCGAACGTTTCCGCGCCAAAGGCCGCTTTGAAGGATTGATGGCCTCCATCCCGGTTAAACTCATCACCCATCCGCAGCCCGGCCTTTTCGGGGCCGCCGCGGCTTATGCCCAGCAATATATCGAGAGAGAATAGTCCATGACGCCCGTTGAAAAAATCATGCGCACCGCGCCCGTTATCCCCGTTCTGGTGATTGAGGATGCAGCGCATGCGCGCGCGATTGCTGCGGCATTGGTGGCAGGCGGTTTGCCGGTGTTGGAAGTTACGTTGCGCACCGCCGCTGCATTGGATGCCATTGCCGAAATGAAAAAGGTGCCCGGCGCAATTGTGGGTGCAGGCACCGTTGTTGATGTGGCTGGCCTCGACAGCGCAATCGCGGCTGGGGCTGAGTTTATTGTTTCGCCTGGCCTGACCGACAATTTGGGCAAAGCCGCCATCGCCAAGAATATTCCGTTCCTTCCCGGCGTCGCAAGCGCGGGCGATATCATGCGCGGACTTGATCTGGGCCTCACACATTTCAAGTTCTTCCCGGCTGAAGCAAATGGCGGTCTTCCTGCGCTGAAATCGCTGATTGGTCCGTTTGGTCAGTGCAAATTCTGCCCGACCGGCGGTATCAAACAGGAAACGGCGGCAGACTGGCTCGCGGTTCCCGAAATTTTATGTGTTGGTGGAAGCTGGCTTGTTGGTAAAGGCGTTCCTGATGTCGCCGCGATAGAATCTGCAGCGCGCGCAGCATCGGCATTACGCAACTAACGGAGACGCAAGGCACATGGCCGAAGAAATTGAATGGTGGGACTTTGACGCAGCAGAAGATTTGATCGACGCTGTTGTCGGCGACGTCAGCTTCATCATCGAAAGTGCACTTGATGCCCGCGGCCAAGCGTTGGTTGCGTTTCCGGGCGGATCGACGCCGAAGCCTATTTTGGAAAAGTTGGCGCAGGCCAATATCCGTTGGAAAAATGTCACGATCATCCCGACCGATGACCGGTTGGTTCCCGTCGACAATGCGCTGTCGAATGTTGCGATGATTGCAAAGATATTCATTCCGAAAGGCGCGCGCGTTTTGCCGATCACCAGCGACGCTGCGGACTATAAATTGGCCGGAGGGGCAGCAAATGCCCGGCTTGCGGACTTGCATTGGCCACCCGATCTTGTCTGGCTGGGTATGGGCACGGATGGGCATACCGCGTCGATATTCCCGGGACCGGATCTCGAAACCGCGCTCGAAGGTGGCAAAGATGTGCGCGCCGTTGGCGTTGCGCCAGACCCGATGCCGCCTGAAGCCCCGGTCAACCGCGTTACCTTGACAGCATCTGCAATCGCTACCGCGCGTACGGCGATATTGGTAATCAGCGGTGCCGAGAAGCGTGCCGTGCTTGAGGCGGCGATGGAACAGGGAAGTAAGTCAGCTTCCCCCGTTGGCCGAGTGCTCGACAAGATTGCGGTCCCTGTCGACATCTATTGCTTGGATGATTGATTTAAACGCGGCGCAGCTTGCCAGGTGCGGGCGGCGTCGTGTTTAGCCTTTGAAGATACGGGGGCAGTTCCATCACACCCGCGTTAACTGGCTTGCGCGCGTCTTTCGGATTGATGGGGTGGTCAAAAGCAATGCCCACACGGTGGTCGTTTACCCATATAATGTGACCGCTGATCCAACCGATGTTGCGCAGCTTTACCTCCACCGGTTCACCGCGCGGTGCATCTGTTGGGATTTCAGCCATCAGCCCGCCGGCTGATACGTTGCGAATGCGTATTTCATGCTCATCTTTTGTGCTGGGAAAGCGCAGAACTGCCTTCAGAAAAAGGCTGTCGCGATCCATGCTCCGCTTTGCAGCCGACATGTTAATTCCGCCGAATGAGTCATTCATAATGCAGCACCAAGCACAGAATTGGGAGTAATTCAGACTTGGACACTGCCACTTAATGGTAACCAAATGGTTAATTCGGGGGTCAACCTGATGGACTTGACATGGTTACATCAACCATGATCATTGAACGTCGCGGTGTTAGTCGTCGCGCGAAACGCGTTCCTGCCGCTCGTGCCGTTCCTGCGCTTCAAGCGTCATTGTCGCGATGGGGCGGGCGCGCAACCGGGCAAGTGAAATGGGCTCGCCGGTTACTTGGCAATAACCATATTCGCCTTCGGTAATCCGGCGAAGCGCAGATTCGATTTTGGAGATCAGTTTGCGCTGACGGTCGCGGGTCCGCAATTCGATTCCCCAGTCCGTTTCGCTCGATGCGCGGTCGTTCAGATCAGGTTCGCGCATAGGGCCATCCTGAAGCTGATTCAGCGTGCCTTGCGATTCCGCCAAGATACTGTTTTTCCAGTCAACCAACTGTTTTTCAAAATATTTCAGCTGACGATCGTTCATGAACGGCTCGTCGTCGCTGGGGATATATGAAGGGTCAATATCATAACCGGAATTGTTCAATTCTCCGGTATTCTTTTGAGGCTCGGCGCTTGCGCCCATGTTAGATTCTCCACCTCTGGCGGGCCCCGCAAAACCAAGGTTGCCGCGTCCAAATCCACTCTCGCCGGCGCTATAGACTCACGCCAAAACCGGCACAAGCAGCAAATGTCACACAATGTCGTGGAGGGCATAAAAGTTGTGGAAACGGCGTGCTGCCCTTTTTCGTTGCGAAACCGATGCGCGAACGGCATAGCCAGCCGTCATGCATGACCTAAAATATATCCGCGAAAATCCGCAAGCCTTTGACGCCGCCCTTATCCGCAGGGGCGCTGCGCCCGTTGCCGCATCGGTTCTGGCAATGGATGAAAATCGCCGCGCTGTGTTGACTGAAATGCAAAATGCTCAGGCGCGCCGCAATGAAGCGTCGAAAGCAATCGGCGCTGCCATGGGCAAGGGCGATATAGCGACGGCAGAGGCGTTAAAAGCCGAAGTTGCCGCGTTGAAGGACACTTTTCCTGCATTGGAAGAGCAGGAACGCGCGGCTGGCGAAGAATTGGATACGCTGCTCGCCGGGCTGCCCAATTTGCCCGCTGACGACACGCCAGATGGCGCAGATGAAACCGAAAATGTTGAAGTCGCGCGTTGGGGAACGCCGCGCAGTTTTGAATTTGAACCGCGCGATCATGCCGATTTGGGGCCAGAGCTTGGCCTCGACTTCGAAACGGGCGTTGCAATTTCCGGTGCGCGCTTCACCTTCATGCGTGGACAAATGGCGCGGCTTAATCGCGCGCTTGGTCAGTTCATGCTGGATTACCAGACCGGACAGCGCGGTTACACAGAATGCGCCACGCCTTATCTGGTGCGTCAGGAATCGCTATTTGGTACCGGACAGCTTCCAAAATTTGCCGAAGACAATTTTCAGACGACCGATGGCCGCTGGCTTATCCCAACCGCCGAAGTGTCGTTGACCAACAGCGTGCGCGAACAGATTTTGGACGCGAGCGCGTTACCGATCCGTATGACCGCGTTGACGCCCTGTTTTCGTTCCGAAGCCGGCGCGGCTGGACGCGATACGAAAGGCTTGATCCGCCAACACCAGTTTGAAAAGGTGGAGCTGGTCTCCATCGTTCGCCCGGAAGATAGTGCGGCCGAACATGAACGTATGGTGGAAAGTGCCGAAGGTATCTTGCAAGCACTTGAGTTGCCGTATCGCAAGATGCTTTTGTGCACAGGTGACATGGGTGCCAGCGCGCGCAAGACCTATGATCTTGAGGTCTGGTTGCCGGGGCAGGGGCTGTACCGTGAAATTTCGAGCTGTTCGAACTGCGGTGATTGGCAGGCGCGCCGTATGAACACGCGTTACCGCCCTGCGGAGAGCAAAGGCAATGTGTTCGTGCACACGTTGAACGGTTCTGGCTTGGCGGTTGGCCGTACGCTGGTTGCCGTCCTCGAAAATCATCAGCAAGCCGACGGCAGCGTGACCGTTCCAGCCGCGCTGCTGCCATATATGGGCGGCCTGACAAAGCTGGAGATTGCAGCCTGATGCGCATTTTATTGACCAATGATGATGGTGTAAATGCGCCGGGTCTTAAGGTGTTGGAGGCGATTGCCCGTACCTTGAGCGATGACATCTGGATTGTCGCACCGGCCGAGGAAAATTCAGGGGCAGGACATTCGCTGACACTGACGAAGCCTGTCCGGATCCGTCAACATGGCGAAAAACATTATTCGGTTGCTGGAACGCCGACGGATTCTGTGATGCTGGGCATTGGTGTCATCATGAAAGACGCCAAGCCCGACCTGATTTTGTCCGGCGTCAACCGTGGTGCCAACCTTGGGGATGACATCACTTATTCAGGCACCGTCGCTGCGGCGATGGAAGGGGCGTTGGCGGGTATCCGGTCCATTGCGCTTAGCCAAGTGTATAGCAAAGAAGGCATGGCGGATGCTGTGCCTTTTTCAGCCGCTGAAGCCTGGGGCGAGCGCGTGCTGCGTCCGTTATTGGACACGCCGCATACGCCGCGCACGCTAACCAACATCAACTTCCCGCCGCTCTTGCCGCAGGATGTCAAAGGCATAAAAGTCGCACGGCAGGGTTTCCATGACTATAGCCGCGGTTCAATCGTCAAGGGCACGGACCCACGTGGCTACGACTATTATTGGTTTGGCCTTCATGGAATGGTGCACACGCCGGGCCATGACACGGACCTTGAGGTGATTGAGGATGGCTATATCGCCGTGACCCCGCTGCAGCTTGATTTGACCCATGGCGACTCTCTCGCCAATCTTCGGAGTGCTTACAACGCCTAAGGGAAACCGTTTGCTGCAGCGTGCCAGTTAAGTTGCGTTCGCCATCAAGGTTCATCCCACTGAAATTCGGCTACATGGCCAGCGTTCGCAACCGACCAAATGGATTGAAACGCGGCAATCCGCGTGCGTACGGCCTCAATGGATTGGGGCGTCAGCGCAGGCATTGGTACAAATGAAGCCTCGCAAGCGGTTTTGGCAATCGACATAAAGGTTTCGACGTCCGCCGGCGCGCCCCAGGCGTCGGATTCGAAACATTCCACCAAGCGTTCTGCCTGAAGCAACTGCACAATATGTTCGTCGGGCGTCTGCGCCCGTGATGCGCTGGCGTGACCCGCCTGTTTTGCAATTTCCTGAATATCGTCGGGGCTATGTCCCTTTGCCACCATGCCCCAAAATGCAATTGGCAAGTTCAATTCGGTTTCGACGAAATAGTGGATCGCATCATGCGGCGTCACGCCTTTTTTCGGAAAGGTTGCGGTCTCCGTCGAGCCATTATCCCGAACTATGTCGAGAAAATCGCGATCCGTGCCTTTGGTAATTTTTATGATCATTGTTGGATTGTTATCCTGACGCGCACCGCAAATCTATACTGCCCGTGACAAGCCTGCGGAAACCCGCTATGCGGCCCGCCATCATGGCAACTCAAATCAAAGCAGCGCCGAAGGTCGGCATGGTATCACTTGGCTGTCCCAAGGCGCTGGTCGATAGCGAACGGATCCTCACAAAGCTGCGCGCCGATGGCTATGGCTTGTCGCCAGATTATGCCGGCGCTGACGTCGTGCTGGTCAATACCTGTGGCTTTCTGGACTCTGCAAAGGAAGAGAGCCTTGAGGCTATTGGGGAGGCGATCGCGGAAAATGGCCGTGTGATTGTCACAGGCTGCATGGGCAATGAAGCCGACGTCATCCGTGCGCGCTTCCCTGATGTGCTCGCGATCACGGGCGCACATCAATATGAAGCCGTCGTTTCGGCGGTTCATGAAGCTGCGCCACCTGCACGCGGTGCGTTTGTGGACTTGGTGCCCGAAGGCGGATTGAAGCTGACGCCGCGCCATTACAGCTATTTAAAGATTTCCGAAGGGTGCAACCACAGCTGTGCCTTCTGCATCATTCCGTCATTGCGCGGAAAGCTTGCGAGCCGCCGGATCGACGCGGTGTTGCGTGAGGCGGAGAAACTGGTCGCCGCGGGCACCAAAGAGCTTTTGGTTATTTCGCAAGACACGTCTGCTTATGGCGTTGATACGCGGCATGAGCCACGCGAGTGGAAGGGGCGTCAGGTGCGCGCGCATATGACGGACCTTGCCCGCGAATTGGGCAGCTTGCGGACGAACGAGGGCATCGCGCCTTGGGTGCGGCTGCATTATGTCTATCCTTACCCGCATGTTGACGACGTTATTCCGTTGATGGCCGAAGGTTATCTGACGCCATATCTCGACATCCCGTTTCAACATGCCGCGCCGAATGTCCTGAAAGCCATGAAGCGCCCCGCCAATGAAGCGAAGGTGCTTGAACGCATCCGCAACTGGCGCAACATCGCGCCTGATATCGCTATCCGGTCAAGCTTTGTGGTCGGATTTCCCGGCGAAACCGATGCGGATTTCCAATATCTGCTCGACTGGTTGGACGAAGCGCAGCTGGATCGGGTCGGAGCTTTCCGCTTCGAACCGGTGGAAGGTGCGCAAGCGAACGATTTGCCAAACCCTGTTCCTGAAGAGGTGAAGGAAGAGCGGTTCCAGCGTATTATGGAAAAGACAGCGGCGATTAGCGCTGCGAAGCTTGCGGCAAAGGTTGGACGCAATATCCCCGTCATTATCGACGAGATTGGCGATGCCGATGAAGATGGCAGCGTTGGCGCCACCGGACGGTCGCAAGCCGATGCGCCGGAGATCGATGGCCATGTCTATTTGCGTGACGTTGCACCGACCTTAAAGGCGGGCGACATAGTTCAAGTCGACATCGAGGACGCGGACGAGCACGACCTGTTTGGCGTTGTCGCCTGATTCAGGGCACCCGCCTTTAACGGCTTAGCGCGACTTTGGCGGCAGCGGGAAGAAGCCTGAGGTGCGCGCGACATATTCTGCATAGCCGGGCCGCGTTTTCTTCATGCCATATTCCAGCATTGGCTTACCCGACCAGCGCGTGAGCGTGAAGGTCAGGAATATCGGGCCAATGATGCTGATCCAACCCGGCAGGCCAGTCTCACATGCGATGAGCCAAATCCCCCACCAAGTGCAGGCATCGCCGAAATAATTGGGGTGGCGGGTATAGCGCCATAAGCCAGTGTCGAGCACCTTGCCTTTGTTGGCAGGGTTGGCGCGAAATGCGTTTAGCTGCGCATCACCAATGGTTTCAAACAATATGCCGATGATCGCAATAATCGCGCCGGCAAATGCAAGCGGACCTAAAGCTGCGTTCGCGCCATCGCTGTACGCAATGCCGAGCTGTGCGGGCAGGCAGGTGATGAACAGCAACGGGGCTTGGGTCAGAAAAACCGACTGCAGCGACGTTTTGCTCCAGCTCCAGCCCTTTTTCTCCATCACGCTACGCATGATTTTTTCATAACGCGGATCTTCGCCATGCGCGCGCCAGCGTGTCCACAAATGCAGCGAAAGCCGAAGCCCCCACAATGTTGTCAGGCCAAGCAGTAAATGCGAAAGCGCACCCGGTGCATCGGATTGCGTCCAGCTTGCCCACGCAAGCAGCACCATTCCGAACGCCCAAAACGCATCAATGAACGAAACATCGCGGATCTTGACCGAATAAGCCCAGAGCAACAGAATGACTGCAAGTAGGGCAGTCGCGTTGATTGCAAGTGTTTGACCGATAGCTGTCATGTTTCATCCTTTGCAAAAATGCCGGTCATCCCTTTCGCAGGGTGTTTCGGCACGACAGTAGAATAGATTTCGGCGACCTTTTTCATGTCGGCCTTATAATCACCCGTGGGCCAAATCTCTGGCCCCAAGCCGCCGGATTTCGACTGATAATCCATCATCCCAACGACCATCGGAACGCCGGCACCCATGGCGATATGGTAAAAACCCGTTTTCCACGCTTTGACGCTGCCCCTTGTGCCCTCAGGCGCGATGGTGAGCATGAATTCTTTTCTACGGCCGAATTCATCAATCATCTGCTGAACATAATTTTTGTTCGACGAGCGGTCCACCGGGACACCGCCCATGTCGAGCATGAAATTGGTAAATGGCCAACGGAAGAGAGAGGATTTTCCCATGAAATGTGGCATGATTCCAAGGTCATCTGTTAACCCCAGAAAATACACAAAATCCCAGTTGCTGGTGTGTGGTGCCGCAATAAGCACGAATTTACGGGATTCGGGCACGACGCCATGGGCATGCCATCCGCCGCGTTTGTAAATCCAAACCAATACCCGCCTGACCAGCCGGGACAACCAGCTAGGCTGACGTTCCTTCAAAGACATATTTTGTCTTCCTCCCCCATTGCTTCCATAACTGCGTTGCAAACCTTTTCAAACGTCTTGTTTCATAAATACGCAAGCGCTAGGCACGCGGACGTAATTACAAAAACAAGCGGGAAAAAACATGTCGCATTCAGCGCACGGCGCTATACCGGTCATTTCAGCTACGGGCTTATTCACGCCAACCGATACCATCAGCAATGCGGAGCTTGTTGCCAGCTTTAACGCTTATGCTGATCGGTATAACGCCGCGCATCCGGATGCAGAGCCGCTGACGCACAGCTCGGTTGAGTTTGTGGAAAAGGCCAGCGGCATAAAGTCGCGCCATGTTATGGACAAAACCGCGATATTAGATCCGGACATTATGGAGCCACGGTATGCAGAGCGTCCGAATGATCAGATCTCGCTTATGGCGGAAATCGGTGTCGCGGCGTGTCGGGACGCATTGGCCAAGGCTGGCCGCGACATTGCCGACGTTGATGCTGTTTTATGTGCGGCATCCAATATGCAGCGTGCCTATCCTGCCATGGCGGTCGAAATTCAGCATGAATTGGGCATGCAGCGCGGCTTCGGTTTCGATATGAATGTTGCGTGTTCGTCGGCTACCTTCGGCATCCAGACGGCTGCCGACTATATCCGCAGCGGCAACGCACGTTCTGTATTGGTCGTAAATCCCGAAATCACGTCCGGACATCTCAACTGGCGCGATCGTGACAGCCACTTTATCTTTGGTGACGTGGCAACAGCCATTTTGGTCGAAGCGAAGGACTTAGCGCCCGCGCAACATTGGGAAATTTTGGGGACCCGTTTGAAAACCCAGTTTTCGAACAATATCCGCAACAATTTCGGATTTTTGAACCGCGCGGATGGCAATGGCCCAGTTGATCAAAGCGGACCGCGCAACGACAAATTGTTCGTTCAGGAAGGCCGAAAGGTTTTCAAGGAAGTCGTGCCTATGGTTGGGCAGATGATCCTTGAACACGCAGAAAGCCTTGGCCTGTCTGGCTCAGATTTGCGTCGCTTGTGGCTGCATCAGGCCAATACCGGAATGAACCGGCTTATCGCGCAAAAGGTGCTCGGGCATGAAGCTGTTGAGGATGAGAGCCCAACGGTACTCGACACCTATGCCAATACCTCAAGCGCGGGTTCGATAATTGCGTTCCATAAGCATAATCAGGACCTGAAAGCAGGCGACCTTGGTCTCATCTGCTCATTTGGGGCTGGTTATTCGGCGGGGTCGGTTTTTGTGCGCAAGGTTGGCTAAATCCGATAACGCCCGCAAGTGGCGAGGGCAATTCACGTTTAACTGCGCACGTTGAGCGATGGATATCTTCGGACAATGTCGTCGAACACGGCCGCGTGCAGGCGTTGGACAAATGCGCAGCCATAATATTCAAATTCGTGCCACGCGATGCGGGCTTCGAGCTGATTATACCCGGGTAATGTCAGGAACAGTATCCGGTCGGGGGCAATGAACGACGCCGTCCGCATGCGAAATCCGGCTTGGGATAGGTCGACAACCTCAACCTGTTGTCGACCTCCGCCTTGTTCGCGGACGCTTGCCGTTATGGCGACCCCGTTACGCGTAAATGCGCGATCGTCGTGACCTCCACTGTCAAAAACGTCCCCGGCCATCGGTGGCTCCTGATCTCCTGATCCCCCGATAAACGGTAGCGACATAATCAAATTTAGTCGAGTATCATAGCCAGCAGGATGTAGATCAGGACGGGTGAGCCAAAACCAACCACGGTGGCGACCGCGAAAATCAGACGAATGATCATCGCGTCGATGCCGGTCCAGTTGGCCAATCCGGCACATACGCCAAGAATTTTCTTATTGGATTTGTCCAATGTTAAACGTTTCATTTCTTTACTCCCTATTTTTGAACAGCGTTAATATGTTTAGGCAATGATAGCTGCAGCAGGTGCTACGGCTGGTGCAATGCTGATACCGATGGTGATGACCGCGCAAAGTACAGCGGCAAAGGCTGAAACGATTTGGGTGCGTGCATATTGTGTCATGTGACGTTCCTGTAAAATCTACCGGACTATTCCGGCCATGCGAGATAGTTTGCACAGGCCGTGCCAATTTAGATATATTTCATAAAATCATATAGTTAGGTCGGTTCTTGGTATCGGGCGGACGTGAAACAATTTCATATGTTGGGAAAAAATACCAATATTTGGTTTCGTGATTTTCCGACAAGCGGCTTGACCGGAACATGCCACTATAGCAGGCACGTTATATGGTCTTGTCCCGCCTGTCCTTGAATGATTTTCGCAACCACGCCGCGCTTGAGATCCGTCCCAATGCGCAGTTCATTGCGCTTCATGGGTCAAATGGTGCGGGCAAGACGAACATCCTGGAGGCAGTCTCGCTGTTGGTGCCGGGGCGCGGCCTTCGGCGCGCCGCCATGTCGGATATGGTCCGCGCTGGTGGTGGCGGTGGATTTGCCATCGTCGCGGAAGTGTCGGGGAATGTTATCGGAACGGGTGTGAGCGTGGAGCAGCCCGAACGCCGCAAAGTCCGCGTGAACGAGAGCAATGCGTCCATTAACAGCCTTGCGGAATGGCTGTCGGTCATTTGGCTTACGCCCGCGATGGATCGCCTGTTTGCAGATGGTTCCGCCGCGCGTCGGCGGTTTCTGGACCGCCTCGTGTTGGCACTAAGTCCTCAGCATGCCCGTCACAGCAGCCGCTATGAAAAGGCCATGCAGCAACGCAACAAGCTGTTGTCCGGAACGGTGCCGGCCGACCCGCTTTGGCTGGACGCGCTTGAACAACAGATGGCGGAAAGCGCCTACGCCATTCAGGCTGCGCGTACCGGCTTGGTTGATGCCCTGCGCGACCAATTGCAAAGCGCGCCTTCGGGGCCCTTTGCGGTTCCGCTGATCAGCCTTGTCGATAAGGCTGGCCCAACAGAGGGCGATCTGGCCGTGATCTGGCGTCAGGGGCGCAACCGTGACGCCGCCGCCGGGCGCACATTATTTGGTCCACATC
>JBEEIJ010000062.1:0-3998 GCA_041169905.1 Pseudomonadota bacterium | reverse complement strand
AATTTGGCGATAATAAGCGGCGAGCGCGCCAGCCATGGCGGTGGCGGTGTCGCCTTGGACGATTACGCGGTCGGGTTTTGCGCTATCGAGCACGCCGCCAATTGCCTCTAACAAGCGCGCGGTGAGCGCATCAAGGGACTGCCCGGGCTGCATGAGATCGAGGTCATAATCGGGAACGATGCCGCAGATATCGAGCACTTGATCAAGCATCTGACGGTGTTGCGCGCTCACTAATATTTCCGTGTGCATATTGGAGTAGCTCGCCAACGCATTGACGACAGGAAATAATTTTATGGCCTCAGGCCGTGTGCCAAAGATAACCATATTTTTGTGCATGTCGGGGTCCTGCAGTCGATGCGCGTGTGCAGGCGGCCATCTAATCCGAACATGTTAAGAAGTGACAAAGTCACTGCGCCAAAGGATGGGCGCCTTGGAAGCGCCTGCGGCAACCGTCAGGCTGCGCCTTTTTCCTGAGCAGCCAGTTCCTGCTGCAAACGACGCGTGACCGCTTCGGGTGATCCCGTATATTTCGCAAGCCGCGCATAAATGAGCGGGATGAGGATGAGCGTAATCAGCGTGGCGAGCGTTACACCAAAGACAATGACCACCCCGATAGACGCACGTGCTGCGCCGCCCGCGCCGCTGGCAATAGCTAGCGGGATTGCGCCAAATACAGTCGCAATCGACGTCATCAGAATTGGTCGCAAACGGCGCGCTGCGGCTTGCTGGATCGATTCCAGAATTTCCAAACCTTCATCGCGCAGCTGGTTTGCAAATTCGACGATCAAAATGCCGTTCTTTGCCGCAAGCCCGACGAGCATGACGATACCAATTTGGCTGTAGAGGTTGAGCGTCATCCCGGTCAGCGCAAGCCCAATGATGCCGCCGCCGACGGCCAATGGGACGGTGGTGATAATTGTCGCTGGGTGCACGAAGCTTTCGAACTGCGCCGCAAGGACGAGATAGACCAACAGGATCGTGATGAAAAACACGAGTACGATCGAACCGCCGGTTTCCTTAAATGCTTGGCTCTCCCCGCGATAGCCGACGGCGAGTACCTCTGGCGATGCAGCGGCTTGCTCTTCCAGAAACGCGAGCGCTTCGCCCATTGAATAGCCCGGTGCCAATCCGCCCGACAGCGTAATGGCGCGCAGCTTGTTATAACGGCCAAGGTCGCGCGCGCCGGCGGTTTCTTTATATGTGATGAGGTTGGCGAGAGACACCAAGGAACCATCGCGGCTCCGCAGCTGGATAGCGGCCAAATTCTCCGCCGTTGCGCGGTCTTGGGCGTCGGCCTGAACAATCACGCGGTATTCTTCGCCGCGATCCACATAGGTCGACACACGGCGTGACCCCAATAGCGATTGCAGCGCTTGGCTGACGTCGGCAACGGATACGCCAAGGTCGCCAGCGCGCGCCGTGTCGACCAGAATCTCCATTTGCGGCTTCGTTTCCTTATAGTCGGAATCGAGGTTCACAATGCCGGGATTTTCCCGCGCAGCCGTCAATATCCTGTCACGCGCAACGCTTAAGGATTCATAAGTCGAACCTGCAATGACGAAGTTCAGCGGCTGACCCCGGCCACGTCCAATAGACGACCGCGCCGCGCCGTTACCGCGCACAGCAGGCAGATCGGCAAGGATTTTGTTGACCTGTGCAACGACATCTTCGGTCTTCTCGGTGCGCTCTTCCCATGGTTTCAGGAAGATCAGGAAGGTGCCCGAGTTAAAGTCGTCACTTGCGGAAAAGCCGCCGGGCGTGCGTTGAATGATGGACCGAACCGTGCCCTTTTCGAGCAGCCCTAAAACTGGCTTGGAGGCATCCAGCATATATTTGTCCATGGCGTTGTAGCCAGTGCCCTCCGCCGCGCCAATGTTGACACTTATGACACCCACATCTTCGGCTGGCGCGAGTTCGGACTGAAGCGTCGTGAACAAAAGGCCTGCGACAAGCAAAAAGCCGATGACGCCAAGGATTGCAGCCAGCGGCTTGGCAATCGCGCGGGATAGTAGATCGGAATAGCGCGCCTCAACGCGTTGGAATTTATCGTCGACCCATGATGCAACACGTCCGCGCTTGTCCTGCTTGAGTAGCTTTGAACACAGCATGGGCGCAAGGCTGAGCGCGACAAAGCCGGAAAAGGCGATGGCGGCAATCATTGCGCCTGCAAGCTCACGGAATAAAAGGCCGGTCTGGCCTGCCAGAAACATGACGGGCACGAACACCGCGCAGACAACGATGGTGGTCGACACAACCGCGAAAGCGACCTGCCGCGTGCCGGTAACCGCTGCGATAAGCGGAGGCTCGCCTTGTTCAATCCGGTGGTAGACATTTTCCAACACGACAATCGCGTCATCAACCACCAGGCCAATCGCAAGGACGAGCGCCAGCAACGTCAACAGGTTAATGGAAAATCCGAACATCCAGAGTACCGCAAAGGTCGCGAGCAAGCAGATGGGCACCGTGACCGCCGGAATAAGCGTTGCGCGCCAGCTCCCCAAAAACAGGAATATGACCAAGACAACCAATGCCGCCGCTTCTGCCAATGTGACCCACACGCCGCTGATGGCCTTGCTGATGAACAGCGAGTCATCCGACCCAACGGTAATGGTCATGCCCTTTGGCAGATCGCCTTTGATGTGTTCGGCGAGTGCCTTGGCGCTTTCGGCGACGGCCAAGGTGTTCGCGCCCGACTGGCGGACGATGCCCATGCCAAGCGCGGATTCACCGTTCAACCGGAATGCCGCATAGGGATTTTCCGGACCGGTTTCGACCCGCGCCACATCAGACAGCCGCGTGAGCGAGCCGTCGGCACCGCGTGCGACTATTAACTGCTGAAACTCGGCCTCATTCCCAAATGGTCGGCTGACGCGCAGGGTTACGTTCTGATCTGTAGACTCCAAGCGACCGGCGGGCAGTTCGACATTCTGGCTGCGCAGGGCATTTTCCACATCAATCGGCGTGAGGCCCAATGCCGCAAGGCGGTCTGGTTGCAGCCAAATACGCATCGATGGCCGCGCTTCGCCGCCCACAAACACGCGCGCAACGCCATCAAGCGCGGAGAACCGGTCCACCAGATTGCGGTCGACATAGTCGCTAAGTTCAAGCCGCGACCAACCCGGTTTTGACACCACCAGATACAGGATAGGCGATGCATCGGCATCGACCTTGCGCACTTCAGGCGCGAGCACTTCTTCGGGCAAGTCATCCGCCACCCCGCCGACACGGTCGCGGACATCGTTCGCTGCGCTGTCTACGGTGCGGCCCGGCGCGAATTCGATCGTGATCTCGGACTGCCCGTCGCGCGAACGGGACGTGATGGTCTGAATGCCTTCAATGCCCGCAAGCGCATTTTCCAGCACCTGCGTCACCCGCGTTTCGACGACACTGGCCGCCGCGCCCGTGTAGGATGTGCCCACCGACACAATCGGGGGTTCGGTGTCGGGATATTCGCGAACGGGTAAGTTTAAAAAGCCGACAATGCCGACCAGCACCATCAAGATCGCAATTACGCCTGCGAATACGGGTCTGCGGACCGAGATGTCGGAAAGTGTCATCTCAACCTTGCATCATTTGTTTTTTGCGGAGGCTTCGCCAGCTTTGGCTTTTCCGGTGCGCACTTTGGCACCATCCGACAGCTTTACGACGCCTTCGGTTACGATTTTGTCGCCGACTTTAAGCCCGCTGATGATTTCGACCAGATTGCCGTCGCGTCCACCCGTCTTCACTTCAATACGCTTCGCCTTTTGATCGGCATCGAGCATGTAGACAAAGCTGGCATCGCCTTCACGGACGAGCGAGAGTTCAGGAACCGCCGGGGCGGTGCGCGTTTTCGATGTAATCGTGACCGACAGCAACATGCCCGGCTTCAACTGTCCGTTGCCGTTCGGCAATATCGCGCGCAGCGTGGCGGTGCGCGTCTGCGGGTTCACCACGGGATCGATCGCAATGATTTTTCCTGAGGCGACATAATCCGGGAAAGCCGCAGCCTTCGCACT
>JBEEIJ010000061.1:0-10700 GCA_041169905.1 Pseudomonadota bacterium | reverse complement strand
AGGTCGCAGATGTCGTGGAGGGGGTCTCGGGCTGCGCTATGGTCGGTGACTGGATGTCCGGCGCGATAAACTTGCCGGCACCTGCGGGAAAGACCTGACGCTGGACAGCGCGCATTTCCTTCTCAAGCTTGCCTACGCGTCCGTCAATATTTGCATCTTGCGCCACTGCGGATGCGCTGAGTGCAAATGCTGCGCCGCTCAACAAAGCAAGCCGAAAATTCATTGCTCATTCCCCTTAACTGACAAGTTTGGACATATCGCTGACTGGACCAACGCGACAAATAGCCATCACACCATTTCAGTGCAAAGAAAACCTGATTTTATTTAGATTTGTTCCGCGTTGTCGGTGCCTTGCTGCGCAGAATCAGTACTATTTGCCGGCAGAGGCGCGATCGGCGCTGTGGCGGCTGGCTTTACGGAGATCGGTGAAGTGACCGGTCTATCGGCTGGCGCAGCATCGGTGAGTGTCAGACTTCTGAAAATCAAATATGCAGCCAGCGCCACTGCTGCGATTGCAGCCGATGTCCAGGCGAGTGTTTTCGAAGGTACCCGTGCGGGGTCGGCAGGTTCGTAGTTTTGAGCCGGTGCCTGATAGCCTTCATGGCCACTGCGCGCCAATTCCAAACGCATCGCCTCACTTATTGCGGCGGCATCCATTTCGACAGCATTTGCATAAGATCGCGCGAAACCGAGCGTGTAGGTTTGGCCGGGGAGGGCGTCAAAATTTGATTGCTCAATAGATTGGAGGTGGCGCATCGGCACGCGCGTTTTTTCCGCGATATCAGAAAGACTTAAACCCAACCGCTCGCGGCCGGCTTTTAGCTGGCTACCAACGGATCCGTCATATTCGTCAACAGAAGCTAATAAGTCCACTGCAATCTCCACGCCCCGTTTTTTCCACCTCTTTGTGCAGTTATGCGGACAATGGTCATCTTCCTGATAAAGTCAACGGCGATAACAACTTTTCACCTTTGGGAAATCCTGCAATTTAGCCGGTTTCAATGCCTTGGCTTGCCGCCCATATGGCCAGCTCCTCACGCAAATTTCCCGTCGGATTTTTCAGCAGCTCATCCATCTTCTTACGAATGTCGGCATGGTTGGTCGTGCGCACCATCGCTTTTATGGGTCCCACGGCGGCTGGCGTGATCGACAAGCGATGGATGCCCAAGCCAATCAAAGCGAGCGCTTCGAGCGTCCGCCCACCCATTTCGCCACATACCGCGACGTCGACTGGATAGCCGTCCGTTGTCTGAACCACGCGCCGAATGAAGCGCAAAATGGCGGGGCTCAGCCAATCATATCGCTCAGCAAGGCGCGGGTCTGCGCGATCCGCTGCAAACAGGAACTGCGTGAGGTCATTGGTGCCAATCGACAGAAAATCAATTTTAGGCAGCAAAATATCGAGTGTTTCGGCCAGCGCCGGCACCTCAAGCATGGCCCCATAACGGATTTTCGTGGGCAGCCGTTTTTTTTGCCGGCCCAAAAATTGCATCTGGCCTTCAAATATTTCCCGGGCCGCGTCAAATTCCCACGGCTCGGACACCATGGGAAACATGACGTTCAATGTGCGGCCTGTGGATGCCTCAATAAGTGCGCGGGCCTGTGCTTTCATCAGCCCTGCATGGTCCAAAGACAGGCGCAGCGCGCGCCAACCGAGCGCAGGGTTTTCTTCTTCGCTCGTCTCGTCTTTCAAATAGGGTAGGGGTTTGTCGCCGCCGATATCGAGCGTGCGAAAAATGACTGGTTTGTCGCCCGCGGCATCAATGACATCGCGATAAAAACGTTGCTGACGCTCACGTTGCGGCAGCGTGGCAGATATCAGAAATTGAAATTCTGTGCGGAACAGACCGACACCCTCAGCGCCGGTGGTTGCCAAAGCCGACATATCATCGCGCAATCCGGCATTGATCATTAACGTCACCGGCACGCCATCATTGGTGACCGATGCCGCGTCACGCATCGCTGCATAGCGGGCTTTTTTCTTTTGGCGGTCGACCAGATCATGTTGGAAAAGCTCTTCGGCAGCCGACGATGGCCTGACGATGACGCTTTTTTCGTCGGCGTTCAGCAGCAGCATGTCGCCATCGCGGACCTTGTGGCGGATGCCTTGTACTCGGCCCAGTACAGGGATGCCCATCGCGCGCGCCACAATCACGACATGCGCAGTAAGCGATCCTTCCTCAAGCACCACGCCGCGCAGACGCCGTTTGTCATATTCGAGCAGTTCGGCCGGGCCCAAATTGCGCGCAATCAGGATCGAGTCTTTTTTCAGACCAAGTTGTGCCGCGGTGCTCATCTGACCCGACACAATGCGCAGCAACCGGTTGGATAGATCCTCCAGATCATGCATGCGGTCCGCCAGCAGCGCATCGTCAATCTGACGCATACGCATGCGGGTGCGTTGCTGGACCCGTTCGATGGCCGCTTCCGCCGTCAGGCCGCTATCGATGGCCTCGTTAATGCGGCGGCTCCAGCCTTCGTCATATGCGAACATTTTGTAGGTCGCGATGACCTCTTCATGTTCACCGCCCGTGCCGAAATCAATTTGGCTGGCCATGCGGTCGATTTGTTCGCGCATTTTGTCAAAGGCGGAATAGACGCGGTGCCGCTCCGCCTCGATGTCCTCGGCGACAGTGTGTTCAATGCGGACATTGGGTTGGTGAAAAATAGCAACGCCGGCAGCAGCGCCTTTTACGAGCGGCAGGCCCGTAAGGCTAATAGTGCCGGTGTCATTCCCGCCCCGCGCGCTTGGTTCGTCAACAAGGTCTGCATTGGCGATCAGTTCTGACAGCACCATTGCGACGGTTTGAAGCGCCTCAATTTCGACTTCTTCATATTTGCGTGGTTCGACATGTTGCACAGCCAATACGCCGACGGCGCGTTCGGAACGCACAATCGGCACGCCTGCAAAGCTGTGAAAGCGTTCTTCACCTGTTTCGGGGACATAACGGAAATTCGGGTGAGCCGCGGCCTCATCCAAATTCAATGTTTCGACATTTTCCGCAATCGTGCCGACAAGGCCTTCGCCCAAGCCCAGACGGGTGACGTGGACCGCCGCTTCATTCAATCCGCGCGTCGCAAACAATTCAAGATCACCATCGCGCAACAGATATATTGAGCACACTTCGCTCGACAGCGCTTCACCAATGATATTGACCACATGGTTCAGCTTGCCCTGCGCATGGTTTCGCGAGGCCATCACTTCGTGAAGACCGGTCAGTATGTTGCGGGCAGAACGGGTAGCGCTTTCCATAGGCTGCATCTAGCAGAGACACAAAAGGCAAGCGATACCCCGCTTGAAATTATTCGTAGTCAGCCAGTTAGGGCAGATTCTTGCATAAGTACGTCCTTAAGATGCAGCTTTTGCTTCTTAAGGCTATGAATGATGCCGGTGTCAGGAAAAGGTCTATGTTCTTCGCGCTGCAACTTTTGTTCAAGATCAGCATGTTTGCTGCGAAGTGCGGACAGATGATTATTATTCACATCATTCTCCTTCAGTGTGAGACTCGGTGGTCCAACAGCCAAAGTAAATCACGAAATGCGCCGCGAGTCTTGTCGATAATTTTGCGTTTGGCGTGCACCAAAATCATGCCCCCGCGATGATGACCGCTTTTAACGATGACTTGTTTGCGCGACTCTGGTTAAAAGGGGGCATGAATGACGACGGCTACCAGCAGCAGCTGGAACAACTGAAGATTGAGCATCGTGATTTGGATGACGCTATTGCGGCGTTGACCATGCAAACGGTCGTTGATCAGTTGCAGATTGCGCGTCTGAAAAAGAAGAAGCTGATATTGAAAGACCGAATCATGCGCCTTGAAGATCAGCTGGTACCCGACATTATCGCCTGAACGTTTACAATTGCGCTATCATTGTTTCATACCGGTACATCCGGAATATGTTACCACCATCGGATCGTTTGCACTAACATCTAGGCATAGGTCGTGCCATAAAAGCATATGAGCAACGCACAACTTGAGCTGACCCCATTATTATTGGATTCTCTATACACAGAGGCGATGTTGCTCGCCGATGAAGCGCGCGCATGTTTTGACCGTCGCTTTGACGCGGGGCATTTGTCTCCGGAGATTTCGGTCGCCTTTTCCTGCGAGTCTCTCAAGGTTACCACACGCCTGATGCACAGCATCGCTTGGTTGTTGAATCAAAAGGCATTGCGGGCTGGCGAAATAACCGAGAGCGAAGCGCGAAACGAAACCAACAATCTGGGCTATGCGCCCGCCAGCGATGGGCCGCTGGTGCTGCAATTTCCCCTGGAGACGCAAGCGTTGATCGGCGCGAGCGAAGAATTATATGTCCGACTTCAACGGCTCAGCGAGAAAATGCGCGCCGCTGTTCCGCAGGCGTCGGAGCCACATGCCATGCGCGACCGTTTGCGCGCGTCGTTTTAAGCGTCGAACTGCAGGCTAGCCAAACGGGAATATAGACCGCCTGCCGCGCTAAGTGTCGCGTGGTCGCCTTCTTCAACAATCTGACCTTGGTCCATCACAATGATGCGGTCTGCGGACCGTACGGTCGCCAAACGGTGAGCAATCACGATTGTCGTGCGGCCAACCATTAAGCGTTCAAGTGCGTCCTGAACAAGGCGTTCGCTTTCGGCATCCAAGGCACTGGTTGCTTCGTCCAGCAACAGAATTGGGGCATCGCGTAGTAGAGCGCGCGCAATCGCAAGGCGCTGCCGCTGCCCCCCCGACAGACGTGCACCGCTCTCGCCCAAAAACGTGTCCAATCCCTCTGGCAAGGTGCGTAGGAATTCTGCTGCATTCGCTTGTTCCGCCGCAGCCCAAATCGCGGCGTCATCAGCCAGCCAATTTCCGTAGCGCAAATTGTCCCGTGCAGAGGCCGCAAATAAAACGGTGTCTTGCGGAACCAAGGCAATGCGTTGGCGGAATTCGGCTGGATCTGCGCTGGTCAGCGCAACGCCGTCAATACGGATGGTGCCGGCTTCTGGATCGTAAAAACGTTCAGCAAGCTGGAACAATGTCGACTTACCGGCGCCTGATGGCCCAACGACAGCGACAGTCTCACCCGGGGAAACCTTCAGGCTGAAATCGTCAAGCGCAGCAACTTCGGGTCGGGTAGGATAGCGGAATCGGACATGCTGAAACTCCAGCTGACCGCGCGCTGGTGGCATGACAACTGGGCTGGCCGGGGCCGCAATTTCCGGTACTTCATGCAGCAATTCTGCCAAACGCGACGCCGCGCCCGATGCGCGCACAAGATCCCCATATACTTCGGTCAATGCGCCGAAAGACCCAGCGACGAGTGCGCCATAGAGCACCACGGCGAACAACGTGCCGGAGGATATAACACCTTCTTTGACTTGGTCCGTGCCTTCCCACACCAGCATTGTGATGCCGCCGAAAATGAGCGCCATGACCAAAGCGGTCAGGAACGCGCGTATCCGTATGCGCTTTTTCGCCGCGGCAAATGTGCCCTCGACGGCGTCGGCAAATCTGACGCCCTCACGCGCTTCTTGGCCAAATGCCTGAACGATCTTGATTGCGCCAAGGGCTTCCGAAATGATGGTGCCGACGCTGGCGACATTATCCTGGCTGTTGCGCGAAGCTTTTTCCAGCCGCCGACCGAGAAAAACGATGGGCAGTACAACAACCGGTATGCCCGCCAAAAGCCAAATGGTCAGACTTGGAGCTAAGCCAAAAAGCAATGTCACGCCGCCGATGCCGATAACGATATTCCGCAACGCAACGGACACTGTTGTGCCAACAATCTGTTCGATGATCGCCGTATCTGCGGTCATGCGGCTCGCGATTTCGCCGGGCCTATTCACTTCAAAAAAGCGGGGCGCAAGCCGAAGCAAGTTGCTTTGAACGGCAACGCGGATGTCACCGACGACGCGTTCACCCAACCAGCTGACGAAGTAAAAACGGAATGCTGTCGAAACACCAATGATGACGACAATGCCCAGCAACAGATAAAAATATGGCGCGGGGTCGCCGCCATTTTTCGCAAAGCCCTCATCAATAATCAGCCGCAGGCCATATGGGATAGCCAGTGTCGATGACGCTGCTGCTATGAGCGCGAGAAGCGCATATGCAATCTGTCGGGGGTATTTGATCGTAAAATGCCCGATCATCCGCAAGCTGCCGAAATTAGGCTTTTGTTTTACGACAGGCGCTTCAATGGCGTCGGCTGAAGGCGTTGTCGGAATGTCAGAAATTTCGTTCGTCATTCAACCCGCCTAGCAGTGCGCCGAAGCGGGAACAATGCGCGACAGATGATGCGGATGTCTTTTTCTATGGTGCAATGCACAATAAACGCTTATGACTTCCACAAGAATACCCTGTTTTTCGGGGCAGAAAGACCGAAATCTAAGGATTGCAGATGCTTTACACCGGTTATGATATGCAACGGAGCTGGTTAGCAGGTGCGGGAAAAATTGCTCAGGCGCAGGCAGATGTGCTTAAGAATTTCACCGGGCCATTTAGTGTGGGCGGTCTCGCGCCCATCGCGGCGTCGGCATTGGATGTGTTCGCCCATTCGGTTTTGCCACGTGGAAAGCCAGCATTCGGATTGGATAATGTGATTGTCGATGGCAAGACGTTACCGGTTCAAGAAGAGAATCTGGCGCGCAAGCCCTTTGGCCAGCTGAAGCGGTTCGTATATGAAGGCAGCAGCGCGAAGCCGCGGTTGCTTATTTGTGCGCCGATGTCCGGCCATTTCGCGACGCTGTTGCGCGGCACGGTCGAACGTATGATTCCAACGCATGATGTCTATATCACCGACTGGAAAGATGCGCGCGATGTTCCGTTGACGGGTGGCGGTTTCGATCTGGAAACCTACATCGATTATCTTATCGAATGGCTTGAATTCATTGGCCCCGATGCCGGCGGACGCGGCGCCCATATGTTGGCGGTATGTCAGCCTTCGGTCCCGGCTTATGCCGCTGCAGCGGTGATGAGCGCGAAGGACCATCCGTTGCGGCCCCGCACCTTGACGATGATGGGCGGTCCAATCGACACCCGCGAAGCGCCGACGGCGGTCAACGACCACGCCACACGCCGCCCGCATGAATGGTTCGTCCAAAATGTCATCGCGACCGTCCCGCCTTATTATAAAGGGTCGGGACGTCGGGTATATCCCGGTTTTCTACAACTCACTGGCTTTATGTCGATGAATCTGGGTAACCATATGATCAGCCATTGGTCAATGTTCTCAGACCTCGTCAAAGGCGATGGTGAAAGCGCGGATCGGCATAAAGAATTTTACAACGAATATCGATCGGTCTGCGATATGACGGCGGAATTCTATCTGCAGACCGTCGATACCGTATTTCAGCGTCATTTGTTGCCCAAGGGCGAATTCAACTATCGCGGTCAGCTCGTTGATCCCGGTGCAATCAAGGACATCGGCCTGCTGGCGATTGAAGGTGAGCGGGACGACATCAGCGGACTTGGGCAAACCAAGGCGGCGCTGAACATTGCGACCGCTTTGCCGGATGCGCTCAAAAAATATCATATGGCGCCAGAAGTTGGCCATTATGGCATCTTCAACGGCAGCAAATGGCGCGAAAAGATTGCACCTGTCGTGGAAGACTGGATTGTCAGCCACAATGGCTAGAGCCATTGGTGCCACGTCGCGTTTATGACGTTGCACATTAAGGCCAGCATCGAACGCTGGCCGGTGGATAGCCACTTAACCAACGCGCGCGGGGCAAAGCAGCAGGCGCGCCTTACAGCGCGTCGAGATACTCAACCTCAGGTGCACCCGCGAGGCATGCGCCAAGCTTCGGACCAGCCGCTTTGAAATAGTCGCTGGCGCCATGTGCGGTGAGCGCGTCCTGATCGACATATTGCTCCAGCACTTTGTAGACCTGTGGGTTCGACCGAGACCGGGTCAACGTATAAAATAGGTTCCCCGGTTCATTGGCCCGAACGGCAGCCGCAAGCTCAGCAAACACAGCCTCAAAGGCTTCGTTTTTGCCGTCTGCGACGGTTAAAGTTGCGATGACACCAATAGCTGACATGCGGCTGCTCCGTTTCGTTTTTTAGAAGATTTCAAAAAGGCCGGCTGCGCCCATGCCGCCGCCAACGCACATGGTGACGACGCCATATTTCGCACCGCGACGCTTGCCTTCGATCAATGTATGGCCGACGCAACGTGCGCCCGTCATACCATAGGGGTGACCGATGGAGATCGATCCGCCGTTGACGTTCAGCAACTCGTTTGGAATGCCAAGCTTGTCGCGGCAGTACAGAACTTGAACAGCAAATGCTTCGTTCAATTCCCAGATGCCGATATCGTCCATCTTCAAGCCAAAACGCTGAAGCAATTTTGGAATTGCGAACACGGGGCCAATGCCCATTTCGTCTGGCTCTGTGCCTGCAACGGCCATGCCGACATAACGGCCAAGCGGGTTCAGGCCCTTTTTCTCAGCAACCTTGGCTTCCATCAAAATCGACGCAGAGGAACCGTCGGACAACTGGCTGGCATTACCGGCCGTGATCGTCATGTCTGGACCAAGCACGGGCTGAAGTGATTGCAAACCTGCCAACTGCGTATCGGCGCGATTGCCTTCATCCTTGGCAATCGTGACTTCTTTTTGGCTGACTTCGCCCGTTTCCTTGTTCACGACATTCATCATCGTGGTCACGGGGACGATTTCGGCATCGAAGTAACCGGCTGCTTGGCCAGCGGCGGTGCGCTGCTGCGATTGCAGGGCGTATTCGTCCATCACATCGCGGCTGATGTTATAGCGCTTGGCCACGACTTCAGCGGTTTGAAGCATCGGCATGTAAATCGAATTGTGCAGGGCAACCAGTTCAGGGTCGGCTTGAACGCGCATTTCCTTGGTTTGCACCAGCGAAATCGATTCCTGACCACCCGCTGCCATCACATCGACATTGTCGACGATGATTTGCTTGGCTGCAGTTGCGATGGACATCAGGCCGGACGAACATTGGCGATCCATCGTCATGCCCGAAACAGAAATCGGCAGGCCAGCGCGCAACGCAACCTGACGTGCAAGATTGCCGCCCTGCGTGCCTTGCTGAAGCGCGGAGCCCCAAAGGACGTCATCAATTTCACCGCCTTCAATGCCGGCACGCTCTACAGCGGCCTTCAACGAATAGCTGCCGAGCGTTGGCCCGAGCGTTGCGTTAAATCCACCGCGATAGGCTTTGCCGATGGCGGTACGGGCGGTTGATACGATTACTGCGTCACGCATGGTAATGGTTCCTTGAATTAAAAATTATACGAAAAACTGGCTGATCCATTCAGCCTGAAGTGCTGGTTTGTCTTCACCCTCAATCTCGACGGTGAACTCAAGCGTCTGCTGCCACTGGCCCGGGCGCTTTTCAACGAGTTCCAGAAGCTTGAAATGTCCGCGCACCCGCTTGCCCGAACGGACAGGCGCCAGAAAACGCGTTTTGTTGCCACCATAATTGACGCCCATTTTGACGCCTTCGATCTTGGGGCAATCGGACTTCGCGCTGAGTACGGGAAAGAGCGACAGGGTCAAAAATCCATGTGCAATGGTGCCACCGAACGGTGTCAGCTTCGCCATTTCTTCATTGATATGGATGAACTGGTGGTCACCGGTGGCATCTGCAAATTTGTTGATCATGTCCTGATCAACCAAAATCCATTCAGAGGTGCCGATTTTCTCGCCAACCTTAGTCGCGAATTCCGCTGGGGTAATAGTGGTCATGGGTGTTTCTCCTGCAAACTATTTGGCCGCACCGTGGCGGTTTCGAACGTCCAATACAAGCCCCGGCGATTTGCCGTTACGGCAAGCTTGCGCCCCGGCAACCCGTCATCTGCGAATCAGGCTTTAGGTGCAGGAGCAGGCGGCGCGTAGGGCATGACCATATGGCCATCGGGGGCTGCGGTGAATGTCGTCTGCGTGGGATAAGCGAACGAAATGCCTTCATTCGCAAACCGGTCGATGATGGCAATGCCGATGTCATGCCGTGCCCGAAACATAACCTCCACATCATCGCTTTCGATATCGAAGACGAGATGGAAATCGAGCGAGCTTGCAGCAAAGTTGTTGAACCCAGCGCGGATAAATTGTGCGCCATTGCTTTCGACGATTTCACGTAAGATTTCCGGGATCCGCTTCGCAAGGGCGGGCGGGGTTTGGTACACAAGCGTCAGGACGAAGGTGACCCGGCGATACAGCGTCAGCGTGTTGTTGGTGATTTCCTTCTCAAGCAACTTGCTGTTCGAGATTATCTTCTCTTCGCCCGTCAGCGCGCGCAGCCTTGTGCTTTTCATGCCGATGACTTCAACTCTGGCGATTGTGTTGTCATAAGACACCGTGTCACCGCGGCGGAATGGCTTATCAAAAATGATCGATATGGCAGCAAAGAGGTCGGAGAAAATCCCTTGGGCAGCAAGGCCAATGGCAATGCCGCCAACGCCAAGACCAGCAACAAGGCCAGTGACGTTAACGCCGAGATTGTCGAGAATGACGATTGCAGCAACGGCGAACAAAGCAAAGCTGACGAGCAGCCGGATTAAGACCATCGCACTTTGAAGTGTCTCATGTTCGTGCAGCCCTTCGCCAGCGCGCCGCTCAATCATGCCCAAGATGATTTCGCGCAGCCATATCGCCACCTGCACAACGATCGCGATGGTGAATAAGATATCGATGGCATGGGTAAGCGCCGCCGGCGCATTGGCAATCTGGTTCACCAGCTCAATCGACACCATGACCC
>JBEEIJ010000060.1:0-20085 GCA_041169905.1 Pseudomonadota bacterium | reverse complement strand
GGCGGTTCGACCGTCACATTGGCACGGTCAATGCCCGATGGCAGGGTCTTGCTGGCAACAAGTGCGTCCAACGCATGATCGACATGCGCTGCATATTGTTCAAAAAGGGTCATCTTCGTGCCTTGAAAAAAGCGCGTATCAACGCGTTACATTATACCGCAGCTGATCTTCGGTCAGCTGGAACCCGATAAGCATTTCAAAGCTTGATCGGACGACCGCCGCGCGCACTTCAGGGTCCGCCATGGGGTCAAGCGCCGCATCGGGGTCACCCGGCTTGCGCTTCTTGGTTATCTTTTGAACGATTTCGGCCGGCAGGCTGGCCGATGCCTTGTCGATATAGCTTCCGGCTTGCGCGCTGGCGGATGCCCGTTGCTGGCCATCGGCAAATTGCAGGGTCACTTGGCCCACGCGCTTGGCAACAACGGCGCTGTTGCCCTGCACCACGGTGGTGAAGTAGGGCAAAGTCACTGTCCGGCTGCCTTGCGTATCGCTGCGCCGCGCCTGAACATCAAAACTGGCTTGCGAAAAAATCTTCTCGCCGCTTTCGCTGCACGTCGGGCGGATATTGGTGATCGACGCGACAACGTCAATTGCGCTCGCATCCTGGCTGTCGGCGGGATTGAACAAGGTTATGTCGCCCGTGCCATCGGGAACAGCCACCGCAGGGCAACCCGAACGTGTGACGTTCACGCCTACACCAGCACCGATATCAAGGTCGCCCTCGCGCGAACAACCGGCCAAGGTTGCTGCAACAATGCCGAAGGTCAGGACTTTGGCGGCAAATTTCATATAGGCTATCCTTGGCATAACAGTGCATGGGTTGCGGGTACGTCGCTGGCATTGGTCCTTATCCGCCCATCGCCTGACGTGCAACAGGGGAAAGGCCTTGGCGGATGCGGCCTGTTTAACTAAAGGACATTGCCGATGACTGAACAAACGATCTCCAAGAAACCCCTCACGCTGCTTCTGGCGGCACCACGCGGTTTTTGCGCTGGCGTTGACCGCGCTATCAAGATTGTGGAGCTTGCGCTCGAACAACATGGCGCGCCGGTATATGTGCGCCATGAAATTGTGCACAACCGCTTTGTCGTCGACAGTTTGAAGGCCAAGGGCGCGATATTTGTCGAGGAACTGGATGAAGTGCCCGATGGCGGGCATGTCGTGTTTTCGGCGCATGGCGTACCTAAATCGGTACCCGCAAATGCGCAGCAACGCGGCCTTGCTTATTTTGATGCCACCTGCCCTTTGGTGTCCAAAGTGCATAAGCAGGCCGAACGACAGGTGGAAGCCGGCCGTCACATCATTTTTGTTGGCCATGCCGGCCATCCCGAAGTCATTGGCACATTCGGCCAAGTCCCCGCAGGCGCGATGACATTGGTCGAAACCGATGACGACGCACGCAATATTCAGCCTGCCGATCCCGAAAATCTCGCTTTCCTGACGCAGACAACTTTGTCGGTCGACGATACCTTTGAAATCACATCCATTCTTGAAGCACGCTTCCCGAACATTGTCGGGCCGAAGGGTGAGGATATTTGTTACGCAACATCGAACCGGCAGGAGGCGGTGAAGGCGATTGCGGGTAAATGTGACCTTGTCCTCGTCATCGGCGCGCCCAACAGCTCAAATTCGCTCCGCTTGGTCGAAGTCGCGGCGCGTTCAGGCGCGAAAGCGCATCTTGTGCAGCGCGCCGACGATATCAGCATGAACTGGTTTGACGGTGTGAACACGCTTGGCCTGACCGCAGGCGCATCTGCCCCTGAAATATTGGTCCGCGAAATCATCGATGCGCTTGCCGCGCATTTCGACATCGATGAACAGCAGGTCACAACGGCGCAAGAAAGCATCACCTTTAAATTGCCGCGCGAACTGGCCGGCGCGGCGGCTTGATTTGGCCGTTTATACGCAATTAGGGCCTGAACAGGTCGGTGCCTTTCTGGCGCTTTATGATGTCGGTGAACTGGTTTCGCTCAAGGGCATTGCCGAAGGCGTTGAGAACAGCAATTTCTTCGTCGAAACAACGCAAAGCCGGTTCATCCTGACCATTTACGAAAACCGCGTGGATCCCAAAGATCTGCCGTTTTTCTATGCGCTTCTGAAACATTTGCATGACGCGGGCTGCAAGGTTCCACGTTTCATGTCCGACCGCAACGGCAATTGGCTGCAGAGCATCGCTGGAAAGCCTGCCTGCCTGATCGAATTTCTTGGTGGCGTATCGGTCACGGAACCATCGGCGGCACAGGCACACTCCACCGGCGCGGCGCTTGGACAAATGCACAAGGCGCTGGCAGATTTCACGCTGTCGCGGCCCAACAGCCTTGGCATCGCTGCATTCCGGCCGCTTGCCATGCGCTGCACCGCGCAAGGTCTGGACGACATTTCCGAAGGCTTGGCTGCACGGATATTTGCCGAATGCGATTATCTTGAGGCGCATTGGCCGACCAATCTTCCCGTGGCGGCCATCCATGCGGACCTGTTTCCGGACAATGTCCTGATGCTGGGCGACAATGTCACGGGCCTGATTGATTTCTATTTCGCTTGCTCCGAAATCCGCGCCTATGACCTTGCGGTCACGCATAGCGCATGGTGCTTTTCGGGCGACGGCAAAGTCTTTGATGCGCAGGTGAGCGCGGCCATGTTGGCGGGCTACACCCAAGCTGTGCCAATGGATGCCGCAACGCGCGACGCATTGCCGATATTGCTGCGCGGTGCGTGTTTGCGGTTCACATTAACGCGGTGTTATGACTGGATTAACACGCCCGCCGATGCGCTGGTCACGCGCAAAGACCCCTTGGCGTTTCTACGGCGGTTGGATTTTTACAGCGACCCAAATCAGGTTGAAGCTTTATTGGCGCAGTTGCCATGAAACAGATTGAAATCTTCACCGACGGCGCGTGCAAGGGCAATCCCGGGCCGGGCGGCTGGGGTGCGATCATCCGTTATGGCAAGCATGAAAAAGAAATTGCGGGCGGCGATCCCGACACCACCAACAACCGCATGGAAATGAGCGCGGTCATTCAGGCGCTGAACGCCCTTGTCGAACCATGCAGCGTCAAACTGCACACCGACAGCAAATATGTCATCGACGGTATCACCAAATGGATCTTTGGCTGGCAACGCAATGGTTGGAAAAACGCGTCAAAACAGCCGGTGCGCAATGCCGACCTATGGCGTGAGATGGTCGCAGCGATGGCGCGGCATCAGGTGGAATGGATTTGGGTCAAAGGGCATAATGGCCACCCCGAAAATGAACGCGCAGACCGGCTGGCCAGCGATGCGGCCGACGCTGCCAGCAACAAGGTTGCGGTAAGCTAGCTTAGACGCCCTGGCGCATATAGCGCCGCTTGTACGCGGTCGGGCGGTGCGATGGCATCGTTCAGTAACGACGCCGCCAGCTGCGCCGCGGCAGGCGCCGTCTGAATGCCAAATCCGCCCTGCCCTGCAAACCAAAAGAATGCATCATGCGCGCCATCGCGGCCAATGACCGGCAGCCGGTCGGGCGCAAAGCTGCGCAAACCGGCCCATTTACGTTCAACCCGGCGGATGTCCCAATCAACAACCTGCTGCAGCCGATCAATGGCAAGCGCGATATCATATTCTTCGGGCGCGGCATCGCATGCCGGTGTTGCGGTCTCGTCATGCGGGCTCAGCCACAAACGTCCGCCTGCATCGGGCTTGAAATAGAAACTGCCATCAAGGCCGATAACGAGTGGCAGGGCCGCAGGCACATCGGGCGACACCGCCAATTGCGCAATGGTGCGCCGATAGGGTTGAATGCCCAAGGGACGCACGCCCGCCATCTTCGCCACATTATCCGCCCATGCCCCTGCGGCGTTGACGATGATATCGGCGGTGCAGTTCAGGCTGCCCGCTGTGATATGCCACATGCCCTCGCGCCACACGGCACGTTCCAGCCGGCTGTTGCAATGCGGTTGAACGCCCTGCTTGCGCGCTTGGCGCAGATAGGCCGCATGGAGCGCGGCGACATCAATATCCGCGCAGGCCGCCTCCCATAGCCCCGTCGTCCATCCGCTGCGCAGGCCGGGCACATGCCGTTCCAAATCCGTTCGGTCGCTGCGTTCAATATGCACACCGCTTGTCGCGAACTCCGCCAGCATATCGTCGGCCAAAGGTTGCTGCTCTGCCGTGCCAATGTGCAGCCCGCCGCGCGGGGACATCAATGGACCGTCGTGAAAATCCTTGGGTGGGTTCGCCAGAAATGGGCCCGACGCCGTCGTCAGCGGCTGAACGTCCGGGCCACCATAGCATTCAACCCAGAACGCGGCGGACCGGCCAGTGGAGTGATATCCAGGATGCGCCTCCGCCTCCATCAGGACAACCGACTGATATGCCGACAGCTGTGCGGCCAGACTTGCCCCGGCGATGCCTGCACCGATTATGGCAATGCTAAAATCGCTCATGGCCTTGGTGCGTGCTGGTCCAGAAAAGCGTCGATGCGTTTCAGGCACTGGTCGCGCACGCCATCTGCCTCGCGCAGAAGCTCATGCGCGGCCTCTTTCCCGAAAATCAGCGTTTCGGCATGTGGCAGCCTTTTGCTGTCTGCGATGACCCGCTTTGTGCTGACCAACTGATCCGCTGTCGTCGCGAGCAACAAGATGGGCGTTTGCACCGCCTCCAGCGCGCCGGGTCGTTCCAGCAAGCGGATGGACGCCATGGCGCGTTCCACCCAGTGCCAGCTTGGCGGCCCAAGCTTCACCTCTGGACGCAGCGCCCACCACGCAATCTCGTCTTCATAGCGGTCGTTGTCATGCGTGAGCATTTTGCCGCGCATGCTCATCGGCGATAATGGCTTTTCACTGACTTTCCATGCGGCTTGTGTGCCCTTGCCCAATGCCACAATCAATTTGGCAACGGCATGGTTGAGCGCAAGCGGCAGGCCGCCGGTTTGAATGCCCAGCATCGGCGCGCTCAGCGCCACGGCGTCGGGATCCATCGCCTTTTCCACCAAGGCGCGCATCGCCAGTTGCCCGCCCATGCTGTGCGCGATGACAACATGCGGCGCTGGCGTGTCGCGTTTCCATACCTCCCAAAATGTGCGCAAATCCGCAATCCACGTGGCAAAATCATCGATATGGCCGACTTGGGGATCATCCAGCAACCGGCCCGAAGCACCCTGCCCGCGCCAGTCGATGGCGGTCACATGCCATCCCGCGTCGGCATAATATGCCAAGGTTTCGAGATATTTTTCATAATGATCGCCGCGACCGGGCAAAAATAACATTGATCCACGCGGCGGGGCCGACGCCTGCCAATCAATCCGCCGGATCGGCCAACCATCGGCGGCGTGCCACATTGTCTCTGTGGCGTTGGCCGGAATTGCGCGGCGGTTCATCGGTGTTTTTGCTGTGTGCATGGTTACTCTTTGGTAATCTTTCATGGTTAATGCTGTGCAGATGACCAGTGAAACTCTCGCTTACGCAACCCTTGGCGGCTTGGCAATTGCGCTGTTGATATCCATCTACACCGACATCAGATACCGCCTTATTTTTAATAAGATAACCATCGCGATTACGCTTGGCGCACCATTATTTTGGCTGGCCAGCGGCGGGTTTAATCTTACCGATGTCGGCCTGCACCTGTTGACCGCAGCGATTACGTTCTTTGTCTTTGCCATTGCATTTCATTTGGGCGCCATGGGCGGCGGCGATGTGAAGCTTTTTGCGGCGTTGGCATTGTGGTTCCACTGGGTCGAGGTCATCCGCCTCATCTTATACGCATCGATCATCGGCGCTGTGGTCACCCTCATCTTTCTTGCGATCCACACATGGAAACGGCGCGAGGGCCGCGCGCGGATTCCCTATGGTGTGGCGATCGCACTGTCCGGGCTTTGGATCATCGGTGAACGGATTTTTAACCATTTTACATGAAATAGCATGGTTCGATCAGGGGACCTTTCAGGGGACAATAAGTAATGGATAGGAAAAAAGTCATATTGCTGGTGGCTGCGCTTTTAATCGCGGCAGTGACCGCCCTTATGGCACGCAGCATGTTCAACGGTGCATCTGCTCCCGAATCTACAGCGGCAGCCGCGCCGGCCCCCGTGCCAGCCGGACCCAAAGTCCTCGTCGCGACCAAGGCATTGCCCGTTGGCACGATCATCACCGCCGACAGCGTGCGCTATCAACCATGGCCGAAAGAATTGATCGAAGCCGCCTATTTCAAAGAAGGCGACGGTGGCGCATCGATTGAGAGCCTTGTCGGCACGGTGGTCCGCAACGCCGTGACCGCCGGCCAGCCACTGACCCAAGGTTCCATCGTTAAGCCGGGCGATCGCGGTTTCCTCGCCGCTGCGCTTGGACCTGGTATGCGTGCGGTGACGGTGCCGGTGTCGGCATTGACTGGTGTTGCTGGCTTTGTCTTCCCCGGTGACCGTGTTGACCTGGTGCTCACGCAAAATGTCGAAGCAAGCGCTGGCCCACCATTGAAGGTTTCCGAAACCATCGTCCGCAACCTGCGTGTGTTGGCGACCGACCAACGTTCAACCCCGTCCATCGATGACAAGGGCAACAGCGTCGTCTCTGAATATAAATTGGTAACGATTGAAGCGACCCCGCGCATCGCGGAGAAGATTACCGTTGCGCAATCGATTGGCACGATCAGCCTTTCCCTGCGTTCGCTGGCCGACAATGCCGCCGAACTGGAACAAGCGCTGGCCTCTGGCGATATCAACATCCCCGAAGGTGCAACCGCGGATCAGGAACGGGCGATCATGCGCCAGCTGGCACAGCGGCCATCCGCCACCAAAGGCAGCTATGCAACCGGCGGCGACGTCTCGCGCTTCCAACGCAGCACTATGCCGGAACAAATGCCATTGGCGGTCGCCGCCGAACAGGCCCGCACGCAAAAGCAAGTCGAAAAAATTATGAAGGGTCCAGTGGTCCGTGTGTCGCGTGGCGGCAATGTGACCGAAGTCGACATTAGCCGGAGATAACAACAACATGGCACGTTTCACCACATTCAAATCGGGCCTTACCGCAGCGGTTATGTCCGCGGCCATCGGCACCACCGCCTTGGTCGGCACGTTGGTCGGGATGCCAACAGCAGCGTCGGCGCAATCCGCAAAAGATGGCAAGGTGCTGATCTTGTCCATCGGCCGCGGGCAACAGGTCAATCTGGGTTCAAACATCACCGATGTGGTGGTCGCGGACCCCAATATCGCCGATGTCGAGGTAAAGACCGGACGCCAGATCTACATACTGGGTAAAGGCCCCGGCGAAACCACGGTTTACGCGACCGATGCCGCTGGCCGCACGGTGTATCAGGCAACGGTCCGCGTCGGCAGCAATATGGACTCGATCTCGCACATGCTGGCGCTGGCGATGCCCGATTCAAAAATCGTTGTCACCACGATGAATGGCGCCATCCTGCTGACAGGAACGGTCGACCAACCCGAAGAAGCCGCCGAAGCCGAAGCTTTGGTAAAGGCCTTCACAGGCGGAAACACCAAAGTTTTAACCCGGCTGAAAAATGCGACGCCGCTGCAGATCAATTTGCAGGTCCGCATTGCTGAAGTCAGCCGGTCGCTGATGAAAGAAATTTCGGGCAATCTTAAAACCCGCGATCATGGCGGGACCGGCATCCTTGGCGGCGCGTATCAAGGGCGTGATATCGCGGACATCAGCTCGGTCACAAATCCGGATGATCTTCCGCTTGTAGATGCCTCGTCGGTATTTGGCCTGCCGACAGGCGCCATATCGCTGCCGTTCAATCCAGCGACCGGACAATTTATGACAAGTCCATATACGCAGTATCAATTTAAGGTTCCTGCGGGCACAAATGTACTGACGGCGGCGGGTCGCTTGTTTGGCTTGGATGTGGCCGCTGCCTTCGATCTATCGGAAAAGGCGGGCCTCAGCTCCACCTTGGCTAACCCCAATCTGACAACGGTATCCGGCGAAACGGCCGAGTTTCTGGCGGGCGGCGCGTTCCCCGTGGTGACATCGTCCAACAATGGTACCAACGTCGAATATAAAAATTACGGCGTCAACCTGACCTACACGCCAACGGTATTGTCGGATGGCCGCATTTCGCTGCGGGTGCGTTCGGAAGTATCGGACATTTCATCGCAAGGTGCCGTGCGCTTCGGCGGCCTTGAAGTGCCGGCGACCACGACGCGTATGGCCGAAACAACGGTGGAGCTTGGTTCGGGGCAAAGCATGATGATCGCTGGATTGTTAAGCAACACAATGGGCAGCTCGGTCGACAAGATGCCCGGTGCGGGCGACCTGCCCGTGCTTGGCGCGCTTTTCAAATCCAATGGTTGGCGGCGTAACGAAACCGAACTGATGATCGTCGTCACGCCCTATTTGGTGAAACCCGTATCCGATAGCGAGATTGCTTTGCCGACAGACGGCATGCATTCGCCAAATGACCTTGAACGCATTTTGCTGGGCAAGGTGACAAGCAACAAGGGCGAAAAAACCCGCCCTATGCCGACAATTGCGCCAACCGTGTCCAATGGGCCTGCACTGGGATCCGTGACCGACGCACCCGCGCCGTTGGCCAAGAAAGGCAAATCGCAGACCTCCGCGACCGTCCCAAGCGGCCCCGGCTTTAGCTTCGACAATTAACCGTCCGTTCAAGGAGACAAGATATGCAAAAGGTAACATTCCTGATCGCTGCAAGCCTTGGCTTGGCCGGTTGTGGCACATTGCCAGCCAACACATCGATGTATTCGGTGCACCAGCCCGTTGTTGAGCGCACCAATTACACCATCGACCTTGCCTCGGACGGCGATGGCATTGCCGTGGCCGACCAGAAGCGGCTGAACGAATGGCTCGAAACGCTCGATCTTCGTTATGGCGACCGCATTGCAATCGATAGCGGCGATGGCTTTGGCAACGAAGATGCCGCCCGCGACGTGCGCGCAGCCGCGGCAGAGCGCGGTATCATGGTCACACAAGGGGCACCGGCAACGCCCGGCATAATCGCACCGGGCAACATTCGCGTTGTTGTAACGCGATCCCAAGCATCGGTGCCGTCCTGCCCCAATAATCGCACGACGCACGGCCAAAACTTTAATGCAGGTAACAACAGCAATTACGGCTGCGCCATAAATTCCAACCTTGCTGCCATGGTGGCAGACCCCGAAGATCTGGTGCGTGGACGCGATAGCAAGCGGATCGACAGCAACAGCGGCAACGCAGCGGTAAACGCTTACAAGACAAAGGCCGGAGGCAAATGATGAACGCTCCATGGAAATCCGGTAACTCCGGATCGCGCGACCCGATTAACGCTTATGTCTGCGACGACCTCACGCTGGATGTCATTCGCGCTGTGTGTGAGGAAATGGGCTGGAACCAGGACAAAGTCTATAAAGGCGGTCTGCGTAACGCCATTCAATCACTATCTGTTTCGGCAAGCCCGCAAATATTGCTGGTCGATTTGTCGGAATCGGGTGACCCGATCGGTGACATCAACAGCCTGGCCGAAGTGTGCGAGCCCGGCACAATCGTGATTGCGGTTGGTCAGGTGAACGATGTCCGCCTGTACCGCGATTTGTTAATGTCCGGTCTGCAGGATTATCTGTTGAAGCCACTTAACCCCGATGCGCTGCGCGATTCATTCGCCAATGCACAAGCCGCGTTGACCGCACCGAAAGCCGATGATGGCCATACGGACCGGCCACATGTGTCGACCGCCGTCATTGGAACCCGCGGTGGCGCAGGCGCGTCCACGATCGCTGCATCACTGGCATGGACATTTTCGCAAGTACATGGCCATCAGACAGGCTTGCTCGACCTTGATGTGCACTTTGGCACTGCCGCGCTTGCGATGGATTTGGAACCCGGCCGCGGTTTGACCGACGCCATTGATAACCCAAGCCGTATCGACGGATTGTTTATCGAACGCGCCATGATCAAAGCCAATGAACGTCTGTCCATCTTGTCGGCAGAAGCGCCAATGAACAGCCCGGTATTGACCGATGGATCGGCCTTTTTCCAGCTGCAGGAAGAATTCCGCGCAGCGTTCGAAAACACCGTCATCGATATGCCACGCAGCATGCTGATTGCGTATCCGCATCTTATGAACGACGTGAATATTGCGGTTGTGACAACCGAACTGACGCTGGCTTCAGCACGCGACAGCATTCGGGTTTTGGCATGGCTGAAACAGAATGCGCCGCAATGCAAAGTGCTGGTCGTCGCCAACAATGTTCAACCAGCGGTCGTCGAAATCAGCCGCAAGGATTTTGAAAGCACGATCGAACGCAAGATCGACTTGCTTTTGCCAGCGGACCCCAAGTCGGTGGCGCAAGCGGCGAAACTAGGACAGCCCGTTGTCGAAGCCATTCGCGGAAGCAAGCTTTCCACTGGCATCATATCGTTGGCCGAAATCGTTGCTGGCAGCTTTGCAGAAATGGCTGACGCGGCCGCTGCGGATGCCAATAGCACATCGAAAAAGAATGTTTTTGCCAGTTTCAAATCGATGCTGACAAAAAAGTGACGCGGGCATGGGACTACCCAGAGCATAGTTAGCAGAGCGGATGACAATGCAGACATTTATGATCGCGGCTGGAACAATCTTGTTCTTTGTTCTGGTGACACTCGCCTTTGCAGGGCCCAATAGCGGCAAAGCGACGACACGCCGTCTTGGCGCTATCAAAATGCGTCATTCGGACAGTGCCGATGCGCGCGTGGAACAGCAAATGCGCAAAGTGGTTGCCGCGCGCCGCCCACTCATTTTCTCCGACCGCCAGCGGATGAACTACGCCGATAAGCTGCGCTTGCGGCTGGCGCAAACCGGTAAGAAATGGACATTACAGCAATATATGTACGCGTCGGGCGGACTTGCTTTTGTCATCATGGCCATTCTCTTACTCAATGGCGTATCTTTTTCTATCGGGCTTTTTAGCGGGTTGCTGATCGGCGTTGGTTTGCCGCACATGGTCGTCAACTTTCTGGTGGGGCGGCGTATCAAAAATTTCACCATGCACTTTCTTGACGCCGTCGAACTTTTGGTGCGTGGTTTGAAATCAGGCATGCCGGTGAGCGAAACGCTGAGTGTAATCGCAAAAGAAATTGCCGGCCCTGTTGGCGAAGAGTTCAAGTTGGTCGTCGAGAAAATCAAAATCGGCAAAAGCATGGAAGAAGCGCTGCAGGAAACGGCCGATCGGCTTGGCACCCCGGAATTCCAGTTTTTCGTCATCACCTTGGCCATTCAACGCGAAACGGGCGGTAACTTGGCCGAAACACTCGCCAACCTTGCGGATGTTTTGCGCAAGCGCGCGCAGATGAAGCTGAAAATTCGGGCAATGTCATCGGAATCGAAGGCATCGGCCTATATCGTCGGGTCGTTGCCATTTTTCGTGTCCGGCATGATCTGGATGATTAACCAGGAATATCTGGCAGGCTTCTTTTATGAACCACGCCTGATGATCGCGGGTGTCGTCGGTGCAGTGTGGATGACGATCGGCGCGTTAATAATGGCCAAAATGATCAAATTCGAAATTTAAGTTGAGGGCAGGATAGCAAAAATGACCAATCCGGGTGGACCTCAACTGTTGGGCATGGACACTATGTGGGTCGCGACATTGCTTTCGGTCGTGGCGGGCATCGCTGTCATGATTGCCATATATTCGGTCGTTACCGTGCGCGATCCAATGGCCAAGCGCGTGAAGGCGCTGAACGACCGCCGAGAGCAGCTAAAAGCCGGCATCGCCGGCACAACATCGAAAAAACGCGCCAAGCTTGTCCGCAAAACCGAAACAACAGATAAAATGCGCCAGCTGCTAACAAAGCTTCAGGTTTTGCAGGACGATCAGGTTAAGGTTGTGCAGCAACGGCTGGCACAGGCGGGCATCCGCCGCAAAGAGCTCGCGGTCTCGGTCATCTTCAGCCGCATGGTGATGCCGATCATTTTCGGCGGCGGGGCCGCCTTGTGGATTTATGCTCTGGACGGCGTACCCGACTGGAGCGCGATGAAGAAATTTGGTGCGTTCGCAGCGGCGACGATTTTGAGCTACAAGGCCGCTGACATCTATCTGACGAACCTGGTGACGAAACGCACCGACGCCATCCGCAAGGGCCTTCCAGACGCGCTCGACTTGCTGGTGATTTGTGCAGAGGCTGGTTTGACCGTCGATGCCGCATTTAACCGCGTGGCAAAAGAACTGGGCCGTGGCTATCCCGAATTGGGCGATGAATTCGCGCTCACCGCGATTGAGCTTGGCTTTTTAACCGAACGCCGCGCTGCGTTCGAAAATCTGGCGTACCGCGTCAATCTGGACTCAATCCGGGGCGTGGTCACGACGATGATTCAGACCGAAAAATATGGTACGCCATTGGCATCGGCGCTGCGCGTGCTTTCCGCCGAATTCCGAAATGAACGCATGATGCGCGCCGAAGAAAAAGCAGCCCGTTTGCCCGCCATTATGACGGTTCCGCTGATCCTTTTCATTCTGCCGGCGCTGTTCGTCGTCATCATTGGCCCAGCCGCCTGCTCGATTGGCGACGCGTTTTCGAAACAATGAACGGGACGGCATCGCGCCGTCCCCTTCAGCCCAAACGCACGGTCTGTTCGATCGCCCCGAAAATGCTGTGCCCAGCGTCGTCGCGGACTTCGATGCGAACAACATCCCCATCGTGCAGGAACGGCGTGGTCATTTCGCCCGTCGCGATTTTTTCCACCATGCGCACTTCGGCAAGACAGCTGTAGCCGCGTCCGCCGTCGGCAACCGGGCGGCCGGGGCCGCCATCGGCATCGCGGTTGGACACTGTGCCTGAACCGATAATCGACCCTGCCCCCAAATTGCGCGTCTTCGCCAGATGCGCAATCAAGACGCCGAAGTCGAATGTGCAGTCATCCGACGCCACGGCCCGGCCAAATGGCGCGCCGTTCAGGTCAACATGCAATGTCCGGTGTAGCTTGCCGCTTTGCCAATAGGCCCCAATGCTGTCGGGCGTCACGAACACGGGGGACAAAGCGCTGGCGGGTTTGGACTGCACAAAGCCAAAGCCTTTTTCCAGTTCCGCAGGGATCAGATTGCGCAGCGACACGTCGTTCACAAGGCCCACCAGCCGGATATGCGACAGCGCCTCTGCCGCCGGCGTGCCCTTTGGCACATCGCCGGTGACGACGACAATCTCCGCCTCAAAATCGCAACCCCATGCGGCGTCAGTGAGCAGGATATCATCGCGCGCGCCCATAAATTCGTCCGATCCGCCCTGATACATTAATGGATCATGCCAAAAGCTTGTCGGCAAGACCGCGCCGCGCGCTTTGCGGACCAGTTCGACATGGTTGACGTAAGCAGAGCCATCGGCCCACTGATATGCGCGGGGCAGCGGGGCGGCGGCGTCATGTTCATGGAAGCGTTCGCGCGGAATGACGGCATGTTCCAGATCGGTCGCCAATGCCTCAAGCCGTGGCGCAATATCATCCCAATCATCCAGCGCGGCCTGCAATGTCGGCGCGATATGCGCTGCGTCGGCATACCAGGCAAGATCATTGGAAACGACAACCAGATGACCGTCACGACCCGACTTTAATGATGCAAGTTTCATAATCGCTCTCCTGCTTTTCATCATCATGCAACGATATTGCTGTTGCGGCAACCGCGCCTGTGCGTTTAGACATATACGCATGGGATTGGGGCTCGCCAAAATGCGAATGTTTCAAGCAAGTGCCTTGGCACTTTCCCTGTTCGTCTCCGGATCGGCCTTTAGCCAGCAACAGAGCTTTAGCACCGCAGAGGCCGGAAAAAATGGCTGGGCGATGGAACAGAACCGTTCGCCTGTCTGGTATCTTTCGCAACACAAGCGCCTCGCCACCGCGATAGCAAATCTGCAGCCGCAAAAGCCCGGTGTCGTGGATGCCTATGTCATTTCGATTGGGCTCGACTCCGACGCCGTGTTCGGACGGGAATCGGCGGAAGCGGCAAAGGTTCTGGCGCGTCGCTATGGCGCAACGGGCAAAACGCTTTTCCTCGCCGCTGGCGCCGACGATGCACCATCGGGCGCGCCACAGGGTTCGCCATCCAATCTTGCCGTCGCCCTGGCCGCGATTGCAGGCAAAATGGATCTGAAAGAAGACGTGCTGATTTTATTCGCCACCACCCATGGCGACCCCGTGTCGGGGCTTGCCTATCGTGACGGGAATGACGGCGTCGGCATGATTGCACCACAGCGATTGTCCGCACTGCTCGATGGCGTGGGCATAAAGCGCCGCATGGTTCTCATCTCCGCCTGCTATTCAGGGATATTCATTCCGCTGCTGACCAATGACCAGACCGTCATTGTAACCGCCGCATCGTCGCAACGCACATCGTTCGGCTGCGCGCCGGGCAATGACTGGACCTTTTTCGGCGACGCGTTGGTGAACAATGGCTTACGCAAGCCGCAGAAATTTGAAGATGCGGTTGCCGAGGCGGTTCAGCTGATTTCCCGGTGGGAAAATATGTTGGAGCTTGTGCCTTCACGGCCGCAGGTCTTTGTCGGTGAGAATGCGCATGTCTGGCTTGATGCGCTTGAAGCCAAAATGCCCAAGACCGAAACCCCGAAAATGGGCCGGCCCGCAATTTCCGCCGATTACGAGCGCCCTAGCGAAGTTAGGGTCAGGACCAATTAAATGCACCTTCGCGGTTTGAGGCCATATTGTTCAGTGCAAGGCGGCAAGCGCCGGACTTAGTGGTTCTAAGTCCAAGCTTGCCAACGCAGCAATGGACAATATGGGTCAAATCCGAAGGACGTCAAAATGGCTTCGATCTCAAAGCAAAATGCCCTTGCAGGCAGAATAACTGCCTGCGGCGGACATTTTACTTCGATATCTTTGCCATTTTGACGCCGCGATGGTGCATTTAACAGGTCCTGACCCTAATCAATCGCATTAGCAACCTGCGTTTCGATCACGCTGCCATCATCCTTGCGCAAGGTCATGACCACCTTTTTCGCGGCCCAATCAATGTCGATTTGACCAAAGTTGGCTATGCCCCAAAAACCACCTGTCCGGCTGGGATCGGGTTCGCGGTCACCGCCGTCGCCTTTGCCGAAGGCGAAGTTCAGCGAGCTGGATGTAAAGTCCCACAACGGTTTGGAAAGGCCCGGCGCATTGGTCTTGTAAAAGCCACCGGAATGCCGGTCGCCGGTGAGGAATATCGCATTATTGACCCGCTTTTGACCCAATAATGCATAAAGGCGGTCGCGCTCTTTTGGGAAATTGGACCAGCTTTCGAAATTATGCGCGTCGGTTATCACCTGCGTCGATGAAATGATGAAGCGCACGTCGGCTGGCTTATCCAGTTCCTGTGCCAACCATTCCCATTGCGCACTGCCCAGCACGGTCGCTTTGGGGTCCATATTGGGGATGTACCAGCCAAGCGTAGGCGATGGATCGCGATAGGTCATGGAGGCCAAGTCGGAACGGAAAAAGCGGGCATCGAGGATGATGAACTGAACCCGCTTGCCCTGCGGACCGACGATCCGGCTTTCATATACACCGGGGCGGGCGCGCACTTCGTCGGATGCACCCCAAAAAGTTTCATAGGCTTTCTCGGCCCATTCCTTGAAGGCGAACGATCCACCGGCGTCATTGGCACCATAATCATGGTCATCCCATGTGGTCATCATGGGGATGTTGCGCCGGAAACGGTCAAATTCAACGCGGCTGTTTAGCTTCTTATAGCTCGCGGCCAGCGTCGGGATGTCGGCCCCATTTGTTGGCCGTGTATCGCCATAGACATTGTCGCCGATCAACAGAAACGCCTGCGGATTTTGCGCGGCAATCACGTCCCAGAATTTCATGTCGCGGTTTTCGTTGACGCAACTGCCGAATGCAAAACGTGTGATTAATGTGTCCGCAGATAATGCCGGATTGGCGGGTGCCTTGGGCAGCTTGACGTCCAGCGCGGCATAATAAGGGCGCAATGCCTCCTGCGCGCTTTTTGGTGCGGCCTGCGGCGGGGTGACCGTGGTGGCGCATCCCGAAAGAAGCAGGGCGAATATGGGAAGGGCATATTTCATGGGCGGAACTTGCCTTTGATGAACAATTGGGTTGCCCCTTCCTCGTCTTTGGAAAGCAGCGCGTCAATCCCGTATACGGTCGCGAGGTTTTGCGCGGTGATGACATCATCAACCTTACCCTGCGCAAAGACGGAACCTTGATGCAGCAGCACGATATGGTCCGCAAAGCGCATCGCGTGGTGCAAATCATGCAGGACCGCGACAACACCTTTGCTGTCGCGCGCCTGCTGCCGCAACAGATCCAGGATGTCGAGTTGATAGCCAGGGTCGAGGTTGGCCAAGGGTTCGTCGGCGAGTATCCATTCCGGCTCCCCAGCCAACACGCGCGCCAGCAGGACGCGCGCGCGTTCGCCGCCCGATAATTGGGTGATAGGGCGCTGCGCAAAACCATCGGTTGCGGTTGCGTGCATCGCGGCGGCAATGGCCCTGCGGTCATCGGCCGATACCCCTCCGCCGCGCGCGTGCGGTATGCGGCCAAGCGCAACCAACGCCTCGGACGTGATCGCCCAATGCGTTTCCGCGCCTTGCGGCAGCAGTCCGATGCGCTTGGCCCGCGTCGGTGCGGGCATTGCCGCAATATCGTCGTTGCCAAGCTTTGCTGCGCCGCGGTTTGGCTTTTGCAGGCCCGCAAGGCAGGCCAGCAATGTCGATTTACCTGCACCATTGGGGCCGAGGATGACGCTGAATTTGCTCGCTTCAAACGTGGCGCTGACCCCCTCAAGCGTTGGTGCGTTGTCATGGGCGAAGCCGAGATTTTGGACATTCAGGTTCATGCTGCACCCTTACGATAGCGTAAAAGCAGCAGCAGGAAGAACGGCGCGCCAAGCACTGCCATGGCAATGCCAAGCCGCATTTCACCGGGACCGGGAATGAGGCGCACAAGGCTATCCGCCGTGAGTGTCAAAATCGCGCCACCCAAGGCAGACGGCAGCAAAATGCGGGACGGCTGTTCGCCATAAAAGCTGCGTATGAGGTGCGGCACGATAAGCCCGACAAAGCCGACGACACCCGACACGGCAACGGATGCGCCAACCGACAGGCCGACGCCAAGGACGATCAGCCACTGCAACCGGAACAGGTCGACGCCAAGGCTTTTTGCGCCATTCTCGCCCAAGGTCAGCGCATCGAGCGCGCGGCCTGTGGTCAGCAACAGCAAAACGCCAATCGCCATGAACGGCAGCGCAGTGAGCACATCCTCCATCAGCCGGTCGGTCAGCGCGCCCATCAGCCAGTTGATGATTTCACTGGCGGCAAATGGGTTCGGCGCGATGCTGATGACCAAGGCGGTTAGTGCTCCCGCCAGCGTAGATAAGACCATGCCGCCCAATATGAACCCGATCGGCCCGCCACCGCGGCCGATTGCCAACAGCAAAAGGATGCTGGCACCTGCGCCAATCATCGCGCAGCCGAATAGGCCAAAGGGCACAAGGTCGATGCCCAAGAAGATCGCCAGAACGCCGCCCAAAGCAGCGCTTGCTGAAACCCCGAGCACGGTCGGGTCAGCCAATGGATTGCGCAAATAACCCTGCAACACTGCGCCCGACAGCCCAAGGACTGCGCCAATGCAAAGCCCAAGGAGCGCGCGGGGCAGGCGAAGCTCAAGGAAAATCCAGCCATCGGCATTATCCGCCGCCCACGACATTGGCCAAATCCAGACCTTACCCGCCATCAGCGAAAGCAGGAACGCCGCCAGCGTGAGCAGCAGCAAAAGGCCAGTTATGAAACGCAATGTCATCGGCCACCTCCGCTTGCGCGCGCAGTCATCGATGCCCGCGCCTTCGACAAGATCGCGGATACTTTAACGATGGTCGGACCGCCGCAGAATAACATCTTGTCCGGAAAATCGACGATCTGCGTTTTGTCGCCCAAATGCTGCAGCAGCCTTTGCCGCGCGCTAAGCGCTCGGGCATCTTCGCTGTGCGCGCTGGTGGGCATGAAGATGACCGTCGGCGGATTACGCATGAGCGTCTCCAGCGGCAAGATGCCCCATGATGCCAGCCCATATTCGGCGCTGGCATTGCGAAATCCGTGACGCTGTAACAGTTCGTCTTGCAACGTGCCTTTGCCGGCAACGAACCCGCCATTTTGCCAGATCACGGCTGAAACTGTCGGTTCGGTTTCGGCCGGTTTGGGCAACGCATTTTCTATGCGCGCAACAAGGGCTTCACCCGCCTCTACTCTGCCGATGGCTTTCGCCAGCGTGCGGATTTGCCCGATGTCTTCTGCAATCGTCGGCGCGACACCAATGGCCACTGTTTTAATCCCGGCGCGCGCCAGCACGGCATTTGCACCCGATGATGCCAGGTTGCCGGTGAGCACCAATTTCGGGCGGGCCAAAAGCAATTCTTCTGCGCTTGCACCAATGGCGCGATACTGCATGGACCAAGCCAAAGGCGCAGATGCGCTATCGGGATCGTGCGAATAAGTGCTGACCGCAGTCACTTGGCCGGGCAACGCGATTTCGGCCAGCACTGCGTCAATGCAAGGGTTATTCGAGACGATACCGCCGGGCACAATTGTACCTTGGTTGGCGCAACCGGCCAGTGCCAATGCAGGCAAAATGCACCAACCGAGACGCATCAGAATTTGGCCCTGATGCCAACCGCGGCATTGCGGCCAAAGCTATTATATCCTGCCACGACACTGTACTGCACATCGAAGATGTTATCGACGCGGCCATAAAGCTCAAGCCTGTCGTTGATCGGCAATGATGCTCGCAAGCCAACCAATGCATAGCCATCAAGTGCTACGCTGTTTGACGCATCGTCAAAGCTATCGCCGATCAACAACACACTGCTGCCCACCGACAGGCCAAAAGGCGTTTGCCAGTCGACCGTCAGGCTGCCGCTATGTTGCGGACGTAATGCCAGTCGATTGCCGAAATTCGCACCCGCAGACCGGTTAACCGCATCGACCAAAGTGTAGCTTGCCCGAATGTCCAAACGGTCGGTGGGGTTCAGGTTGAAGCCGGCTTCCACGCCGGTTGATTTCACGCGATCGATGTTTTCGGACTGAAAAGTCGCAAAGGAAAACGCGATCAAGTCCGTGCTGCGCCGGTTGAAATAGGTCGCAAAAAACCGGGCCTTTCCGTCCAATATCTGCTGTTCGAAACCAAGGTCGAAATTGCGCGCGGTTTCGGGCCGCAGATCGGGGTTGCCATAAGGTGGCTGGCCTTCGCTGAGCGTCGGTGCGCGGAAGCCTTCGCCATAGGTGGCGCGCAACATGGTGCGGCCATCATTGGGGGTGAAGGCAATATTGCCGCCCAACGTCGTGTGCCCGCCATAATCCATATATTGGTCATGCCGGACCCCGCCCGTCACCGTCAGCCCAGCGAAGGGTCGTACGATGATCTGCGAGAAGCCGCTCGTCACATGGTTGCGCGCGACATCGGCTGCAGCGCCCTCAAAAGATGTGCTGGCGAACGTCCGTTCATATTCCAAACCAGCGGTCAGGGTCAGGGCGTCGTTGACGTCAAACGCCGTGTGATATTCCGCGCGGTCGATGCTGCCACGGACAATGAAGTTGTTGAAGCTGAACAGCACTGGGTCAGTGCCAAGCCGCCTGATATCGGTTCGTGTGTACGCAATGCGGTTTTGCATGCGGCCATCGAACGCAACGACATTCGCCCCGACATAGCCGACAAATTGCCGGTTGCGGGTGACGGGAAGGGCATTGGCGCCGATACCAAAGGCGGAGTCATATTCCACTGTCGCGTGGTTATAATAGCCGCGGAAATCGAGGTTGAAGGCATCACTGATGTTGACCTTCAATCGGCCATTGCCCGCAAAATTTTCAAAGCCATCGCGTTCGGTTCCGCCCGCCAGTGCCGAAATGCCTTGGGCATCGACATATGATCCGCCAAAGCTGCCTTCAAACAGGCCACTGGTTCCGGCGATGTTGGCGTTCATCCGTTTGGTATCGGCGGCACCATATTCCGCGCCAAAGCGTCCTTCGAAACCATCTGTCGGGGCCAGCGACTGGATATTGACCACGCCGCCAATTGCTTGGCTGCCCCAGATGATCGAGTTTGGCCCGCGCAGGACTTCCACCTGACCAATATTGCCAGTCATCAGCGTGCCAAAGTCAAACGCACCATTGGGGCTGG
>JBEEIJ010000059.1:0-4288 GCA_041169905.1 Pseudomonadota bacterium | reverse complement strand
AGCACACCCATGACGAACAGGATGCTGCTCACCACGAGATAATGTTCGATACCAATCACAACTCGATCCCCTGCCCTACCGGTTGATTGACATTGCGCGTCGCGTCTTCGGGACGGCGCTGCACCTGGCTGCTGATGCTCTGGCCTCGCGTGCCATGGCTCTTACGATGGGTAAGAACAATCGCGCCCACCATTGCCACCAAAAGAATGAGGCCCGCGGTTTCAAACATGAACACATATTTGCTGTAGAGCAAACCGCCGATAGCTTCGATATTGGGAACCGCCGCCGACACAGTAGCTGCGCCAGCCTCGGGCGTGCCCAAAGCAACTGCACCAGCCTGATACGCGCCAATACCAAGCACGAGCTCCGCAGCGAGTACAACGGCGAGTAGCAAACCAAGCGGAACGTTTTTTACAAAACCGGCGCGCAGTTCAGCGAAATCGATGTCGAGCATCATTACCACAAACAGGAACAGCACGGCGACTGCGCCAACATATACAATGACGAGCAGCATCGCGATGAATTCCGCGCCGATCAGGATCATCAGGCCAGCGGCGTTAAAGAACGCGACGATCAACCACAGCACGCTGTGCACGGGATTGCGCGCAAAGATGACCATCGCGGCAGACGCGATGACGATGCTTGCGAAGATATAGAAAGAAACGAGTTGGATCACGATGGGCCGCCCTTAACGATAGGGTGCATCGGCGGCAAGGTTCGCGGCAATTGCCCGTTCCCATTTCGCGCCGTTGTCGAGAAGCTTGGCCTTGTCATAAAACAATTCCTCGCGTGTTTCGGTTGCAAATTCGAGATTTGGTCCCTCGACAATCGCATCCACGGGGCAAGCTTCCTGACAGAAACCGCAATAGATGCACTTTGTCATGTCGATGTCATAGCGCGTGGTGCGACGGCTGCCGTCTTCGCGCGGTTCTGACTCGATGGTGATTGCCAATGCAGGACATACCGCCTCACAAAGCTTACACGCAATGCACCGCTCTTCCCCATTGGGGTAACGCCGCAAAGCATGCTCACCGCGAAAACGGGGGCTCAACGGGTTCTTTTCGAACGGATAGTTGATCGTCGCCTTTGGTTTGAAGAAATATTGCAAGGTCAACCAATGCGCCTTGACGAATTCCCAAAGGGTGAAGGTTTTGATGAGATGCGCGATGGTGGTCATGCGAAATGTCCTGTGAACATAAGATAGCCGCTCACCAGAAAGACCCAGAACAGCGAGATTGGCAGGAATATTTTCCAACCTAGACGCATCAATTGGTCATAACGGTAACGCGGTACAGTCGCCTTCACCCATGCGAAGACAAAGAACATCAAAAGGATTTTGGCGAAGAACCAGATGATGCCGGGAACGGCATATAATGGAACCCAATCCACCGGCGGCAAATATCCACCCCAGAATAGGATGGCGTTAAGCGCGCACATCAACAGCACGTTCGCATATTCGCCCAGCCAGAACAAAGCGAACGCCATCGACGAATATTCGGTCTGGTAACCGGCGACCAGCTCGCTCTCGGCCTCAGTCAAATCGAAAGGCGCACGCGCGGTTTCAGCCATTGAACTGATCAGGAACATGATAGCGATTGGGAACAGCAACGGGTTGAACGCATAAGCGTTTATAAAGCCAAAGATATGGCCCCGCTGCCCTTCAACAATGCCGCCAACATTGAATGTACCGGCCCACAGCACAATGCAGATCAGGATGAAGCCAATAGAGACTTCGTACGAAATCATCTGCGCGGCCGCACGCATGGCGGAATAAAACGGATATTTCGAATTGGATGCCCAACCCGCGATGACCACGCCATATACGCCAAGGCTGCTGATCGCGAGAATGTAGAGCAAGCCCACGTTGATATTGGACAGCACAACGCCGTCTGCAAACGGAATAACCGCCCATGCCATCAAAGCGACGGTGAAGGTAATAATCGGCGCAATCAGAAACAGTCCACGGTTCGACGCGCTGGGAATGATTGTTTCCTGTAGGAAAACCTTAAGTCCGTCGGCGAACGACTGAAGGACGCCGAACGGACCAACAACATTGGGACCTCTGCGAAGTGCAAAAGCCGCCCACAATTTGCGTTCAGCGTAAATGATGAGCGCGACGGCCAGCATCAGCGGCAACGCAATGAGCAATATGCCCGCGATGGTTGCGGTGAACCATGCGGCTTCGTAGCTCATCCCAAGGGTTTGGAAGAAAGATGTCATTCCGCTGCCTCCAGATATTGCGTGCCGTGCACCAGTTCCGCCGAGCAACGTTGCATCGTTTCCGACGCGCGGCAGATTGCGTTGGTCAGGTAGAAATCCTTAATCGGATAATCCGCGATCTTGCCATTTACGGCTGAAGGCAATGTCGGTTCAGACCAGCCATAATTGGCAAGGCCTTCGACGCCCAATGCGGGCACGGCGTTAAACATTTCAACGCGGAGCGCCTCAAGGCTGTCAAACGGCAGGCGCTTGCCCAGTACGTCCGACAAAGCCCGGAATATCGCCCAATCTTCACGCGCATCGCCCGGAGGGAACACGGCGCGTTCCCCGCGCTGCACGCGACCTTCTAGGTTGACGTAGGTGCCGGATTTTTCGCTATATGCTGCACCTGGCAAAATGACGTCGGCATGATGCGCGCCATCGTCGCCATGGTGGCCGACATAAACTTTGAAGCTGCCAGCAAACAGGCTGTAGTCAGCTTCATCAGCCGCGAGGAAGAACGCCAGCTTGGGCGCCTTGGCCGCCAACGCTTTGATACCGCCATCATGCGCATATCCAAGCATCAGTCCGCCCATCCGCGCAGCCGCAAAGTGCAGCACGTTAAAGCCATTCCAGCCATCACGGACGAGCTTATACTTCGCCGCGAACGCCAATGCCGCGCCATGGACGCCTTCATAACGCAGCGCGCCGCCACCCACGATAATCGCGGGGCGTTCTGCGGCCTTAAATGCATCAGCCAGAGCCTTCGGCGCTTTCGCCAGTGCGCTCAAATCGTCGCCGAGCCATTCAACCTTATAGGTCAAATCGGTCGCTGGCCCGATAGCAAACACCTTTGCACCGCGCTTGCGGATGGCTTTTTGGATACGCGTGTTCACCAAAGGTGCTTCGCGGCGCAGGTCGCTACCGACCAACAAGATCACGTCCGCATTTTCGATGCCCGCGATGGTGGTGTTGAAGTTTACCGCGCTTAGGCTCGACGTGTCATATGCAAGGCCCGTTTGGCGGCCCTCAAGCATCGACGCGCCTGCAAGCGCACGCGCTGCAAACATCGTTTCGCAATCGACCTGATCGCCCGCAATTACCGCAGCATCGCCCGACCAATTGGCCTTGATTGCGTCAAACGCCTCTGCCCAGCTTGCCGCGACAAGCTTCCCATCCTTGCGGATATACGGCTTGTCCAAACGACGATGCGTGAGGCCATCTACGGCATGACGTGTCTTATCCGACGCCCATTCTTCGTTCACATCATCATTGATGCGTGGAAGCGCGCGCAATACGGCCCTGCCCCGGCTATCGAGGCGAATGTTGGTGCCGACCGCATCCATCACGTCGATGCTTGGTGTCTTTTTCAGCTCCCACGGGCGTGCTTCGAAAGCATAAGGCTTCGACGTCAGCGCACCCACCGGACACAGGTCAACGACATTGCCTGAAAGCTCGCTCTGCATGGCGTGCTCCAGATAGGTCGTGATCTGCATATTCTCGCCGCGGCCAATCGCGCCGACTTCTTCGATGCCAGCGACTTCTTCCGTAAACCGGACGCAACGTGTGCACTGAATGCAACGCGTCATTGCCGTTTTGACGATTGGCCCCATATATTTTTCGGTAACCGCGCGCTTGTTTTCTTCGAAACGCGATGCACCGCGACCATAAGCCACGCTCTGGTCCTGCAAATCGCATTCACCACCTTGGTCGCAAATCGGGCAATCCAACGGGTGATTGATGAGCAGAAACTCCATCACACCTTCGCGTGCCTTTTTGACCATCGGGCTGTCGGTCTTGATGATCTGCCCTTCGGTGGCGGGCAGCGCACAGCTTGCCTGCGGCTTTGGCGGACCAGGGGCAACCTCGACCAAGCACATGCGGCAATTGCCCGCAATGGACAGCCGCTCATGATAGCAAAAGCGCGGAATTTCCTTCCCCGCCATCTCGCACGCCTGAAGCACAGTAGCGCCTGCAGGAACTTCGATTTCTAAACCGTCTACGGTGACTTTAGGCATTATTATTCTGCTGCCTCCAACATATCATCGCCCTTGGCTTCATGGATGCGGCGTTCCATCTCCGGACGGAA
>JBEEIJ010000058.1:0-3848 GCA_041169905.1 Pseudomonadota bacterium | reverse complement strand
AAGGAAATGCGCGCTGTCCAGCGTCAGGTCTTTCCCGCAGGTGCCGGCAAGTTTATCGCGCCGGACATCCAGTCACCGACCATAGCGCAGCCCGAGACCCCCTCCACGACATCTGCGACCTCTGACCTTTTGGTGCGTGTCGATGCGTTGGAAGCACAGCTGGCGACTTTGACGGGTCAGGTGGAGCAGCAAGGCAACAATATGCGCGGCCTCGAAGCGCGTTTGAAAATCTTGGAAGCGCAACTGGCGAGCGCGCAGATGGCGAGTGCACCGCAGGAAGCCGTGGTGCCGGCAACCACACAGGCCACAACCGCTCCAAGCGTCTTACCTTCCGCAGCACCTGTGCCCGCAGCAGTGACCGTCAAGCCAAAACCCGTTGCAGCAGCAGCCAAGCCTGTGGCTTCGACAGCCAAACCAAGTGCAGCCCGCGTTGCCGCCGTTGCGGCCATTGAACGGCCAGCCACTGGCGATGCTTTTGAAGATGGCTACACCTATGGCTTCAGATTGTGGGAAGCGAAATTCTACCCAGAAGCGCAAGCCACGCTGGAAGAAACGCTTAAATCATATCCAAAGCACAGACGTGCAAGCTTCCTGCGCAACTTGCTGGGACGGGCGTGGCTTGACGACAAAAAGCCTGCGACCGCCGTCAAGATTTTCTACGACAACTACAAAGCCGACCCGCGTGGCGAACGCGCGCCTGACAGTCTGTTGTTCTTGGGGTCAGCTTTAACCGACCTCGGCAAAACGGCTGAGGCGTGCGAGGCATTTGGCGAACTTTCAAGAGCCTATCCAGACGTTGCGACAGGTCGCTTGGCGGATCGGGTCACTGCCGGTAAAACGCGCGCGAAGTGCAAGTAACCGTCGACGCTGCGCTTCTCGACCGTTTTAACGGCGCGGTAAATGCGCTGCATGTACCGGAGGGTGCGCGTATATTGTGCGCGGTATCCGGCGGTCCCGATAGCCTAGCGCTACTTATACTGTTGCACAAAACCATGCCCGATCGCGTTGTCGCGGCGACCGTCGATCATGCGTTAAGGCCAGAATCTGCCGACGAGGCGCAATATGTGCAGCGCATGTGCAAAGACATGCATGTGCCGCATGTCATTTTGTCGCCGGCCGAAAAAATCAGCGGAAATATTCAATCCGCTGCACGAGGCGCACGATACACGTTGTTGGCGCAGGCGGCAGAGCAGCATGATTGTGCGTATATCGCCACCGCCCACCATGCGGATGATCAGCTTGAAACCGTTTTGATGCGCCTTGCGCGCGGCAGCGGTGTTGACGGGCTGTCGGCTATCCGGTCGGCAAATGGGAAGATATTGCGGCCCTTATTGGGGTTCACCAAAGACGAGCTGATTTCCATTTGCGCGGCCGCTGGGCTCGATCCGGTGCAAGACCCCAGCAACGCAAATACCGACTTTGAACGGGTCGCCATGCGCAATTGGCTGGCGAATACGCAGCACCCCTTTCGCGCCGACCGTGCCGCCCGCACAGCCAGCGCAATGGCAGATGCCTCAGAAGCGCTAAATTGGATGACGGAAACACTGGCGCAAGAAAGGGTCCAGCGCGATACGGGCGCGGTCATGTGCGATGCGCGCTACGTCCCGCGTGAGATACAGCGCCGCCTGCTGATCCATTGCCTGCACCTAATAGAACCCGAACTGAGCCCGCGCGGCGATGCGATTGACCGCTTGCTTTCGGAACTTTCGGACGGGCGCTCCGCCACGATGGGTCAGGTCAAATGTGAAGGCGGCGACAATTGGCGGTTTACTATGGCACCGCCGCGGCGGAACTAGAGCCAGGACCTAAGTTTACACCGGCGGGAATTTTGCCAATCCCTATATTGTCATTCCCATAATCGCGCCTACATTACACCAATATCTCCGCGTATTTGGCGCGGGCTGAAATCAAGGCAGTGATGATGAACGACGAGCAAGAACCAAAGAGCAACCCGATGCTGCGGAATATGGCCATCTGGTCAGCCATCATTGTGGCGCTTCTGGTCGTCGCCTCCATTTTCAACGGCTCATCCACGCCGACCAACGGTATCACTTATTCGTCATTCCGCGACAAGGTTGAGGCCGGCGAAGTCAAATCCGTCGCCGTCGCGCCTGACCGTATCAGCGGCAAACTTCAAAATGACGAAACGTTCGTCACGGTTCCGCTTCCCAACGACTCGAGCCTCCCTTCATTGCTGATTGAAAAAGGCGTGGTGGTTGAAGCGAAGGCCGAAGAACAACCCAGCCTGCTGTTAATCCTCATATATCAGGCACTGCCATTCCTGCTGATCTTGGGCATCGCATTCTTCGTGTTGCGCCAAATGCAAAAGGGTGGCGGCGCTGGCGGCGCGATGGGCTTTGGCAAGTCCAAAGCCAAGCTGCTGACCGAAAAGCATGGCAAGGTCACTTTTGACGATGTTGCCGGCATTGATGAAGCACGCGAAGAGCTTCAGGAAATCGTCGAATTTTTGAAGGACCCACATAAGTTCAGCCGCCTTGGTGGCAAGATTCCCAAGGGGGCATTGCTCGTGGGTTCGCCGGGTACAGGTAAGACGTTACTGGCACGCGCCATTGCGGGTGAGGCAGGCGTTCCATTCTTTTCCATTTCCGGTTCGGACTTCGTTGAAATGTTCGTGGGCGTCGGCGCGAGCCGCGTGCGCGACATGTTTGAACAGGCAAAGAAGAATGCGCCGTGCATCGTCTTCATCGATGAAATCGATGCCGTAGGCCGCAGCCGCGGTGCTGGCCTTGGCAACCAGAACGACGAGCGCGAACAGACGCTGAACCAGCTTCTGGTCGAAATGGATGGCTTTGAGGCGAATGAAGGCATCATCATCGTTGCCGCCACCAACCGGCCGGATGTGCTTGACCCTGCCCTGTTGCGTCCCGGTCGTTTCGACAGGCAAGTCGTTGTGCCGCGTCCCGACATTGATGGCCGCGTGAAGATCCTCGAAGTCCATATGAAGAAAGTGCCCTTGGCACCTGATGTCGATGGACGGGTCATTGCACGGGGCACGCCCGGTTTCTCCGGCGCTGACCTTGCTAACCTCGTCAACGAAGCTGCCCTATTGGCGGCACGCCGCGGTAAGCGCTTGGTTGCTATGCGCGAATTTGAGGACGCGAAAGACAAGGTGATGATGGGCACCGAGCGCAAGTCCATGGTCATGACCGAGGACGAAAAGAAGATGACCGCCTATCACGAAGCTGGACATGCGATCGTTTCAATCCATGAACCGGCGTCCGATCCCATCCATAAGGCGACGATCATTCCGCGCGGTCGCGCGCTGGGTATGGTCATGCGCCTGCCCGAGCGTGATAATTACAGCTATCATCGCGACAAAATGCACGCCAACCTGTCCGTATCAATGGGTGGCCGCGTGGCGGAAGAGCTGATCTTCGGCTACGACAAAGTCAGCTCCGGTGCCTCAAGCGATATCCAATATGCCACGAGCCTTGCGCGGGACATGGTGACCCAATGGGGCATGTCCGACGAAATGGGCCCGCTGCAATATGAAGAGCGGCAGGAAGGTTATCTTGGCTATGGCATGTCGCAGCGCTCGGCCATGTCGGACGAGACAGCGCGCAAGATCGATGCTGAAATTCGAAAGCTGGTTGAGGGCGGCCATAAGCGCGCCACCGACCTTTTGAAAAAGCATGACACACAGCTCCATCTTTTGGCAAACGCATTGCTGGAGTTCGAAACGCTGTCCGGTGATGAGATCAAGCAACTGCTTGAAACCGGCAAGTTCGAACGCGACGATGGCAAGATTGCGCAGCCATCGTCTATCCCGACAGTGGGCACGGCCATTCCAAAGGCAGGGCGTCGCAAATCATCGCCCGTGGGTGACG
>JBEEIJ010000057.1:0-28260 GCA_041169905.1 Pseudomonadota bacterium | reverse complement strand
GCAGGACTGCGTGCTGCGCCAATCAAACCCAATCTAGTAAGTGGTCCGACCAGTCTAACGTTTCAGAAACAGCTCCGCCATAGCATCAATGATGGCAACCGCATCAAGGCGGTAGGTGTCGTACAGATCGATCAAATCCCCCGTCTGACCGAAACGGTCCGTACCCAGCGGACTGACCCGCATGCCATTGACACCGCCCAACCAGGACAATGCGCCGGGCGAACCATCAATCACCGTCACGAGCCCGGCGTCAGGTGCCAAAACCGATAGCAGATCTTCGGCATGGCATTTTTGCATGGGCTTATCAGTCCAGCGCGCGGCCTTGCTGGCAGACCAGTCGCGGTGCAGCACATCGGGCGACGTCACATTTAACACGCCCAATCCGGGAATATCATCCGCCAGTTGGTCAAAAGCAGTCAGCACTTCAGGTGCGATTGCCCCTGTGAACACAATAGCCGCTTCGGCGCCGGGTGTAGGTTGTCGCAACCAATAGCCGCCCTTTAACGCGTCCGCCTCCCATGCGGTGCCAGCGCGTTGCACCTGTGGCACTTGGCGCGTGCTCAGGCGCAGATATACCGAGCTGCCGTCGGGCTTTTGCATATGCTCAAATGCCCAGCGCATGAACAATGCAACTTCATCGGCATAAGCCGGTTCGAAATAGGCAAGGCCAGGCTGCCCCATCCCGATCAGCGGCGTGTTGATCGACTGGTGTGCACCGCCCTCTGGTCCCAAAGTCAGTCCGGACGGTGTTCCAACGAGCAAGAAACGGGCATCGGAGTAGCAACCATAATTCAGCGCATCCAATCCGCGCGCGATAAATGGATCATATACCGTGCCAACGGGAATCAACCGTGTCCCGAAATGCGATGCGGCCAGCCCAAGCGACGTGAGCAACAGAAAGAAGTTATTCTCCGCAATCCCGAGTTCAATATGCTGTCCCGCCGCATGTGCCGCCCATTTTTGCGCCGACGGAATTTTGGCATCACGGAAGATATCAGCCACATCGGATCGGCGGAAAAGCCCGCGTTGGTTTACAAATCCGCCCAAATTGGTCGTCTGGGTAACATCAGGCGCGGTTGTCACGATACGGTCGGCTATTGTCTCAGAGGATTTGGCGAGATCGAGCAAAACATTGCCGAAGGCTGCTTGTGTCGACTGAACATCACCAGAGGGCACAGGAAGGCGCTCGGGAACTTCTATCACCGGCGCATTCGGCTCTTGCGGTTTGTGCGCCAGCACGCTCTGTTCGACAAATTCTTTCAGACGGGCCGCGATATTTCCACCCAATCCAGCAAATGGTTCCCATTCCTGACCGACATCAACGCCCATGCTGACGCGAAGCTGTTCAATCTGCGCTGGGTTCATCATCCCCGAATGATTGTCCTTGTGTCCCGCGAGCGGCAGGCCGTAGCCTTTAACGGTGTAGGCGATAAACAAAGTCGGTCGTTCATCATCGGCGCTGTCGAACGCATCCATTAAAGACTCGATGCAATGCCCGCCCAAGTTGGTCATCAGAGCAGCGAGGCCGTCATCGTCGAAACTGTCGAGCAGCTTTGCCACATGCGGCTTACCGCCAATGTCCGCGATCAATCGTTCGCGCCACGCCGCACCGCCCTTATAAGTGAGCACGGCAAAATCGGCATTCGGACAATTTTCAATCCAGTCCTCAAGCGATTTTCCGCCCGGCCGCGAGAACGCCGCACGTTGCAACTTGCCGTTCTTCAACGTGACAACACGCCAGCCGCAGGTTTCGAAAATATCGTCAAAGCGCCTGAACATGCGGTCAGCGGTCGTGCTGTCCAGTGACTGGCGGTTATAATCAACCACCCACCAGCAATTGCGAATGTCGTGCTTATAGGCTTCGATCAGGCATTCGTAGATATTGCCTTCATCAAGCTCAGCGTCGCCCATCAGCGATATCATGCGGCCGGCGCCCGCTTCATCTAGCGACCCATGCGCAACAAGATAATCCTGAACAAGGCTGGAAAAGGCCGTAATCGCAACGCCCAATCCAACCGAGCCGGTTGAAAAATCCACGGGGATTTTGTCCTTGGTGCGTGACGGATAACTTTGTGCGCCGCCCAATGCGCGAAACTGCTGCAATTGCTGCAGTGATTGGTTGCCCAGCAAATAATGGATGGCCTGCAGCACGGGGCCTGCATGGGGTTTCACCGACACCTTGTCTTGCGGGCGAAGCGCATGGAAATATAGCGCAGCCATAATCGCCGTCATCGAAGCGCAACTGGCCTGATGACCGCCAACCTTTAGGCCGTCGCGCTTTTCCCGTAAATGGTTGGCGTTATGGACAATCCATGACGACAACCAACGCAGCCGCGCATCCAGCGTCTCAATCGTGGCGATTTTTTCTTTTCGGTGGTCAGTTAAGACGGTGGCCATTTCGGTTATTACATCCCCTCGCCGATTCCATATCAGCCCATCAGGCGCATGTCAGTCTAATGCCGCGGCTTATAAGCAAAAATTATAACCCGTGCGTTCCAACTTTGCGCCACGAAAGACTCTGGGTATTACATTTGTTTGATAGCCGTCATTTACAGATCACTTGTTTCAAAGCTAGAACCGTGTTGAACGAGGGGGAATCCGACCAATGGACACAAGCATAGCGACGCCACAAGCTGGAACAGGTGCGAACGAACTTAGCCGAACACTCAAGTCCCGGCATGTTTCCATGATCACATTTGGCGGCATCATAGGTGCTGGCCTGTTTGTTGGTTCATCGACGGCCATCAGCACAATCGGGCCTGCTGCCGTTATAAGCTACGCGTTGGCGGGATTTCTCGTCTTACTCGTCATGCGGATGATCTCCGAAATGGCTATGGTGATGCCTGGCGTTCAGACTTTTCCCGATTTTGCGCGCAATGGTGTGGGTAATTGGGCCGGGTTTCTTGTCGGATGGCTCTATTGGTATTTCTGGGTCGTCGTTATCGCCATTGAGGCAATTGCGGGCGCGAAGATTATCAACGGCTGGTTTCCGATGCTTGAGGTTTGGCAAATCGGTGTGGTGTTGATGGCGATATTGACCGCGGTTAATTTGATGTCCGCCAAATCCTACGGAGAATTCGAATTCTGGTTCGCCTCGACAAAGGTCATTGCGATTATCGTCTTCATTCTTGCGACAGCCGCTTATGCCACGGGCATCACGTCGCCCTCCGGTCCGACTTTTTCAAACCTGACCGCACATGGTGGTTTTGCACCCGCGGGTATAGCTGCCATTTTTGTTGGCGTTTCAACGACGATATTTTCGCTTTGTGGCGCCGAAATCGCGACGCTGGCGGCCGCAGAATCCGAAGATGGCGCAAGCACCATCGCGCGTATGACCATATCGGTATCGACACGCATTTTGATATTCTTCGTATTGTCGATCCTCATGATCGTCTCCATCGTGCCATGGAACGAAATCGAAGTTGGCGTATCGCCATTTGCCCAAGCGTTACGCGTCATGGGTTATCCTTCTGCCGATCTGATTATGAATAGCATCGTGCTTGTGGCCGTGTTGTCGTGCCTGAACTCGGGCATCTATATCACGTCACGCGCCATGTTCGGCCTCGCCAAAAATGGCGATGCGCCGCAATCCTGTGTGCAATTGAGCAAAGCGAAAGTGCCTGCCCGTGCGATCCTGATCGCCAGCCTCTTCAGCTATTTCGCACTCGCCGCATCGGTGCTGTCGCCTGACAGGGTGTTCAATTTTCTGGTGAATGCCTCAGGCGCGATCATGCTGTTTATCTATCTGCTGATTGCTTGGGCGCAGCTGCGGCTCCGCGCCGATTTCGAAGCGACTGCGCCTGAAAAGCTGAAGCTCAAAATGTGGCTCCACCCCTATGGCACATGGACGGCCATTGCCGGGATGGTCGGCGTTCTGGTGCTGATGGGTGTTTCCAAATCACATGCCATTGAACTGTGGACGAGCATTCTGGTGGCAGCGCTCTTTTTGATTGGATATTGGGTCAAATGCCGCGTCCAAGCAAAGCAGCTGAAAAGTTGATGCCCACCAAAATTTTCCGGACGCAACAATCTTTTCAATCACGGATAATGGCCTGCATATCGCATAAGCATATGAAACCGGTTGTTGGAGAGAATGGATGAAACTGGAGAATGACCCCCTCGCGGCATTTTGGATGCCGTTTACTGCGAACCGGGCGTTCAAAACCACGCCGCGTCAGTTGGCGTCGGCAAAGGACATGCATTACACCAGCGACGACGGGCGTCAGATCCTTGACGGTACCGCCGGCCTATGGGCGGTAAACGCAGGCCACTGCCGCGCGCCGATTGTCGAAGCGATCCAAAAATGCGCAGCCGAGCTGGACTATGCCCCGCCATTCCAATTGGGTCACCCGCTTGCGTTTGAACTGGCGTCGCGTCTGGCGACCATCATGCCTGAGGGGCTGGACCGCATTTTCTTCACCAATTCGGGATCCGAATCGGTCGACACGGCATTGAAGATTGCGCTCGCCTATCAGCGCGCCATCGGACAAGGCACGCGCACGCGGCTGATTGGACGCGAGCGTGGCTATAATGGCGTTGGCTTTGGCGGCATTTCAGTTGGCGGCATCGTCAACAACCGGCGGCAATTTGGCACCTTGTTAACGGGCGTCGACCATCTGCCGCACACCCATAATCTGGAACATAACGCCTTCACCATGGGTCGTCCCGAATGGGGCGCGCATCTGGCCGAAAATCTTGAGGCTATCGTCGCGCTGCATGGTGCCGAAACCATTGCCGCGGTCATTGTTGAACCCATGGCGGGGTCAACCGGCGTTCTGGTACCACCGATTGGCTATCTCGAAAAACTGCGTGAAATCACGCGCAAGCATGGCATTGTGCTAATCTTTGACGAAGTCATCACCGCCTTTGGCCGTGTCGGCGGCACCACGGCATCCGAAACACTGGGCGTGACGCCAGACATCATTACGATGGCAAAGGGCCTAACCAACGCCGCCGTGCCTATGGGCGCGGTTGCGGTCAGCCGCCACATCCATGACGGTGTGGTAGAGGGCGGCCCTGATGGCATCGAATTGTTCCACGGCTACACCTATTCCGGCCACCCCTTGGCAGCGGCAGCCGCCCTTGCAACGCTTGATCTATACAAGTCGGAGGGGATTTTTGAGCACGCCAGCTCGCTGCACGGTTATTGGCAGGATGCAGTGCACAGCCTGAAGGGCAAACGGCACATTATCGATATCCGCAATATGGGCATTGTTGGCGCCATTGAGCTTGCGCCACATGCAGGCGGCGTTGGCAAGCGGGGCATGCAATTGTTCCACAAATGCTTCGACAATGGTTTATTGGTCCGCGCGACCGGCGATATCATCGCATTGTCGCCGCCGCTCATTCTAGAAAAAGCGCATATCGACGAAATCGTTGGCCGTATCGGCGAGCTGATTGAAACCGTCGACTAAAGCGACAGGACAATCTTTCCGACATGCTGCTTCGTCAAAAACGCTTCCTGCGCTTTGACGATGTCCGATAAGTCATAGGTGGCTGCAACCACGGGCCGGATTTCTCCGCGTTCAATATAGGAGACGAGGTTTGCAAAAACCTCCGGCTCCAAAACCGTGCAACCGATCAGGCGCAAATCCTTGAGATAGAGCGTCCGAAGATCAAGATCGACAACAGGCCCCGAAATCGCACCGGATACGCCATAGCGGCCTCCCCGCTTAAGAACATTCAGGATCTCGCCAAACTGCGCGCCGCCGACAATATCGACAGCGGCGTCGAAATGCTCTTGCCCGAACAATGATACCAGATTGGCATCGCGCGGTATGACCTGAGACGCGCCAAGCGCGCGGACGCTATCTGCCTTACTATCCGCTGCCATGGCGATGACCTCTGCGCCGCGCCGTTTCGCAAGCTGGACTGCCGCCGAGCCAACGCCACCTGAGGCACCCGTGATGAGGATACGCTCGCCAGGCTGCACATTGATACGGGTCAGGATGTTTTCCGCAGTGCCATAAGCGCAGGGAAAGCTAGCCAGTTCGATGTCCGATAACGCAGATTCAACGCGGTGCGCATGAACGGAAGGAACACAGGCATAGTCCGCAAAGCCGCCATCGACTTCCGATCCGAAATAGAGAATGTCATAACGGCTCGCGCCGCAAAAGACGGGTTCGACCAAGACTCGTTCACCGATACGGGCGGGATCGACATTATCGCCAACTGCGACAATCCTCCCGCAAGCATCTGCACCCTGAATGCGCGGAAATTGAAACGCAGCACCGGACCAGCCATCATCGCCAGCGCCTTCAAGCCCCTCTGCAGCGCCCGTCTCCGTCGCCTCTGCGACCGATTTGGAATACCAGCCAATGCGCGTGTTGATATCCGTATTATTGACGCCCGCCGCGCCAACACGGATCAGGACGTCATCAACACCGGGTTTCGGTACCGGCACATCATCACGCAATTCCAGCTTTTCATAACCGCCATGGCCGGTCAGCAAAACTGCCCGCATGTTGGCGACTATGGTCACTCGGCCCGCGCCAGCCCGAACTGGTTCAAATACCATTTCTGGAAGTTAAGAACGCTGCCCTCTTGGTCGGAATAGCGACCGGGACGGTAACGGCTCGACATAATCCCCGCCTGATTATTTTCGGTGATGACTTTGTCCTGCGTAGTTGTCGCGTGATAGCCCCAGATCATCTTTTCAATGTCAACCTGGTCCTCCGTCGCGCGGCCATCGACAAGCCAGATCATTTCCACATCGGTTTCTAGCGCGCCACGCGGCGTGAACTGAAACAGGATAGCGAAATGGTCGTCGGCAACAATTTGACTGAACGGGCTGAAGCTCAAGTGCATCCGGCCGCCATCTGCCTTTGTCCGCTTGCCCATTAATGGCGCAGGCGCGGAACCGTCTTGCGTTTCCGATGACCAGCCATCCTTGTTCATCCGCTGCATCAACAGACGCAGGTGGCTGCTTTCGGGGGCGTCGTCGATATTACCGATTGGCCGGCCGGCCGCTGCTGCGCTCGCTTCCCAAGCCTGCAACTTGGGCGTGAAGCTTGCAATGGCGTCAGCAGGCCCCGAACTTGGCCCTGCGCCTACGGCAACGATTGACTCTGATGCATGCATTGAGCAGAATTCGGGATGCGACGGCACACAATGATAGCATTCAAAGAAATTCTCGATAACCAGCTTCCAATTGGCGGTCGTGGGATAGCTGCCGGCGTGCGCGATCCGCGCATCAGCAAAACCATGATAGTCGAGAATTGCGCCCATGTCGCCAAAGGTCGCGTCAAAATCGTCCGGTTCGCCCTCGCTCATGTTGATGAAAATCAGGCCATGAAAAACGCGGATGTGGCACGCGAACAAACTGTTTTCGGCTTTGTCGAAATCCTCCGGCATTAACCGCGCGGAGATCAGGCGACCATCAAGGCCAAATGTCCATGCATGATAGGGGCAGACCAGACGCGGCGCATTGCCGCTTTCCGACTGACAAATCGTCGAACCCCGGTGACGGCAGACGTTGAAAAATGCGCGGACGCTTTCGCTGTTTTCGCGAATAACGATAATCTGTTCATTACCAACCCGGTACAGGAAATAATCACCTTTATTCGGGATGCGTGAAACATGGCCAGCCAGCAGCCATTTCTGGCTGATGATTTCATCAAAGTCTGCTTTGAACACCGCATCGCTGGTGTAGAATTCCTGATCGAAACTGTATCCAACCTGCGTGTTTGCAGCGAGGCGGCCCATAAGTTCAGTGTGCGACATTAGATTTTGATCCGTGCATTTGTGGGGTCATAAAAAGGTTTAAGTGACGCGGTGACGGGATAGCGGACACCGGCAATTTCGATCTCATAATCATCAGCGCCAATTGGCCCGACGACACCGCCATCGGCGGCATCGACATAGCCAAGGCCGCACGCGCCGCCGAGCGTATGGGCATACATGCCCGAGCGAATATAACCGGCGATCCGGTCGCCCTGCCAAATCGGTTCATTGTGATAGAGCATGGGTTCGGGTGATTTGACCAAGAACTGTACAAGCCGCTGCTTAAGGCCTGCTTCCTTCTGCGCGACCAAAGCCTCGCGGCCGATGAAACCACCCGGCTTGTCCATCTTCACAGCAAAGCCGAGGCCGGCTTCCAACGGTGTATCCTCATCCGTGATGTCATGGCCCCAGTGGCGATAGGCCTTTTCCATGCGCAGCGCGTTCAGCGCGTGATAGCCGCAATGCTTTAATCCAAACGCCGCGCCAGCAGCGACGATCGCATCATATACGCCAGCCATGAACTCGGTGGGAATATAGAGCTCCCACCCCAGCTCACCCACATAGGTAATGCGCGATGCGCGCACGATGGCATAGCCCAACTCAATCTCTTGCGAGGTCGCAAAGGGGAACGCCTCATGCGACAGGTCATTGGGGCTAATCGATTGCAGCAACGCGCGGCTGTTGGGTCCCATGATCGAAATGACACCCATGCCTGACGACACATTGGTCAGCACGGCATGTGCATCTTCGGGCGTATGGCGTTTCAACCAGTTGAAATCCTTCACCTCGGTTTCAGCGCCGGTGACGATCAGATATGCGGTTTCGGAAAGGCGTGTGACGGTCAGGTCAGCCTCAATACCGCCCTTTTCATTGAGCCATTGGGTATAGACCAGCTTGCCCGGGGCAACATCGACGTCGTTCGCGCAAACGCGGTTAAGCACGGCCATCGCATCGCGGCCTTCAAGACGGAATTTGGCGAAACTTGATTGGTCGAACAGGCCAACCGCTTCGCGCACGGCCTTGCATTCTTCTGCATTGGCTTCAAACCAGTTTTGGCGGCCATAGCTATATGCATATGCGGGCGTGCTGCCCGGTTCACCATACCAGTTGGCACGTTCCCAACCAAAAGCTTCGCCAAAACACGCACCTTGCGCGACGAGCCGGTCGTGTAATGCCGATTTCCGAACCCCGCGTGCGGTTTCATATTGCTTGAACGGATAATGCGTCGCGTACAATAGGCCGAGGCTTTCGGTAACGCGTTCGCGCAGATATTTGCGGTTAATCTGGAACGGCATGTTGCGGCGGATGTCGACGGTCCACAGGTCTGCGGGCGGAATACCATCACGGATCCAGTCCGCCATGACCTTGCCCACGCCGCCCGCCGATTGCAGGCCGATGGAATTGAGGCCAGCGGCAACAAAGCAGCCTTTTAATTCAGCGCTTTCACCCAAATGGTATCGCACGTCCGGGGTAAAGCTTTCGGGACCGCAGAAGAATTTTTGAATGCCCGCTTTTTCCAGTGCAGGCACACGGCGCATCGCATCGATCAACAATGGCTCAAAATGCTCGAAGCTACCGGCAATTTCATCGAAACAGAAATCTTCGGATATGCCGTCCATACCCCAAGGGCGCGCATTGGGTTCAAATGCGCCGACAAGCAGCTTGCCCGCGTCATATTTATAATAACCACAATAATCATAATCGCGCAGAACCGGCAGGGTATTGTCGATGCCTTCGACGCCTTCGAACAGAACATAATAATGTTCACATGCGTGCAATGGCGCAGCGACGCCAACGCTGGCTGCCAAATCGCGCGTCCACATACCCCCGCAGATGACGACATAATCAGCGTCAATCGAGCCATCATCCGTATCGACGCCCGTGATGCGATCACCATTGTGGCGGATTTTGGTGACTTTGGTGTTTTCAAAGATTTTGGCGCCGCCGGTGCGCGCACCTTTGGCCAAGGCCTGCGTAATATCGACTGCATTCGCATAGCCGTCGCTTGGGATATGAATACCGCCGACGACATCATCAACATTGACGATATGGGCCAGTTCTTTGATTTCTTGTGGTGTTACGACATGCACGGGCAGGTCAAATACCTTGGCCATGGATGCGCTGCGCTTTAGCTCCTCAAAGCGTTCGGCATTGGTGGCCATCGAAATCGAACCGCACTGGCGATAGCCAGTGGCTTGGCCAGTTTCCGCCTCAAGCCCGCGATAGAGTTCGCCGGTATATTTTGCGAGCTTGGTCATGTTGATGCTAGGCCGCAATTGCCCGACCAACCCCGCCGCATGCCATGTCGTGCCGCTGGTCAATTGCTTGCGTTCCAGCAAGACCACGTCGTCCCAGCCGATCTTGGTCAGGTGATATGCAATAGAGCAGCCGATGACACCGCCACCGATGATGACGACTTTTGCCTTTTTGGGTAATTCAGCCACGCGGATCAGACCTTCATCTTGGCGTTATCAGGATCATAAACAGGGTGCTCCAGCACTGTGCCGATGCGTCGTTCGCCCTGCAACACGATATCGAACTGCGACCCCGGCTTCGCGTTTTCAATAGGCACGCAGGCGAAAAACAGGCTCTTGCCAACGCGATGTCCATAGCCGCCTGATGTCGTCAGGCCGATACAATTGTCGCCGACCAAAATTGGCTCGCCGCCGCGCACATCGACATTGTCTGCATCAACTGCGCCGTATACGATGCGGAAGCGATCAGGCGCATCCAACGTCGCCTGCTTGCCGACAAAATCATCCTTGTTGAAATTGATGAATCGCGGCATGTCCGCCTCAATCATCGTCAATTCATTGGTGAGCTCGGAACCCCAGGCTTTATACCCCTTTTCGACGCGCATACTGTTCGCTGCGTACAGTCCGTAATTGACGATGCCGAATTCCTGTCCAGCTTCCCATACTGCTTCGTATAGCGCCGCGAGGTCCTTCATCGCTGGATGCAATTCCCAGCCCAATTCTCCGGCATAAGACACACGAAGCGCACGCATATTGATGCCCGCAATCTCGATTTCCTGACCACTGAGCCAGCGGAAACCTTCGTTGCTAAGGTCGGCGTCGGTTAGCTTTTGCAGCACATCGCGCGAGCGTGGGCCGTTCATCACGAGAACGCCAAGGTCCATCGTCAGATTGCGGATAGTCACATCTTCGTCCGGCAATTTGCTTTGGATCAGCAAATCCCAATCGCGCTGTTCAGCTGCTGCTGCCGAAAGGCAGTAGAAATGGTCATCAGCAAAACGCGTGACGGTCATTTCGCCATAAATGCGACCCTGCACCGAAAGCGGGTGCACCAAGCCGATACCGCCCAACTTTTTGGGCATTCGGTTGGCGCAGATACGGTTGAGGAAGGCCTCGGCATCTGGCCCACTTACGTCATATTTTGCAAAGCCGGACAGATCGAGCACGCCAACCCGATCGGCAACCGCCTTTACCTCTGCGGCGACTGCGTCAAAGCTATTGGTGCGGTGATAGCCGCCTTCTTCCTCTGCGCCGTCGAGGGCAAAATATTTAGGCCGCTCCCAACCGTAGGTTTCACCATATACCGCGCCAGCGGACAGCAAACGGCCATATAGCGCGCTCATCTTTTGCGGGCGGCCATCGGGTTCTTCTTCGCCGGGAAGCCGCGTCGTGAACGTCATGCGGTAATCAAGAAAAACCTTGGCGCGGCTGTAATCTTCGTCCGCATAAGGGCCGTAACGGCGCGGATCGAATTCGGTCATGTTGATATCGGCATCACCGAACACCATCCACTGCGCGAGATATTTTCCAGCGCCGCCGCCTTGCGCGATGCCAAAGCTTGTGCCGCAACAATGCCAAAAATTCTTCAAGCCCACGGCTGGCCCCAACAAAGGCCCACCGTCGGGCGTATGCGGGATCGCGCCGTTGACGAAGCGCCGCAAACCGACTTCACCAAAAATCGGCATCCGTTCAATCGCGCGCTCCAGCCATGGGGCGATGCGCTCCAGATCTTCGGGGAACAACTCGCTGGTCGAATCCCATTCAGGGTTTCCGCCGCGCGGCGCCCATGCTTCGGCCAGGCCCGTATTTTCATACACGCCAATCAGTCCGCTTTTCTGCTCCTGCCGGAAATATCCCGACACATGGGGACAACGCATGACCGGTATTTCTTCATCGCGATCTTTGAATGCGGGGATCGGATCGGTGACAACATAATGATGTTCCATGTTCGTCACTGGAATATCGATGCCAGCCATTTGCGCGATTTGCCGGGCATAGCAGCCCGCCGCATTTACGACTATTTCGGCCCGGACCGTGCCCTTTTCAGTCTCCACATCCCATTCGCCAGATGGCAATTGCGTCAGCCCCGTCACACGGTTTTTGCGCACAATTTTGGCGCCCATATTCTTGGCACCAATGGCGAGCGCGTTGCAAATACCCGACGGATCGGCATGCCCGTCTTGGGTCGTCCGCGCACCGGCGATGACACCGTCAAGCGTCATGAATGGGTTGTGGCGGAGAATTTCCTCAGGCGGGATAATCTCCATCTCGAACCCGATGATTTTCGAAAAACCCTGAATATAGCGCATCCATGCAAGCTCGCGCTCGTTGGTTGCAAGGCGGATGCCGCCGGATTTATGCCAACTGACATATTGCCCGGTCAGACCTTCCAGCCGTGGGTAGAGATCGTTGCTGTACGCATGCATCTTAGCAAGGTTGAAGCTGCCCGTGATATTTGGGCACTGGCCAGCCGCGTGCCATGTCGAGCCGGAGGTCAGTTCATCCTTTTCAATCAGAAGACAGTCCGTCCACCCGAGTTCGGCGAGATGGTAAAGCAACGATGCCCCCATTATCCCGCCGCCGATTATGACCACTCGTGCCGATGTTTGCATAAAAGCCCTGCTCCTTATAACAGAACCTTAGGGCGGGTTTGCGGTCAGGCACAAATGGGGAATATGACGGGACCGGTTAAAAAAATTTTTGGATTAGGACCGCCGGTGCCTATAAGGCGCGCAGGGTTGATTGAGAATATAAAGGTAGGGCTATGAAAGTTGCGTTGGTTACGGGTGCTGCACAAGGCGTTGGCTTTGCAACGGCACGACTTTTCGCCGAAAAAGGCTATCATGTTGTCATGACCGACGTGCAGCCCCTGGATGCGCAAGTCGAAGCATTGGTTGCTCTTGGCGGGAGCGTATCCGCGCTTTCGGGCGACATTTCCTCTGAAGAATTTGTTATTCAATTGGCCGAGAAAATTGCCCGCGAACATGGCGCCGCAGACGTGTTGGTCAACAACGCCGGCATCAGTTTGATTTGCAGCGCCGAAACGACCAGTATCGAACAGTGGCAGCGCGTCATGAACATCAACCTGACCGGACCGTTTTTGCTGTGCCGCGAAATCGGAAAGCAGATGCTTGGGCGCAACCGAGGTAATATTATCAACGTTGCCTCAATCGCCGGGCTTCACGGTGTTATAGATCGATCAGCCTACAACGCGTCAAAGCATGGATTGGTCGGATTGACGCGAACGCTTGCGGCAGAATGGGGTGGCCGCGGTGTGCGTGTGAACGCCGTGTGTCCGGGCTGGATTAAAACGGAAATGGATGAGGCCGACCAAGGTTCGGGCGCTTATTCCGACAGTGATATCATTGACCGCGTTCCCATGGGCCGTTTTGCCAAGCCCGAAGATGTCGCCCAAGCCATTGCGTTTCTTGGGCATGAAGACAGCTTCATCAATGGTGCAAGCTTGCCAGTTGACGGGGGATGGCTGGCGGACGCCAGTTGGGATGCACTTCGTTTGAAAAAGCGATAAGCCATGATATGCCAACGTTCCGCGAACTAAAGTTGCGCGGGACCGTCATCGGAAAGTCACAGTCGGCGGCTAGTCACGTTAAGATTAAATTATTGTCCCAATTTTAAAGCGGAACCCGATGGCGACTATTAGCATTGCGAAACCAAAGGTTCAGCTACAGGCATATTTCCTGTGCGCCATGCGCGTTGTGTGGATTGCGGTGCCGCTCGCTGTGTTGTTGCCACTTCATCTCGTCTGGCATCTGCTGCGGTTGCCGTCGCCATGGGCGATGTTATTCTTGCGCATTGCCGCTCGCGCCTTGGGCGCGCGCGTTCGTGTGCACGGCATCCCGCTCCGCCGGGATGTATTCTTTGTAGCCAACCATCTTTCATGGCACGATATTCCGATATTGGCAGGCATAACGGGAACGTCCTTTGTCGCGCAGGATGGCGTGCGCGACTGGCCCATCATTGGCTGGCTTGCAAAGCTGAATCGCACGATTTTCATCAGCCGCACCGAAAAGCAGAATGTTACGCAACAAGTGGCCGAGTTACGCGAAGCTATCGCAGAAAACTGGTCAGTGACACTGTTCCCGGAAGGCACAACCTCGGACGGCCAAGGACTATTGCCGTTCAAACAGTCCTTGTTTGCGACATTGGCACCACCGCCCAAACCAATGATGATTCAGCCGGTTCTTTTAGACTTCGGCGCCAACGCCGCGGATATCGCTTGGGTGGGCGAGGAGACCGGCTGGGAAAGCGCATGGCGGGCATTTACACGCCCCGGCACTTACGACGTAGGCGTCTACTTTCTCGAACCCTTTGATCCGGGCGCACTTGCTGATCGGAAAGTTGTCTGCGCGCTTGCCCGCAATCGGCTGGCCGAAGCTATGTCCGCCACGCTTGGCTATAGCGTTACGTAAATAGCGCCCAGCAGCGTGGAGTTCTTCGCCGCGCTGCAAAATAATTCATCCAATTGGCCAAATTTTTCAATTGTGGCCACGCATTGACAGCGCTCTAACTTTTTTAAAGCGCGCGTATCGCGCGTTGTAAATGAACTGGGTGCAATCATGAAAATCGGATTTATCGGTCTTGGCAATGTTGGCGGGAAACTGGCAGGCAGCCTCATCCGCAATGGCCATGACGTCACTGTACGCGACCTTGATGCCGCGCTCGTTGCCGAATATGTCAATCGGGGTGCAGCCTCCGCAGCATCACCAAAAGAATTGGGTGAAGCCGTAGACCTGATTATTACATGCTTGCCATCCCCCGCGGCCAGCGCTGCCGTTGCCGAGGGTGCGGACGGTTTTCTTCAAATCATGCGTCCGGGTCAGGTTTGGCTCGAAATGAGCACGACTGATTATAGCGAAGTCATCCGGCTCGGCGCTTTGGTTGAGGCGCGTGGTGCGATGTTCATGGAATGCCCGGTTTCGGGCGGCTGCCATCGTGCGGACACCGGCAATATTGCGATTTTTGCAGGCGGCCCGCGCGCCGCGTTCGAATTTGTTCTGCCGGTTTTGACGACAATGGGGCGGCGTATATTGCATACCGGCGACCTTGGCACCGCGTCACAATTGAAGGTGATGACCAACTATCTCTGCACGGTACATCTCGTTGCACTGGCCGAGGCGCTGACCACATGTAAAGCCATCGGGCTTGATATGAACACCACATATGAAGCGATCCGGATTTCGTCGGGCAACAGCTTTGTCCACGAAACCGAAAGCCAGGTCATCCTCAACGGCAGCCGCGATATCAATTTCACGATGGACCTCGTCAGCAAGGACGTGGGCCTGTTCGACAAAATTGCCCAAGCGGCGCATGTCCCCGTTGAACTGTCGCCGCTCATTGTGAAAATCTTTAAGGAAGGCGAGGAAGCTTACGGCCCGCGCGAATTTTCACCCAACATCATCCGTCGTTATGAAGAGCCGTTGGGCATTAAGGTTTTGGGCACTGGATTTCCGGCCGAAATGGTCGACGATGAACCCGAAGAGCCGGGCTATGAGGTCGTGCCAAAGCGTTAACCCACGACGCCTAAACGGCTGTCTTCGACATTCTTGGCCACCCAATCCATGAATGTCCGAATGCGCAGATTCTCTTTCATATCCTTGCGGCAGATCAGGCCCCATGCGCCGGGGCAAACCGCTTTATGGCCAATGGGCTGCACAAGCCGACCGGCGGCCAGATCCTGATCGACAAACGGGCCGTTGACCAGCGCAATGCCTTCACCGTTCAGCGCCATTTCAAGCGCAACGGCCAAGGTGTCGACCATGAGATAGGGCACGGATGGTTCAAACGCCGACCCGGCCGAAGCAAACCACGTCTCCCAATTTTGCACTTCGGTATAGATGGCAACAAGCGGCTTGGTCATCAATGTCTGCGGACTGGGATTTGGCCCCATCGCCTCTGCAACGGCCGGGCTACAGACGGGAAACAGCGCATATTCATATAACGGAACCCAATGAAATTTGGTCGCGTCGGGTTCTGATGCGCAATAAACGAGCCCGACATCCGCGTGCACATCGTCAAATTCCCATTCAACAGCACATGTGTTGAGCGTCAGCTTTACTTCAGGGTGATCAGCCAGAAACTGCGGCACACGTTTTGCGAGCCAACGTATCGACGCCGTGACATAAGTCTGCACGCGAAGTGGCTTGTCCAGCGCATGACGGTGGACTTCTTCAACCCCCTCCAGCAACGATTCAAACGCAGCGCGGACATAAGGATAGAGAACCTTACCCTCTTCCGTCGACACGATATGCCGCCCTTCCTGGACGAACAACGTCACGCCAAGCGCATCTTCGATCAGCTGGACCTGATGGCTGACAGCAGGATGGGTGAGGCAAAGCTCGTCCGCTGCATCGCGGATGCTTTGGTGGCGGGTTGCCGCCTCAAAACCCTTTAGCGCCTTTAACGGCGGCAACTGCTTTAGATCGATCTTCGGATGCATCGCCACTCCCTCCCCGGATTCGCGCACTCATCATGAGGTAGCACAGCCGAAAAGGATTGGTAAATAAAATTAACGCATGCTTTTCGCATCTTCCAAGATCATGGCTGCACCCTTTTCCGCCACCATCACCGTCGGGGCGTTGGTGTTGCCGGATGTGATTGTCGGAAACACGGAGGCGTCGATGACACGCAGGCCGTCCACACCATGCACACGTAAGCGGACATCAACCACGGAGGTCGCTGCATCCGGGCCCATCATGCACGTGCTTGTGGGGTGATAGACGGTATCGGCGCGTGCCCGAAAATCCGCGAGCAGGGCTTCATCGCCATCGACATGCGCGCCGGGAATGAGCTCTTCGGTGATGATATCCGCAAGCGGCTTCGTCCGCGCAATTTGCTTCAGCAATCGGTTGCCGGCCAGCACATCGTCAATATCGGCTTGCGTTGCGAGATAGTTCGGGTGGATGACCGGATATTTGGCCGGATCGGCGCACGCGAGCTCAATATGCCCCCGACTGGTCGGACGACAGGGATTATGCGACAGCAGAAACGCCGAGAATGGATCCGGGTTGAGCAGCTTTCGTTCCGACAATGGTGTTTTGGTGTAGCTGACCGGACTGAAATATAGCTGCAAATTCGGGTGCTTTTTCGTTGCGTCGCTGCGCACAAAACCCCCGCTTTGATTGACGCTCAACGACAGCGGTCCCGCCCGGTCGGCCATATAGCGCAATCCAGCGCGGATTTTGCCCACGACCGGATGCAGCACATCATTCAGCGTCGCCGTGCGGACTTTGTAGAAATAGGACACTGCAATATGGTCCTGCAAATTACGGCCTACGGCCTTTGCATCGACAATCGGTTCGATACCGACATTTTTCAGATGGCTTGAATCGCCGATACCCGACAGCATCAGCAATTGCGGTGAGTTAATCGCGCCGCCGGACAGGATCACTTCGCATCGCGCCTTCGCCTCTAATTGCGCGCCTTTGCATGTGTACGCAACACCGACCGCGCGCCGTCCCTCAAACAAAATGCGCGTCGCCTGCGCCATGGTCTTAAGCTTCAGCGTCTTGCGCTTGCGCGCCGGATGCAGAAACGCATTCGCGGTGGACGCGCGCCAACCACCGCGTGTGTTGATTTGATAATAACCGACACCTTCAGATGTACCGCCGTTGAGATCGTTGCTCGCAGGAAAGCCTAATGTCTGCGCAGCTTCAATAAAGCTGCGACAAATGGGATGGGCAAAGGGGGAGATGTCGGTGACATGTTGCGGCCCACCCTGGCCATGGTGCGCGCTGTGCCAGTCAAAATCCTCTGACTTTTTGAAGTAGGGCAGGACATCATCCCAGCCCCAGCCTGCATTGCCCAAGGCTTTCCAATCTTCGAAATCGCGCGGTTGGCCGCGCACATAGACCATCGCGTTGATGGAGCCTGATCCACCGACGACCTTGCCGCGCGGCCAATAGCTCTGCCGACCGCCCAGCGCCTCAACGGGCGCGGTATCGTACATCCAGTTAATCCGCTTATCGAAAAATGTGCGCCCATAGCCAATGGGCATTTGGATCCAGATCGAAAGATCGCTTCCCCCGGCCTCCAACAACAAGACGCTGTACTTGCCATCCTCGGTCAGCCGGTTGGCCAGCACACAACCCGCCGTGCCTGCGCCGACGATGATATAGTCATATTCCTCGGTCATTGAACGGGGTGCTGCGTCATTTCGAGGTGCAACATATCGCCAGTATAGGGATTGGCACGGGCGACATCTTCGTTCAGTTCGACACCCAGACCAGGCGCAGTCGATGGGATGACATGCCCCTCTTCAAACCGAATGGGCGATTTCAAAATTTCCGTATGGAAACCGCCCCACGTCTCAATGCTTTCAAGTATGAGGAAGTTTGGCGAGCAAGTCGCAATCTGGATATTGGCTGCGCCAACCACTGGTCCGCAATACAAATGCGGTGCAATTTGCACATGATCGACTTCGGCCATTGCGGCAATCTTCTTGGCTTCCAATATGCCGCCAACCCGCCCGAGGTTCATTTGCAAAATTGCAGCCGCGCCTGCACGCAGCAGCCGTGCGAAATCATATTTGGTCGTCAGCCGTTCACCGGTGGCAACGGGTATCGACGTTGCCCGTGCAACCTTGGCCATCTCCTCAGGCGCGTCGGGGGGTACGGGTTCTTCCAACCAGAGCGGATCATATGGTTCAAGGCGTTTGGCAAGCCGGATTGCGCCTGCTGCCGTCATTTGACCATGTGTCCCGAACAATAGGTCTGCTTTCATGCCAACCGCTTCGCGCAGAGACTTGGCAAACCGTTCGCACAGGTCAAGCGCCTCCAACGACAGTTGCCGTCCGTCAAACGCCGAATATGGTCCGGCAGGATCAAACTTCAGCGCGGTAAAACCTTGGCTCAAATATTCAGCCGAGCGTTCTGCCGCGAGGTCAGGGTCGTGATACACATCCTTTGTATCGCCGGGCCGCGGGTAGATATAGGTGTAGGCGCGCAACCGTTCGTGCACCTGACCGCCGAGCAGCTTATAGACCGGCTTGTTGGCCTCCTTGCCAATGATGTCCCAGCACGCCATTTCGAGCGCGGACAACACGCCCATGAGCGTGAGGTCGGGGTGCTGCGTAAAACCGCTGGAATACACCCGGCGCCACATATTTTCGATATCGTGCGGATCATTTCCGGCGACGTAGCGCGCGAACACATCCTCAATCATTTTGGCAACAAGATGTGGCTCAAACGGGACGCAATATGCCTCGCCAATTCCTGACACACCGCTGTCGGTTGTCAGTTTGACGAACACGAAATAGCGGCCGCCAAAATGTGGCGGCGGATTGCCAACGACGAAGGTTTCGATATCGGTGAGTTTCATGGAACGCGGAACCCGCTGATCGATTTGATCTCAAGGAAATCGCGCACACCAAATTCGCCATATTCGCGGCCATTGCCCGACTGCTTGTAGCCGCCAAATGGCGCCATATAGTCTTGGCTTGTGCCATTGATGCTCACACCGCCCGCCCGCATTAAGCGCGAAACACGGCGGGCGCGGTCCAAGTCACCGGTCTGCACATAGGCATAGAGCCCATATGGCGAGTCATTGGCGATCGCGATGGCCTCCGCTTCATCCTTAAACGGAATCAACACCAGCACCGGACCAAACACTTCTTCTTGGGCAATGCGCATCTTGTTGTGAACGCCCGCAAAAACCGTCGGTTTCACATAATAGCCGCGATCAAAGCCATCGGCCCGGCCTGTGCCGCCGGAAACAAGCTGCGCACCTTCATCGATGCCGACCTGAATCAGACCCTGTATCTTGTCATAATGTGCCTTGCTGACAACGGGGCCATAATGTGGGCCCTTGTCCATCGGGTCGCCAAGCTTCGCGGCCTTCGCAACGCGTGCTGCAATCGCAACCGCCTCATCATAGACCGATTGTTCCACAAGCATGCGCGTCGGGGCGTTGCACGACTGACCAGTATTTCCGAAGCAATGCAGCACACCGCGCGTGACCGCAGCCTCCAAATCACTGTCGGCAAAAACGATATTGGCGGACTTGCCACCCAGTTCCTGCGCAACGCGCTTCACGGTATCTGCGGCATTTTTGGCGATCTGAACGCCTGCCCGCGTTGAGCCCGTAAACGAGATCATATCGACTTCAGGGTGGCTGGTCAGCGCGTCACCGACGGAAGCGCCGGTGCCATGGATCATATTGAACACGCCTTTGGGGAAACCGGCTTCCTCGACCATTTCAGCGAACAGCTGAGCCGACAGCGGCGCCATTTCACTTGGCTTCAAAACCATAGTGCAGCCCGTAATCAACGCTGGACCGACCTTGCACACGATCTGGTTTATCGGCCAGTTCCACGGCGTGATGAGCACGCAAACGCCGATAGGCTCATGCGTGACGATGCCGTCTGTGCCAACATCATAATCCCACGCCATTTCCCGCACGGCCTTAACCGTTGCGCGTAAATGGCCGGGGCCGCTCTCCGCCTGCGCGTCATGCGACAGATCGTACGGCGCGCCCATCTCGGTCGAAATGGCGGTTACCATTTCTCCGTAACGTCGTTCGAAAATATTGATCAGCTTTTCCACCAACGCAATGCGATGCTCAAGCGTGGTCGCTGCATATCCATCAAACGCAGCGCGTGCCGCTGTGACGGCCAATTCGACATCGTCACGGCCGCAAACGGCAACAACGGCGCAGACTTCTTCGGTAGCAGGATTTACCGCATCCACCGTTGCAGTGGACGTCGCAGGCAAAACCCACGCGCCATTAATATAAGACTTTAGCGGTGAATTAGACATATCCAATGGCTCTCTTTTGATCTTCAATAATGTATTTTTCGGCGCGCCAATAATGCCACGCTGCCCACAGGCCGGTTGGCGCGAGAATAAGCTGTGCAAAGCGCAGGGAATCAGCATTGCCGCCACCCGCAGCGTCAAAAAAGTCGCTGAGGCCGCCAACAATTGCGGGTGCGATAATCAGGTTCAGCACATTGGCAACAACCAAGGATATGGCCACAGCCATTGCCCGCATTTTCGGAGCAGCCAAGTTCTGGCAGAGTGCGAATGCCGGGCCGATGTAGAAATAAATGGCCGGAATGAACAACCACCACATGACCTGCGCTACCCCAAGGTCACGTGTATAATATGCAAGAAACGACGGAATAGTGGCCAATGCCGTTACCACGGCCAAAAGCCGGGCGATTTTACGTGGGTCTGTATATGTCGGACGTGCCACCACCCATGCCGTCAATAATGACGCGCCAATGCCGCCAATAAGATAAATCCAGCCCAGCATGCTTCCGGCTTCGCCTTCATCCATGCCATATGTGCGCTGCATGAACAAAGGCGTGAACCACATCAGGCCCCAGCCCCAAAATGCAGACAGGCCGCTTCCGGTCATCGCATGCACTGCCGACTTTTGTGACCAGAGAAATTTCATCGTTTCCATGATCGTCGGCGCTTTATCTTCGGTTACTACGTCAAGACGCCCGCGCTTCGGCTCCTTAATCGTTACCATGATGATCAGCGCCAAAATGATACCGGGCACGCCCAGTACAAAGAAAGCGGCGCGCCACCCGTGTAATGTAGAGACATAGCCCGCAATGTCCGAACCAAGCCACGCCCCAATGGGCGCGCCAAGTGCAAACACGGTCATGGCCATCGAGCGTCGGTCGGCAGGGAAATAGTCAGCAATGATGGAATTGCACGCAGGTGTGCCGCCAGCCTCACCAATGCCCACGCCAACGCGCGCCAAAAGCAAATCGATATAGCCCCGCGTGTAACCCGTGATCGCCGTCATGAGCGACCAAACGGCAACCGATGCCGCGAGCAAGTTGCGGCGGTTCGTCCGGTCACACAACCATGACAAAGGGATGCCCATCGTCACATAAAAAAGCGCCAGCGGAAGGCCAAGCCATGCAGTCTCCGTATCCGTCAGGTTCAATTCTTTGCTAATGGGTCCAAGCAATGTGGACAGAACATAACGGTCAGCGATGCTGATCGTGTACACCAGCATCATGATGATGAGGACATACCAACGCTGCCCCAGCGAGGAGACTTCATCGACACGTATTGGACCAGTCGGCGCATTGTCAGTCATAAAATTCCTCCTCAGGTTGCGGCCAATTCAGGCCCTAATTTTTTACGCAGCGGATCGAGAAATTCGCTGAAATTCTCCCATTGATCAACACCGCTTTTGAAAATCGGTTGTCGCACCTGTTCCGAACTCGCGGTGCGAACCGCGCGCTCGGTCTGGTGGAAATTGAGGCAAGCCTCTTCAAAAGGAAGGCCGCAATAGTCGAGCAAACGCCGGACCTGCGTTTCCAGATCGGCAACGACTTCCTCGTAACGGACGCGCAAAATCTTACCGGGCAAGACATTGTCCCAATGGTCCATTAGCTGCACATAGTCTGTGTAATATTGACCAACTTCCTCAAGCCCGTAGGTGAATTCCTGACCTTCGGCGAAAAGCTGCTTAAACCCGCTGAAACAGCATCCCATGGCCCCGCGCCGAGCGTCGATAATCTTGGCATTCGGCAGTATCATGTTGATAAGACCGATGTGACGGAAATTGTTCGGCATTTTATCAATGAAAAAGGGTGTGCCGCCCTTGCGGTAAATTTGCGTGTCGCGGATAAATTCTTCGCCAAAGCGGGTGACGTCTTCGTGCGTCAAATCCGCCAAGTTGCCGGGATATTCAGGCGCCTCGCCCACAACGCGTTGCCGGTCAAGCCGGAAGGCCAACGCAAAGATATTCGGGAGCTCCATCGTCCCTTCGACCTGACTGTGCGATGCAAGAATTTGCTCGAGCAAGGTCGAACCTGCGCGGGGCAAGCCGACAATGAAAATCGGGTCCCGCGCCGGGCAGCCTGCACCGGAAAATTTCCCAAGCAGATCAGCGGTCACCAATTCGCGCTGCAGCCGCATTTCGTTTGTCAGTCTTGCGGGATCATATTTCAGCTCCTCGCGCTTCAAACGGTTGCCAAGTTCATAATATTCGAACGAAGCACTATGTTCGCCGCGATCCTCAAGCGCCTTACCCAAGGCAAAACAGAGGTGATACCGGTCATCAAGCGCGGTCATGGGCGACGCTTGTCGTTCCCGCATTTGGGCAATCTCACTATCGTCAAAACGGTAAGTCTTGAGGTTGGCCAAGCTCCAATAGGCATCACCGCAGTCTGGCCGTACCTGATAGGCGCGGCGATAGGCAGAAATGGCATCATCCTGCCGCCCGACGGTTTTAAGCGCATGGCCGTAGGTCAGGTTTATGCCCGGATTATTCGGCATAGACCCGAGCAGGGCCTCATAAATCAGCATCGCTTCATCAAAATTGCCGACGGCCAGATTTTCATTGGCGTACAGCATTTCAAATTCGGGGTTACCCGGTTCTTTTGCACGCAGTTCCGAAGCTTCGCTGAGTGCCAGTTCGAATTTCTGCCGTTTGCGCAATACTTTCACATAATCGAAATGCGCGCTGACATTATCGGGCTCCAATACCTTGCAAGATTCCAGCAAAAATTCCGCTTCGTCGTAGGCGTTGAATTTCATGCCGATGTCGGCAAGCAGGCGCATCGCCTCAACATGATGACCGTTGCGTTGCAGGAACGCACGGCACAATTGCTCTGCCTTGAAGATACGCCCTTCCTGAATGAAGCTAGCAACGCTTAGCAATTCAGGCGGAAGGGCGGAAAGATGCGTATATTGGGCATGCGCAAAATTAGCAGGCCCCTCGCGCCCTGCTTTATCATGCATTTGTGAAAGTATACGCCAGCTTGCGACCAATGCCCCGTTGTGGGTCACTGCGCGCTGGTAAGCTGCGATTGCCTCTTCTTGCAAACCGCTATCACGAAAACAATGCCCGCGCTCTTGCCAAGCACGACCGTAGCCAGCGTCGTTCGCAATCAATTTATCAAGTGTGGTGAGCGCCGCAGGAACCTGACGCTGCATCCGCTGCGTTACCGCCAAAGTGTACAGAGCATCAATATTATCCGGCGCGGCTTCCAATATACGCGCGCACAAAGCCTCTGCGTCGGCAAAGCGGGCATTTTGCAAATGCGACCGCGCTTCACGCAACAAGGCGTCAATATTATCCGGCGAGGCCTCGGCCAACATTGTCACCTACTCTCCCATATTGTGACGAACGGTTGCACGAACCCTGCCGCACTTCATACGCTTGATGCAACGCAGAAATGCAAATGTGGCAAAGCGCCCCCGGTTTCCCAGGGGCGCTCGCCATGTTGCTTAAATCTTGTACGAGAAACGCAGGCCGATTGTGCGTGGACGCGAAGTCGTTGTACGCAGCTCACCGTCATTCCCGCTCTTGTAAAGCTCGGGACGCGCGTCGGTCAGGTTGTCACCAAACAATTCCAAACGCCACTCGTCTTTCGAGACACCAAGCGATGCCGAAGCTGTGGTGTATGAGTCAAGGTTCTGTGCACCTGGAATTGGTGCGATGACGTCGCCAGGCCGCACCGTGACACCATTGTAGGTGACAGGAATGGATCCAGCATAGGCCAGTGTCGGATTGAACGATTGATACTTGATGTTTACGTTGTCGATAACGTCAGAGACGCTCTTTCCGACATAATGAACACCAATCTGGGCGAACGGAGCAAGACCCGAGGCCAGTTCCTTTTCCCAATGCAGACGTGCATTGAACTGGAATTTGGGGCTCAAAGCAAGCGGACCACCAAGCGGACGGAGCACTGTTGTGCTCTTCCGGTACTTCGTCATTTCAGAGTCGTTGTACGAAAATGCGCTGTTAAACGTCAATTCCGGCGTGGTGCGCCATGTTACATCGCCTTCCAGACCCCGGATCCGCGCATCCACCAAGTTCGTAGTAAATGTTTGGTTCGAGATGTTCTGGTCGAAAACAGTGATCTGGATATTGCTCCAGTCAATCTGATACGCAGCGAAGTTAACCTGCAAACGACGATCCAGCAGCGAGAATTTACCACCAACTTCATAGTTTTGCACCTTGTCAGGTACATAGGTACCCAAACGGACAAAGTCTGCATTGGTAGGGCAAATCGCACTTGGTACGCGGCATGGACGACGGTTGAAGCCACCTGGGCGGAAACCATCCGAGTAAGTCGCATATACCAACGAAGATTCGTCAAGGCGATAGGTCAAGTTGGCTTTGTACAAAGTGCCGCTATACTTTGCTGGCGACGCATCTGCATAAAGCACGTTCAGGTTGGCGCTGACGTTATAAGTCGTTGGACCTGAAGATGCCGCCGTGTAGGTTCCGGTAGTGGCGTTATAAACACCCCGAGCACCGCCAAAGCTGCCGTTAGACGAACCGTTGATGGAAGCCTTTTCATCATAATAACGAAGACCGCCGGTGAAAGTTAGCTTGTCTGGAACGATATCAAAGGACGCTTCACCATAAGCAGCAAACTGCGTATCCTTACGCTGGATGTCGTTGAAGAAGCCAACATTGACAGAGCGCACACTCTTGTCATTGGCGTTTACCGACGTATTGGGTGCACGGCGATAGATAAAGCCAGCTGCCTGTTGCAGATATGACCAGTCGGTATTGTCGAACAATTTGTTATCATCGTAGAACAAACCGAATGTACCGCGAAGACGCTTGTCAGCAGGCGTTGTTACGCGGAACTCATGCGTCATACGCTCAGTCCGGTTACGAACCTGATAGCTTTTGCTCGGCGCATAACAGGTATTGCCGATATTGCCGTTATACGCTGCGGTGTAATACACGCCACGATCGCATTCATAATAAGGCAAATACAGACCGATGTTCGAATATCCGGCATAATCGGCAACTTGCGTTGCACGATGCTTCAGGAATGAACCGGTGTAGATCAAATCGAGCGCGCCAAGGCGGCCGTTTACGCCCCATGTCGAGAGGCTTACGCGGTCGCGCAGCGAGTTGTCATTGAACTTGGTAACCTTCAGGTCGCCCACATCAGGTTCAAAGTCGAATACACCGTCAGTGTCGAGTTCCTGACGCACATGCATCAGATCGACAGACCAATCGTCCGTGACCTTCCAAGTCAGCGCAACACGGCCACCGCGGTAGGTCGCATCGTTGTAGTTATCTTCTACAAATGCGTCATTGTTGATCGTCTGACGTGTTGGCGCACGGTAAAGGCTACCTGTGCAATTCGGAACCGCAGTCGTGGCAGTGGCTTGGCAAGACTGAATTGCGCGCATGACCAACAATGGGTTACCCGTTGGCAATTTTCCAGCAACGCCCACATTGCCGTTGAACGGCATTTGGTATGTTCCTGCGATATTGTCGATATAACCACCCTGCCGGTCGGTGTAGAACACAGCGCGGATTGCCAGCTTGTCCTGAATGATCGGGACGTTGATAAAGGCATCGCCAGCGACGCTTTCTTCGCCACCCTTGGTGAAGGCATAGCTCGAGTTGAAACCAGCGCTAAACGCGCTCGCATCAGGCTTGTTGGTGATGTAGCGGACCGCACCACCCATCGCACTTGCGCCAAACAGGGTTCCCTGCGGACCTGCCAGAACTTCGACGCGCTGAAGATCAACCGCATAAAGGTCAAGGTTACGTCCGACGAGCGATGCTGGCGCGTCGTTGATGTACAATGCGACCGTAGGCTGCGCGCCAGCGGTACCGGCGATTTGCAGACCAGGCGAATCCGTTGAAAGACCACGGATGAAGATGGACGATGCACCTGGACCGCGCGAAGCAGCGCGAACATTCGGCAGATATTCGATCAGCTTGTCGAATTTCGTGATGTTGAGATCGCCCAGCGCTTCTCCACCCACGGCAGTAATTGCAAGCGGCACCCGATTGACCGACTCTTCACGGCGCGTTGCGGTCACAACGATATCTGCAATACCGCGGTCCTGCTCTTCAGCTGTTTGCTGCGCAAATGCAGGGTTTATGCCGATACCGACACTCGCCGACGCAATCACAATCGCCGCAGTCGAAATTTTCAAATAACTTTTCAATTTTCTTCCCCTCAACCATCCCCAAATATCTGGGTCTTCCATTTCTCCATCAATAAGACTGAAACTGCAGCCCCCGTCAAGCAATTGACCAAATTTTCGTGATTGGTAAATTAAATTCCCCGACCAATCATTTCATCTACATGTTGCGATTAGAAGACCTAATATATGGATGAGAGCAATGGATAGCGTGGACTTCGACGGCTACGCGGTTCCACGTTTTGCGAGATGAGGATTGATAATGGGTATGGGAGCAGATTTTGTACTGTTGATAGTTTGCGACGACCGTAAGGGTATCGTCGCAGCGGTGGCCAATTCAATTGCCAGCCAGGACTGCAACATCGTCGAAAGCTCGCAATATGGCGACGAGGCGACCGGGCGATTCTTCATGCGGATCGCCATCGCATGCCCTGCTGGTTCGACGAAGGAAAGTTTCGAAGCAGCGTTCCTGCCTGTTGCTACGGCGTTCCAGTTGGAATGGCGCATTCACGATTTGCGTAAGAAACTGCGCGCGATGATCATGGTCAGCCAAGGCGGCCATTGCCTCAACGACCTGCTCTACCGCACAGCAACCAAGCGTTTGCCGATGGAAATAACCAGCGTCGTTTCCAACCACCAAAATTGGCAGCGCCGCGCGGAACATGAAGGCATTCCATTCTATCATTTGCCGGTGACGCCAGAAAACAAGTTGGAACAAGAAGCCAAGCTGCTGGCGATGGTCGAAGAACAGAATGTCGATCTCGTCATCCTCGCCCGTTATATGCAGGTTCTTTCAGACCAACTGTGCCGAAAGCTTGATGGGCGCGTTATCAACATTCACCACAGCTTCCTGCCGGGCTTCAAAGGCGCAAAGCCGTATCACCGTGCATATGAACGCGGCGTCAAAATGGTCGGCGCTACGGCGCATTATGTGACGCCCGACCTTGATGAAGGTCCAATCATTACCCAAGATGTTTCGATCGTTGATCACGCCGATACGGTTGACGATCTCATCGCGCAGGGACAGGAGACCGAAAGCCGGGTGCTGTCACGGGCGGTCAAACTGCATCTGGAGCACCGCGTGATGCTGAATGGCAACCGCACGATTGTGTTCAAATAAAAGGGCGCAACCAGCCCAACGATTTGGTTAAGTTTAGGAGACCCGAATACCATGAAGACGCGCGCAGCAGTTGCCTTTGAAGCGAAGAAGCCACTTGAGATTGTCGAGCTTGACCTTGAGGGTCCCAAGGCTGGTGAAGTCTTGGTAGAGATTATGGCGACCGGCATTTGCCATACAGATGCCTATACGCTCGATGGCTTTGACAGCGAGGGGATTTTCCCAAGCGTGCTTGGCCATGAAGGCGCAGGGATCGTGCGCGAAGTCGGCG